>JAPLSM010000342.1 GCA_026398635.1 Spirochaetota bacterium | reverse complement strand
ATCTCTGCATCCGACTCCCCCTCTTAAAGAAAGAGCCGGACCAGAGCTACAGTGCGGCAAGGATAGCTTCTATCCGGCGGGGCTGCCTTCAGTGTTTCTGCCAGAAACTACGGCTGAAGGCGCCCTTCTTTTTTCTTCAGGCCCCGACTGTACGCCGCGGCGTGCTACGATTCCAGTTCGCATAATCGATGGAGAAGCCGGAGTGTTCCCAGCCGAGGAGCTTGCGGGCGAAGTCGGGATTCCGGAGGCCCTTGTCGAGGAAAGGCCTTCCCTTCCCTCATGTTCACGCAGGACCGCTGCGGGCGGGCCGAGGAAGCCCTGCGGTTCTACACTTCACTCTTCAAGGATTCCTCGGTCGGCACCATCAGCCGCTACGGCGCCGGCCAGGAACCCGACAGGGAAGGTACGCTGAACTACGGCAAGTTCTCCCTCGGCGGCCAATGGTTCACCGTGATGGACAGCGCCCAGCCCCACCAGTTCTCCTTCACCGAAGGAGTCTCGCTGTTCCACACCTGCGAGAACCAGAAAGAAATCGACTACTTCTTGAATCGTCTTTCAGAGGGAGGCAGCGAGGGACAGCGCGGCTGGCTCAAGGACAGGTTCGGAGTGAGCTGGCAGGTGGTGCCCCGGATGCTGGAGGAGTTGATGGCCGATCCGGCCCGGTCGAAGAGGGTGGTCGAAGCGTTTCTCAAGATGAAGAAGTTCGACATCGAGGGCTTGCTGAGGACGTAGAGAGGGCCCGAAGGCCAGCAGGTGGCAGGCGGAAGGGGTGGCGAGCTCCGCCGTGCCGATCGCCGCCATGCCGATGGACTATCCTCACGCTACGCCAGCCCCTTCCAGGCCGTGGCCAGCTCTCGTGCGGCCCGTGCATTTCGCTCGCGCATCTCGTCCAGGGCCGCGCGCAGGCGCGACAGTCCTGCCTCGGCGGCGGCGAACACGCTCTCCATGCCCTCGGGTGCCGGGCCGCCCGCGGTCCTGCGCACCGCGATGAAGCGCCCGGGGTCGAGGCATTCGTCGATGCGCGAATCCGTCCATGCCAGGTCGGCGCCCGTCGACTCGAGGAACGCCGCGCGAAGCTTTGCCTTGTCTCCACCCGAGCGCGCGAAGGCCGAGCAGATCCTGTGGGCCGCGCGGAATCCGATCCCGCATTCGCGCACCATGGTGTCGGCCAGCTCCGTCGTCGTCACGCCGAAGGCAACGGCAATCTCGCGTGCCCGCGCAGCGTTCGACCTCAGTTTGCGCACGGTCTCCGCGACCAGGGCGAAGCAGGAGCCTGCCGTCGCGATCGCGTCCAGCAGGTCGGTCACCGGGGCGTCCGCCACCTCGTTGACGTCCTGGAACGGCACGCTGCGGAAGAGGTCCTCGATGGAGACACACACGCCCGCCGCCAGTCCCGCCTGGATTCGGATGTGCTCGAGGACGACCGGGTTCCTCTTCTGCGGCATGATGCTGCTCGACTGCACGAGATCGTCGGGGAAGTCGACCAGGCCGACCTCGCAGCTGGACTTGTGCAGGAGGTCCGCGGCCAGGCGCGCCGCATCGGACAGCAGGAGCCTCATCGCCGAGGCGGGCCTGATCAGCCAGTGGGAGGTCGAGATCGCCTGGTAGGTGTTCGGCACGGGCGCCCGGAAGCCCAGGAGTTGGGCCGTCCTTCCGCGATCGATCGGGAAACCCGTTCCGGTAATCGCGCAGGCGCCCAGCGTGCATCGGTCCACCGAATCCATCGCCTGGATCAGTGCGTCGGCTCCTTCGAGGAGCTCGAGCAGGAACCCGGAGAGGTAGTGCGCCATCGTCGAGGCGTTGGCCGGTTGGCCGTGCGTGAAGAGCACGGTCAGCTCGCCGACGCCCGCCCGGGCGCGCTCCATGCACACCGTGCAGCAGGCGGCGAGCTCCTCCAGGAAGCCGCGCAGGGCGCGCCTGAGCGCGAGGCGGAAAACCGTCGTGTCCATGTCGTTTCGGCTGCGCGCCGTGTGGAGCCACGCCGCGTTCTCGGCTCCCGCGGCCAGCTCCAGCTTCTCCTCGAAGACGCAGTACAGGTCCTCCGCGCCGTCCGGAATCGAATCGGGCCAGCGGCAGGATGCCTCGATGGCATCGATGCCGCGCTTGATCGCCTCCGAGACCGCGGGCGGCACGATGCCTCGCTCGCGGAGCATGACGAGGTGAGCCTTGTGCACGTCCATCGCATCGGCGCAATACAGCCGCTTCCAGTTGCGGTACGAGGGGTCGAGGACGCGGTCGACGTAGACGCGGGAAAAACGTTCGCTCACTCGGCTAGCCTTTCAGTCCCGTCATGGCGATGCCGCGGACGATCTGTTTCTGGAACAGGATGAACACGAACACAAGCGGCATCATCGAGACGGTGGCCCCGGTCATGATGTAGTGCCAGTCGCTGCCGGCCTCGCCGGAGAAGTTGGCAAGCCCCACCGGCAGGGTGAACATCCTCGGCTTCGACACGGCGATCAGCGGCCACATGAACGCATTCCAGTTCCCGATAAAATTGAATATCGCGAGGGTGGCGAGCGCGGGCGCTACGAGGGGCATGACCACCGTGAGGAAGATGCGCAGCTCGCCCTCCCCGTCGACGCGCGCGGCGTCAATGAGGTCGTGGGGTATGGTGCCCATGAACTGCCGCATGAGGAAGACACCGAACGCGCTGATCATACCGGGGAACATGATGCCCCAGTAGGTGTTCCCCCATTTCAGGGACCTCGCCATCGCGTACCAGGGAATGACGAGCATCTCCGTCGGGATCATGAGCGTGCTGATGATGAGGAGAAAGATGAACTTCTTGCCCGGGAAGTGGAAGCTGGAGAGGGTGTATCCGACGAGGGAATCGAAGAAGAGGACCGACACCGTCGTGCAGACTGCAACGATCGCGCTGTTGAGGAACCACTGCGGGAACTTCGAGTTCCGGGAAAAGAAGATGTAGGTATAGTTGTCCAGCGTCGGCCGTGTGGGGAACACCTTCATCTGGAAGATCTGCGTCGCGTCCTTGAAGCTCGAAAGGAGCATCCAGAAGAACGGAAAGAGCATGATCGCGGACAACAACGTCAGGATCGCATACGCGGCGACGCCCCCGTTCTTCCTGGCGCTCATCATGCCCGATTCCTCAATAGTTCAGCTTCCGGTCGAAGAACTTCATCTGGACCAGGGTCACGGCCATGATGATCGTGAAGAGGACGATGCTCGCGCCCGCCGCGACGCCCATCTCGAAGTTGGTGAAGGCCTTCTGGTAGATGTACAGCGCCGCCGACTTCGTCGAGTTGAGCGGCCCTCCCGTGGCCTGCGTCGACATGTTATAGACCTGCGTGAATATCCGCAGGAACTGTATGCCCTCCATCACGGTCAGGAACAGCGTGACGGGCAGGAGGAGGGGGAGCATGATGGCGGTCAGGACCTTCCGCCCCGATGCGCCGTCGATCCGGGCCGCCTCGATGAAGCCCCGTGGAATGGTCTGGATGCCCGCTAGGAACACGGTCGTGCAGTAGCCGAGCTCGATCCAGACGTTGACGACGAGAATCGAAGGAAGGGCCTGGGCGGTACTGTTGAGGAACTCCATGGCGGGCAGTCCGAGCTTCCCCAGGGCCGCATTCAAGATGCCGAGGGGCGGCGTCTGGAACATCCAGCGCCAGACCCAGCTGACCGCCACCACGGGTGTGATGTAGGGCAGGACATAGATGAACCTGAACAGGCCCCTGCCTTTCCCTATGCGGTCGAGCAGGAGGGCGAGTCCGAGACTGATGACGATGACGATCGGAGCGCCGAAGACCGCGTACCGGGCGGTGTTGCCGAGCGCCTGGAGGAATACCGGGTCAGCAAAGATGGCGCGGAAGCTGTCCAGCCCGACGAAGTGGAGCGTCTTTCGAAGCACGCTCCAGTCCGTCAGGCTCATCGCCATCATGTAGAGCATGGGACCGAAGCGTACGCAGACGAAGAACAGCAGAGGGACGGCGAGGAACGCGTAGGCCGTCATGGCTTTCTTGCCGGCGAGCGTCATGTTCTCGCGTCCCTCCGCGGTTCGTCACACTACCGATTCATCACTTCCAGAATTTGTCGATGAGCGCCTGCTCTTCCGCAGCCGCGGCCTTCAGCACCTCGCCGGGATCGCTCTTCTTGAGGTTCACCGCGTCCACCGCGTTCACCATGATGGTCCGCTGCCCGGCCTCGTCCACGTAGGACGTTGCGTGCGCGTAGGCGAGTCCCTTCAGGAACACGCTGATCACGGGGTCGTTCTTGTATTTCTCGGAGAGGCTCGGCGTGGCGGGCAGCTCGCCGACCTTCTGCAGCCACAACTCCTGGACCTCGGGCGAGGTGATGTACTTGAGGAACTTGACCGAGGCCTCGAGCTTCTTGCCGCTCACGCCAGTCACGATGGAGTGCGTCCAGAACGAGGCAAAGTTCGACTTGATGCCCTTGTTGGTCGGCAGCTCCGCAATCCCCCACTCGAGATCCTTGACGGCGTTGAGCGTCGCGATTCTGAACGAGCCGTCGATGTTCATGGCGGCTTTCTGGGCAATGAACGCCGTCACATCGTCAGTGGTGAAATTCGGATACCCGACCTTGTCCTTGGTGATCCGGTCCATGTACCACTGGAAGGCCTGGATGCCCGCAGGGCTGGCATAGGTGACCTTCCGCCCGTCCGCACTGTAGGGCACGGCGCCGAACTGCCGGAAGAGAACTTCGCGGATCCACACGTGCCCCTGCCCGTTTGGCTGCATGAGTAGACCGGCCTGCACAAGGTTACCCTGGGCGTCGTACTTGGACAGCTTCTTCGCGTACGCGACGAGTTCGTCGAGGGTCTTCGGGGGGACGTTGGGGTCCAGGCCCGCGTCCCTGAAGAGCTTCTTATTATAGAAGAATGCCAGTGCCCGCACCGCCGTGGGGACCGAGTAGTTCTTTCCGCCGATGTTCACCGATTCTGCGACGAGGGGATAGAAGTTGTTCTTGAAGTAGTCAGCACTGAAATCGACGGGAGACAGCGGCTGGATGTATCCCGACTTCACCCAGAGGGGCAGCCAGCCGTAGAAGAGGGTGATGACCTCCGGTCCTTCGCCCGCGGGGACCGCTGCCGCCACCTTCGCCAAGTAGCTCTCGTAGGGGAAGGTGACCTGCTCGACCTTGATGCCCGGATTCTGGGCTTCGAACTTCTGGATCAGCTCGGTCATCAGATTGACCTTGGACTCGTAGAAGTACTGCCAGTAGGTAATCTTGATGTCCTCGGCCGACGCTGCCACGCCAGCCAGCACGAGCGCCAGGACCAGAATGGCGATACTCGTTCTCTTCATGGTAAGCCTCCTTGCGGCGCCCATCATCGGGTGCGCCAGGGTCCAGTATAGCATACGCGCTCAGCATCCGATAGGAACTGCCAACAGCCGCCCGCAGGACTTCCGATCCCTCATTTTTCAGTGTTTCCCGGCGATTTCTGCCCATCAGTCCCGGCTCTGTACTTCAATCCCGCACAGCAGCACCGTATCGCTTTCGAGTATCACCCGGGACGCAGGCGCTCGTCAAATTTCAGCGTGCTCGGAGACCCTTGCCGGCTCGGGATTTATTGTTCCATCTTACGCATGGTAAGGACTTCCCAAAGCCGCACGCATCATGTTGCTACAGGCTGGTTCTGACGGGGGGGAAACAGGTCATTCCATGCTATAGTCGTTAGTCCGGGAAAGGTAAGAGTACATCTCCCGTTGTCCCAATGGCTGATCCGGTAGGTGGAACGCGGGATAGACTCGCAGACGGAGGAGGCTGCCCATGAACACATGGACCTGGGCCTGGCGATGGTGGGGAACCCTGGTGGCCGTCAACTGCATCAATCTTGCTGCCTGCCTGGTCGTCTTTTTCAAGTCGAAACGGGTGAACGAGGTCGAATACGAAGGCTACCGGAAATGGATGCGGGTGTTGGGACTTGTCTTCGTTCTGGTCGCCGCCTATCGTGCCGTCTTCGTCTCGAGCTACCTCGAGCAGTTGGCCTGGTTCGACAGCGTGGCCAACAGTTCGCTCTTAATCAGGTGCATGGCCATCTTCGCCGAACTCTCATTCGCTGCCCTGATCATGCTCGGCCTGCTGCAGGTGAACAAGGAGGTACCGGCGCCCGCGGGGAGCCGCCGAGGCGTCTTCATGGATTTCCTGGAGACGAAGACTCCTTATGTGCTCTTCGCGTGCATCGCTCTCGCGCAGTTCTTCGCAACGAGCGCGACGATCACCAAGATCAACCTCCTGTTCGCAATCGAGGAGACCCTCTGGGCCATCGGGTTCGTTCTAATCTTCCCGTTGGTGCTCATCCAGTTGAAGCGGGTCCACGCTGTGAAAGACGAGAGGTCGAGGAAGGAACTGAGGCTGTTCCGTATCTTCACAATCATCATGACGGTCTGGTGCGTCGGTTATGGCGGCTTCGAGCTTCTTTTCAATCTTCCCGTCGTGTATTGGCCGAGCGCCCTCGCGCAGCTTCAGTCGGCCGTACCCGTCCCCGCGATCAGAACCGGCATAGAGGCGGTTCGGGACGCATTCCTCGTCGTGCACGAGACCAAGGACCTCGCGGCCTGGGGCGGCCTCGGCTTCGTCATTTGGCATTCGGGCTACTTCAGCGTTTGCGTGTGGATGGTGCTCTTCTTCATGAACGGGCCGAGGAGACTGAAGTCGATGCAGGCGTAGCCGTGAAGGTCCGATTCGCCCAGACCGCGACGCTACCAGTAGTTCTCCACCGCCTCGGCCGAGCCGAACAACCGATCGGATTCGCCGACCTCGATCCATCGGCCGTCGTCGAGGCGCACCCGCCCGCTGAAGAATCCGTAGGCCTTCAACACGCTCATCCGGAGCACCACGAAGTTCGTGCCGCCGCGCTCGATGCATACCGGTCTGAGGGTGAGGTCCACGCGGCCGTCGTCGTCGGTGAAGGTCCACGCCTTCATCGGGTCTGCCCGGTCGAAGGTGTAGCGCGCCTTGTCCAGGTGGTGGCCCACGTTGTCGTGGAAGATCATGGACTTGCTCGACTCGGTACCGAACCCGTAGTCGATGTTCAGTCCGAAGGGGATGCCGCCCACCACCCCGGAGGCGGTGCACCACCGCCACTCGACGTGGTACGGGAAGACCGCGCGGCTCCAGTCCAGGCAGCCATGGCTGCGGTTGTCCGGCGAGAAGCGGTACTCGTCGCCGCCGATCCTGACCCGGCCGTCGGGCACCATGCAGTTGATCTTCTGCGCGTAGACGAACCGGGTCGCTCGGCGGAAGGGGATCGCGTTCACCATGGTGTCCTGGCCGCACGGCTGCGTCAGATCCAGCTTTCCGGACAGGCCCGCGCCGCCGCGGAAGTCCGGGAAGGCGAACTCGAAGCTGCGCACCCCGTCACCGCTTCTGCGGCACTCCCACCGGACGCCTGCGTGGTGGAACACGACGTCCCCGGCCTCCGAGCTGGGCGGCAGGCCCATGCTGCCGCGCGTGAGCCAGAGCGTGGGGCCGTGCTCCTCGAAGGTGCCGGCCCGGAAATCCATCCACTTGACCACCGCGCGGCCCTGGTAGCCGATGTCGTAGACGAGCAGGACGATCCCGTACTCGGGGTTGACGACCTCGTAGTAGTCCCACTCCTTGATGCGGAGGGGAGAGGCGCCGACGCGGCGGCGGTCGTAGCGCAGCAGCGGCTGCTTCGCCCAGCCGCTCGTGGCCAGTCTGCCTCGAGCATCCAGGAGATCGCCGACGGACGTGATCTGCTTCTGCATACGTGCCTCCCGTGCCCCCGCTCCTTTGCGGCTGCCGCGATCGATGATACCATGCCCGCCGAGAGGAGACACCCCGCATGAAGTCCCGCCACGAGAACTCGCGGCTGATCCACGCGAGCTTCAGGTTGGGCCATTCTATCCTCTAGGCGTGCCACGGCTTCACTCTTTCCCTCCCCGTACATCTCGATGCCATGTACGAGGGGCAACGGCACCGTTAGCAGGCTCTATTTTGACCACACCCGTATAAGACGGGCAGCGCTCATGTGATCGATCAACCCATCACGTATTCTCAGTTCGACAGTTGCCGTATCGCGCGGACGGTCGAACACAAAGATAGCCAGTCTGGCGCGGTGAAGCCCTACACCATCACGCCAGCGGGTGCCGCCAGCGAAGACCGGGAAACTGGGCGTAATCCCGGTCCGTCGTGATCCATTCGCTCCCCGACTCGATGGCGAGAGCCGCCAGGTAGGCATCAGCCACGAGGTTGCCGCGGGCGCCGGTCTTTCGACACAGGTCGAGAAACACGCCCCAATGCCTCGGCCCCGGCGAGATGACGACGGCGTGCGGGTGCTCGCGCACCTGCCGGATGAACTCGAGGACCCGGGGTGCCGGTGTCGGGGGGGCGAAGATCCGGGGATGCGTGAGTATCCTCATACAGCCGCTGAGCACGATCTCCGACACCCCGAATGCCGAACCGCCGGAAAGCACCCCCTCCAGCCAGGCCCGGTACTCTTCGTGCCGCTCGCATTCCTCGCGGTGGGCGTAGACGAGCACGTTCACGTCCGCGAGGATCACGATGAGCCTTCCATGATGTCGAGAAGCTCGCGCATACAGTCGAGGTTCACTCCGCGCTGCACGCCCCTGCCGCGGTAGGTGACAAGATGCTGGATCTCCTTCTGGTTCCGCGGCTTCTTTCTGTACGCGAGGGAAGAGCGGATGGCGTCTTCGATGAGCTCCTTGAGGGACTGCCGGCGTTCAGCGGCAACCCGCTTCAGCTCGATCAGCAGATCGTCGTTGATATCTACGGTCGTTCTCATACATAAAAGCATATTCATAACACATAAATATGTCAACACTCTCCTAGTCCCTCTCCTTCACGCGAAGGGGTGAGGCGCCGACGCGGCGGCGGTCGTAGCGCAGCAGCGGCTGCTTCGCCCAGCCGCTCGCGGCCAGTCTGCCTCGAGCATCCAGGAGATCACCGACGGACGTGATCTGCTTCTGCATACGTGCCTCCTCGCGCCACCGCTCCTTTGCGCCTCGCGCGATCGATGATACCATGCCCGCCGAGAGGAGACACCTCGCATGAAGTACCGCCACGAGAACTCGCGGCTGATCCACGCAAGCTTCGGTTCCCGGGAGATGTTCTCCCAATGGTTCACCTCGGCATTCGGCCTGTACACCTTCTTCTTCTACGAGAGCGTCATCGGTCTGCCATCGGAGCTCGCGCTCGCGGCGTTCCTCATCTTCTCCGTGTGGAACGCAATCAACGACCCGATCGCCGGCTACCTGATGGAGAAGATCAAGATGCCGTGGCAGCGCCGGCGGCACTTCCATCGCTTCCCCTGGATCCTGATC
>JAPLSM010000451.1 GCA_026398635.1 Spirochaetota bacterium | reverse complement strand
GACATCACGCTGACGGGTGATGAGGTCATGAAACTCGCCAAGGGCGGCATGATCTTGTTTCAGTCCGTGCCCACTGCCATCAATCCGAAGCGTTTCTCAGGTAGCGTAATGCTTGTGCCGGAAGAGGGGGTGACCGTGATCACTGACATGGATGACACGATCAAGATCACCGACATACTTAACGATAAAGAGAAGAAGGCAAACACCTTCTTGCGGCCCTTCCAAGCCGTGCCCGGAATGCCGGCCCTTTATCGCTCATGGATGGAGATAGAGGGCACTCACATCCACTTCCACGTTGTGTCTGCGGGACCCTGGCAGTTCAATGAGCCGCTCCGCCGATTTACCGAGGAAGCCGGTTTCCCTGCCTTCACCTGGGATATACGCTCCGTTGACATTGGCGACATGAGGGTTATTCGCAAAGAGATGAAACAGGATCTGAAAGACACATATGAATTCAAACTTCAGAAAATTCGAGCGTTCATGACCCGCTTCGGCAAGCGCCACGTAGTGCTCGTGGGTGATTCCGGAGAAAAGGATCCAGAAGTGTATGCAAAGATCCTCTCGGAGTTTCCGAATCGCGTGGATCGTGTCTTCATCCGAAACGTAAATACCGAGGACCGGGAAGATCGGTATAAGAAGCTCTTTCAGAGCAAAGAAGCGGCAGCGAAACTCCGAGTGTTCCTGGATCCGAAAGAGCTTCCGCCTCTTACTCCCCCACCGGTTGCGCAAAACGCTAACCACGGCTTGCAGCAGATCGCCGGAGGCTCCCGCTGAAGTCCGCGTTAGGTTCGTTGTCTCACCTTTTACAGGAGGGCTGAAAATGCAGCTGCTTTTTGGGGGTCTGATCTCGGTAGTTCTTCTTGGGGTCTACGTTCATCTTGTGCGCATAGCCATCAAAGTCGTCTACTGCGTGGCTGCGACAGGATGCACCGAGTACCCCGCGACCTATTTCAATGAAGGCATGGCGCAGGCTCTGTCGGTCATCGGCGGTCTTGTGTCGGCGCTTGTGATCGCCGAACTCGCAATTGCAAAACCGGGCGAGGCCCCAGCCAGGCGCACACTCGCGAAAGACGCTTCGCCCTTGGCCGTCCGAACCGTCTCTATTGTGTCTACCATTTACGTTCTCGTATGGATTGGCGCTGGGTTGACAGCCTTTCTTGTTGGCCTGTACCACCCCAAGGAAGTGCCACCGCTCACCACCCTTGGTCAGGCATGGCTTGGATTGGCAGTCTCAGCTGCTTATGCCTATTTCGGGATTAAGCCGGCCAAAGCAGGAACCTAACCCTTCGTTCCAGGGGACGCAACGCGATAGCCGCGCAGCGTACCTGAACTTGGACGTTAGCTCGCTTAAGGAGGTGCAATTATGAAAAGGTCGCCGAAAGAGTGGGATTTTACCGTCAGCCCTGGCCCGGGGACAAGACTTCCTTCGGGAGGCCTATACCCGCCATACGGCCACATCGGCCATTGGGAGATTACCGCTAAGGTGGCAGAAGAAATGGGCTTCTCCGCCCCGGGAAGCAATATCCTCTGCGATGCCGCTCAGGATCCCGATTTCTACGACTTCGGGACCGTAGCAGCCCATGCCCAGACGCATGATAAAGCCGACCTCTGCGGACCGGACAGTGTCAAGCGAACCGCGATCATCGACAAGGCTATCGATGATTATGTGGGATGGGTGGGCGCCCAATTCAAGCGGTGCGTGTCTGCGCTGGAAAAGGGAAACGTGCGCTTGTCGCTCTACTGGCTGGGATACGTGCTCCACGGTGTGGAAGACCTGGCGGTGCATAAAGGGATCACCAACGGCGAGCACGCCTCCATGACAGACAGCCCTGACTTCCAGGCTGCGGACGTTGCCCTTTCCTCGGTGTATGCCCGGCGCATGCTGGATGCGGTGCGTAATGCCTTGGGACAGCAGGGATTTGATCGCCTGCGGAATCACGACGGTGACGGCAAGCTGAGCTTCTTTGAAAAACACCGGAAGGATATCCACCCCGGGGGCTGGGACATCGACAACCGTAGTGGCGAATACAAGGCCGCGGGAAAAAGATACAAAACCATCAAACCGCCTCCCGAGCCTGTCCGATGGGACCGGGAATATGTTCTGTCGCGGGTACTGGAGACGATCCAGACGAACCGGCTTGCGCGACTGAAGGCAATGCGCCCATCACTTCCTGCACTTTCGGCCAATCCCCATCGACGGTTCGAGGTGCTCAAACCCCTCGCACCCATGTCTGAGCCGGCAAAATGGACGATCCTCGTCTACATGGCAGGAGACGACCGCAGCCCCGGCGGTATTGAGTATGCCATCTCCCAGGATCTCGCAGAGATCAAGCAGGTCGGATCCACGGATTCGGTCCATTTCCTCGTGCAGACTGACGACGCCACCGGAACCGCGAGCTACCGGTACCGTCTGCGGAAGGGAACAGACCTTGCGTCGGACCGCATCGAGCGTTTTAACGGCGATCTCAACACGGGGAGCACCAAAACACTCGTGGACTTCGTGCAGTGGGCGCACCACCTGTTCCCTGCGGAGCGGACCGCCTTGGTGCTCTGGGGGCACGGCAGCGGACACGACGATCAAAACGTCTATCGCGCGGTTCGCGGATCGATGAGCCCCCGCACCGCTGCCCGGCTGGCACAGAGACGTCTCGGGTTCTTCAGCGGCACCAGGCGGTCTATCCTGGAACAGGGACCCACGCGCGGCTACGGTTATGATGATACGGCCGGGGACTTCCTTGACAATGCCGAGCTGCGCAAGGTTCTGCTGCAGGTAAAGGAGATCCTTGGCCAGAATCTTGATATTCTGGGCTTCGACGCCTGTCTCATGGCAATGATCGAAGTTGCGTACCAGATCCACGATGTTGCGAACATACTCGTGGCAAGCGAACGGACCGAGCCTGGCGACGGCTGGTTGTACAACCGTGCTTTCCACGGGCTGGCCGACCTTCCGGAAACAACGCCCCATAAGCTCGCCGGGGACATCGTCCGCGCGTACCGTTATGCCTACAATAATGACATGACTTTGAGCGCAATCGACCTTGAGAAGGTTCCGCTGCTTGCCCGGCGTATCAGTGCCTGGACGAAGGTGGTCGACCCGGCCAATTTCCATCACGTGCGCCGCAGCGCCCTCGATTGCAGCCCCAGACCCGG
>JAPLSM010000351.1 GCA_026398635.1 Spirochaetota bacterium | reverse complement strand
GCGGTTTCTGCTCGGGTTCCTGGCGAGGTTCGAGCGACGGGATCTGCTTCGCACGCGGCTGAGCCCGAAGGGGAGGCTGCGGCGGCTGGGTATCCTGGACGGCTCGTACATGGGAGGGCACTGGCTGGTGACGCTGTGCCTGCCGGGCAAGATCGACTACCCCGTCATGGTGGAACGGTGTGAGAACCAGGGCCAGGAGCAGGCGGTGGCACGACAGATGATGCAGGCGGCGCCACAGGTGCTGGGGGCGCAGCGGCCCGAGCTGTGGCTGCTGGACGCGCTGTACTACAATCGAAATACGAATGCGATCGCCCGAGGCCACCGCGCCCACGTGTAGTTCAAGTTCAAGGAGGCCGAGTACCGAACCGTCACCGCCGACGCTCAGAACCTGTTCCGCCACTGCGGCGGCGACGAGGAGTCTACTGGGTGGGACGCCCAACGGGGCTGCCGCTGGAAGCTGCGCAAGACGCTCGACCGCTTCCTTGGCTACCCGGTACAGGTGGTCGAGTTGAGGGAGCACTACCCGAAGCGCAAGCGGGATCGCACCGTCACGTGCTGGATTGTGACCACCGACGTGCAGCTCCCCTTGGAGGAGGTCCGCGAGGCGGCTCACCAGCGCTGGCAGATCGAGAATGGGATCTTCAAGAGAATCAGTCATCTGGCGGGCACCAAGACGTTCTACTTCAAGGACCATCGGCAGTTCTTCAACTTGCTGCGGCTCTTCTTCGCGGCGATGGCGGTGCTGGACTGCATCATGTGCATGCTCCGCGCTCACACGTTGTTGTTCGCCGCCCTTCGAGTCGGCATCAAGGCAACCTGGCGCAACGTCTTCTCTCGGATCTGTGAGGCGCTTTACGAGCTTCCCTGTGCATTCGGTTCGTTAACGTGAGGATCGTGCGGAGTTCTTCGGCTTTCTGGGTCAGGTAGAGGAAGGCAAGAGAGAAAGTTGCCGGGACATCGCCCACCATCCCACCGGTACGGACGCAGAAGGTGGCCTGTCTCCAGCCGCCACGGCTTGGCACACTTGATGCCCGCGTGGCTCCGGCGAGCCCGTCGGCTCGCTTGCCCCGGGGCAGCGGGGGAACTTCTGTTGAAACTCTGCTCTACTTGACAGCCCCTTGGGGCTCTGCTAAGGTTCCGCAGGAGGACTTAGCATGAAGAAGACAGGCGTGTTCCTGTTGGGTCTGTGCTTGCTCGCGTGCTCCGTTCCAGCCTTCGCAGCTCCAGCCGGCGTGGTCTGGTGCGGCTGGGCGGGAGAGGAAGCAACAACCAAGCCCCTGGTCCAGACGATGATCAACGACTGGAACAGCGCCAATCCTGACAAGGTGACCTGGGTTGGCTGGCCATGGGCGCAGACCCTTCAGCAACTTGTCATCAGGCTCCAGGGTTCGGAGAACATCGACGTCGCCCAGGTGGACACCAGCATGTTCCCTACGCTGGTGTCGATGGATGCGGTTGTCGACCTGAGTACCCTCTATGACAAGAGCTGGCTCGAAGGCAACATCTCCAAAGCTAGCCTGGGTTTCGGAATGAGCAAAGGCAAGCAACTGGGGATACCGTGGACTACCGCTTCCATCGGTATGGTGTACAATCCCACCCTGCTCGCATCGGTCGGCTACAAAGAACCGCCGGCTACCGTGGCGGAGTTCGAGGACTGTCTGGCCAAATTGCGGGCCAAGGACAAGGACCTCATCCCGTACGCCCTCTCGACCAAAGATGCCACCGCGACGGCGGACTACGGGCCCTGGTTGTGGACCTTCGGCGGGAGCATCTTCGACGACCAGGGCCGAATCGTCGTCGACAGCAAGGCGGGGATCGACACCCTGACGTGGTATAAGAAGCTGGCCGACAACGGCTATATCAAGGCCAACATGAGCCGTTTTGACGCGAGGCAGCTCTTTGCCCAGGGCAAGGTCGGCTTCTACGACGACGCCATCATGGCGCGGGGTATCTGCCAGTCGAATGGCGTCAAACCCGAGGCCCTGGATGCTGCCATCCGGCCGATGCTGCGCCCGGTTCTGAAGGCCGGCAATCTTCCCGCCTCCGCCATGTGGGGCCATCTGCTCGTCATCTTCAAGAAATCCCCGAACCAGAAGGTAGCTGCCGATTTCGTGAAGCACCTGATCAGCGACCGCGAATCGATCATGTACTTCGAGAATAGCGGCATGCTCCCGGTCATGAAGAGCGCGCTCGCCAACCCGAAGGTGACATCCAACGCCTGGGCGAAGAGTTGGTCGGCGATCACGAGCACCGGCAGGAACAACGAGTTCATGCTGTACGCGAACAACGCAGAGTTGACCAACATTGTCTCGGAGGAAGTGCAGGCGGTCATCATTGGCAAGAAGACCCCGGAGAAGGCCGCGGCCGACATGAAGAGTCGACTCTCGGTAGCCGGCCCGAAATAGCACCTAGCGTGGCTTCGGGCCGCATGGCACCGGCGGTCCGAAGCCCGCACTTTCCGTCCCAGCCCAGGGATGCCGTGAAATACCGCATGTCATGCGTCCTGAACCCTCGGAGTTTCGAAGCAGGGAGACGGCCAAGCTGATGAAGCCTCCCTTCATCTCCTCGCCCAGTTCTGTCGGAAGAAGCGAAATCCATCGAGGCCCCCACCGGCGTAGGCGGAAGCGGAAATGAAGAAAACTCACTCGTGGCAGTCATCAGACAGCGCCTTCGGCTACGCTTTGCTCATGCCCGCCCTGCTCGCATTCTGCTTGATCATCCTGTACCCGTTTGCCAACTCCATGGTGATGAGCCTGACGGACCAGAGCATGCTCAAGGTCGGCCGCAGGTTCATCGGCCTCGCAAATTTCAGGAAGATAGCATCCGATCCTAATTTCCTCTCGGTCCTGGGGAATACGGTCATATTCGTGACCGGAAGCGTGGCTCTTCCCTTCATCCTGGGTTTCGTGTGGGCCCTCATCCTGAACGAGAAGTTCCGTTTCTCCGAATTCCTGAGGGGCGTCACGCTCGTCAACTGGATCATCCCGAGCACCGCGATCGGTTTTCTCTGGATGTGGCTCTTCAACGGTGACTACGGGGTGATCAACGGCTTGTTGCGCCGCCTCGGGGTGATCGACGAGAACATCAACTGGCTCGGCCAGGAGAGAGCGGCGATGTTCGTGGTGATCCTGGCGCGGACCTGGCAGCTGCTTCCCTGGTACATGGCGTTCATCATCGGCGGCCTCCAGGGTGTCTCCATTGAACAGACCGAGGCAGCCAAGATCGACGGCGCCTCGAACTGGACGATCCTGCGCCACGTCGTGATCCCCGAGATGCGGCCCATCCTCTACCTCGTGCTCATCCTAGGCGTCATCGGGGCGCTCCAGCAGTTCGACCTGATCTGGGTCATGACCGAGGGAGGACCGGCGCGCGCGACGATCACGCTCGCGATCGAGGTCTATCGCAACGCGTTCAAGAACTGGAACCTCGGCCTGGCCGCCTCCGTGGGGGTCGTCTGGGTGATCGTGCTCTCGGTGTTCAGCTTCCTCTACATCAGGGCGAACGTGAGGAACGCCGCGTGAGAGAACGAACCTCCATGTTTTCCCGGACCCCCGGATTCAGGGCATTCATCCTGATAGCGTCTCTGGTGATCGGGGCGTTCATCTTCCTGCCTCTCCTGTGGATGATCAACACGGCGCTGAAGCCCCAGGACAAGACCTTCACGCTGTCGTTCTTCTCGACCATCCCCACGCTAGGCAACTTCAAGAACGTCCTGCTGGATATCCGGATCCTCACCTACCTGAGAAACAGCCTGGTGGTCGCCGTCCTGAGCAGTTTTTTCGCGACGTTCGTCTCCTCCCTCGCGGGCTACAGCTTCTCGAAGTTCCGCTACCGTGGCAAGAAGACCTTCATGATCACCATCATGCTGACCCAGGGCTTCCCCCACGCCATTCTCTTGCTGACGATCTACACGGTCATGAGGCGGCTCAATCTCCTGGACAACTACCTTTCCCTCATCCTGTCGTTCATCACCTTCACCCTCCCGGTCGGAACCTGGACCCTGAAATCCTACTTCGACCAGATCCCTGACGCCCTCCTCGAGTCGGCGAAGATTGACGGGGCAAACGCCCTGCGAATCCTGCGGAGCATCATCGCGCCGCTTGCGGTTCCCGGCATGATTTCCATTGCCATCTACAGCTTCATCTGGAGCTGGAACGACCTCTTGTATTCGCTCACGCTGGTCACATCGGCGAACAAGCGGACCCTGGCTCCCGGCCTGATCCTCACCTACATGGGTGAGTTTCAGAGTAATTGGGCCAACATGATGGCCGCCTCCATCGTCGTTTCCATTCCGGTGACGCTCATGTTCATTTTCCTGCAGCGGTATTTCATCCAGGGCCTCACCACAGGCGCAGTGAAGGGTTGACATGGCTATCACCATCGATACGGCCTTTGCCGGCGGTGGCGTCGACGCGGTACGCTTCCCGGATGCCCACACGGTCGAGTTCGCGGCGCCGCTCGATTCCGGAAAGCAGAGCCTCTGGTTCTGCTTTCGAGTCAGAGGCGCGAAGGGACGGACCCTCCGCTTCAACCAGCATGGACTGGAGCGTGTGCTCGGCATCCATGAATCGCGCGGCTATGCTCCGGTCTGCCCGGTCTTCCGGAGCGGGACATCGGACTGGGCACGGGTCGATTCACGGGAGATAACGTTCACCGCCGATCCGCTGGCTTTTTCCTTCGAGCACCGCTTCGACGACGACGAGGCGTATTTCGCATTCTGCTACCCCTACACCAGCGACAATCTGGCCTCGTACCTGGCCGAGCACTCGTCCGGACTCGTCCACCTCGAATACCCGGGGAAGAGTGACGAGGGTCGCGATTTCCCCTGCCTGACCGTCGGCCACCCGGGAGGTCCTGGGGTGAAGAACCTCGTCGCTGTCATTGCCCGTCAGCACGCGGGCGAGGTGACGGGGTCCTTCGCGCTCGAAGGCATGCTGGATGCTCTCGTGGCAGACCCCTCCGGGGCCAAGAGACTGCTCGACAACACGCTGTTCGTCTTCTTCCCGCTTGCCGACATAGACTGCGTCGAGGCGGGCCGTTACGGAAAAGGGCAGTACCCGGTCGACTACAACCGCGACTGGTCACTCGCCCCCTTTCACGCCGGCATCCGCCTGATGCAGGGCGTGATAGGGGAACTGGCGCGGCGATACCGCCTGAGGTGCGTGATTGACCTCCACGCGCCGCAGCCTGGCGCCCCATCTTATCTCGTTCCCAATCCCCAGAGCCCGCCCGGCAGCGAAGCATGGATGGACTTCTGGGACTTCGCCCAACGGTTCGAGGACAGCTGTCGCGGGCGGCACGGTTTCCGGATCGCCGACGTGGATCCCGACGTCCTCGATTGGGGCTCCATATTCAACCGGTCGCTCAACAGCAGCTATTTCTTCCACAAGTACGGGACCGTCGCGTTTACCGTCGAGCTTTCCTATCACCGCGACAACCAGGGCAAGCTGCTGACTCGGGAGGACTGGCGGTCACTCGGGGGACTCCTCGTGGGCGCCTATGCGCGAAGCAGCATGAATCGGGCCGAGGGTCGTCCCGAGGTGGACCCGGACAGGATCCCGGCCTGGGTCGTTCCCGAACGGCCGGGGGGCTGGGAGCACGTCACCCTGCCGCGGGGGCTGCACATCCGTGCCTCCCAGCACGGGGTCGTCTTGTCCCCTCGGGGACTCCCCAACCATGCCTGGCTTGCCTGTCCCGTGCGGTCGTCGGCCGGCAGTGGCGGGGAGGCAGTACGGCTTTCGAGCGACGGGGATTTCGGGGCGATCGTGCATCGCACCTACTTCAAGGATGCCTGCGTGCTCGGTATCGGGAGACCGGAGTACCGGTTCTTTGAAAAAGGGGAACACGTGCTCTCGTTCGCCGGCAGGGAACTGCCTAGTGGGGAGTATTCCGTGTCGCTGCAACTCGAGAATCTCGAGGCGGAGCTCCGCATGTCGGTGGATGGGGCAGCGCAGCCATGACCGTGGATGGCCACCGGCACTTCACCCTCGGGGAATCGGACCGTTCCATCCTGCTCAAGGAGTTGGATGACGACGGGATCGAGAAGACAGTGCTCTTCGGCTATCATGGACTGTCCTTCGGTTCCGAGGCCCACGCTCAGGACGTTGCCGTCGGCGAGCTGGCGCGGCGTGACCCCGAACGCTTCCTTCCGTTCTTCTGCGATTTCGACCTCTTCGGCGAAGACGGCGTCGAGTACGTGGAGCAGCGTCTCGGCGAGGACGGGTTCGCCGGGCTGGGTGAACTGCTCGTCTATCATACTCCGATCCGATCCCGCTCCTTCGAGATGAGGAGCATGCTGGATCGGGGCTTCATCCAATGCTGCCGGGCCGCGGGCAGCTTCGGGAAACCGGTCCTGTTCCACGCCGATCCGGTCTTCAGGGAACAGGCGGTGGAGGCGGTCTCCCGGTGCCCGGAAACCAACTTCATCTGGGCTCATGCGGCATACGATTTCTGCCGGGACTACGGAGGTGGCCCCTGTGATGCTTCGTACGCCCGCAGGCTGCTGGAAAGCCATCCCAACCTCAATTTCGATATCTCGTCGTGGAAGGTCAGCCCGCTCCACCTCTTCGAGAAACCCTGGCTGGAACTCCTGGAAAGGTACAGCGACCGTTTCATCTTCGGCTCGGACATGACCGGGGACTATTCGCTCGAAAGGGTCTGGCTGCCGGCCTACTGGGAACTCAAGCAGAGGCTCGACCCGAAGGTGCGGGAGGACATATTCGGCGGCACGATCCTGAGGCTGACCATGGCCGTGGATCCTGCCAACATCAAGCCCTAGGGCGGCCGGACGCGCGCGAGGCATCCGGGGCTTCCGCCCTCCGCGTCGACAACTGCCTCCGGGTCCAGGCGCCGGGAGGTATTCCTTCCGTCTTGGCGAAGACTCGCGAGAAATAGTTCGGGTCGTCGAAGCCGCTCCCGAGCGCGGCCCCGGTGACACCGGTTCCCTTGAGCAGAAGCTCTTTCGCCGCATCGAGGCGAAGCCTTGCACGATAAGCGCTGAGGCTCAGCCGCATGCTCTTCTTGAATACGTGGCTGAGGGTCGAAACGGACACGTGGCAGGCGGCAGAAACCTTCCTCGCGTCCACGGGTTCCGCGATGTTCCGCCTGATGTAGTCGGCGGCATGGAGGACAAGCCTGCGCTCACGGGAAAGCCGCGCGGCCTCGGGGATCACGAGAGTACGTCTTGCCGCTTCCAGCAACTCGTAGCATCGCAACAGTTCCGCGGCCGCCATTCCGAGGACGGCGAGGGCATCTTCCTTGGAGGGTGGCGGGCTCCCGAAGGCCGCGTCGAGCAGTGCCGTCAACCCATCCGGGACCGAATCAGGGAAGAGGGCATCGGCGATGCCCGCCACGGACAGCACCCGCTCAGCACGTCCGAGAACGCGCGCCCGGTCGGTCGCGAACCCGCCGAGACCGAGAGTCGCGAGGACGATCCCGTCCTTCATCACTGGCATGACGTATTCCTCGCGGCCGCAAAAACACATCCCCCTGAAGAGTCCAGAGTTCTCGGCCGCAGCCCTGCACAACAGGGTTTTTTTCTGTAGGCATACGTTCCAGAGTCGAGCGCTGGACTTGATTTTCATGCAGAACGGGTTCCGGTGTATGAAATACAGAGCAAGACGGGCAGACTGGGCCTCGTCTGCAACAATGAGGCCAGAGAAATCGTTGATGGTCACCTCCAGACCACGCTTTTCCACCATCGCGAGGAAAGCGAGAAGGACATCATGGCCCTGCATGCCGATATCTTCGCATGACGACTCCCTCATGGCAAGACGAATTGCACGAAAATCCAGTCATTCGGGCGCGAAAGTCAAGGCGGTTTCGGGCCCGCAGCGGTACTGTCTCCTCACAATGAGTCCGATGACCAACCGCGAGCGGATCCTCGGTGTCCTCCGGGGCGAAGCCGTGGATCGTGTTCCGATTTGGCTGCTCTTCCCCTGGGACAGGACCACCTACTATACCGACGTGCGAAACGAGCCGAGCTTCGCATCCGTTGTGGAAGCCATGACCCGGACCGCCTCGGTGCTCAACCGGCGGAACTTCGATATCGACGTCTTCTCGACGGATTTCCGGAACGCATTCCCAGGAAAGTCCTTCGTGTCGAGCTTGCCTCGGGCGCTGAGCACTCAGGAGGTCACGGCCTCGGGGTCGAGCATCCTGACGGTAGCCGGGCGCTTCCTTGATTCGGTGGAGGACCTCGAGACCTTCATGTCACTCCCGGTCGACGATTCCGCCGCCGGCGTCGCTCGCCTGCTCGACACCTTCCTGCCGGCCTATCTCGCCGAACGCCTCAGTTTCCCCATCGAGATGGGTGCCATGATGCTCGACCTCGGAGAGCCCGTAGGAGTCCTGTACGCGGCAGCCAATCTCCTGGAATACCCGGTCTGGTCCCTCAGCCACCGAGACCAGATAGGTGCCTTCCTGCGTCGTCTCCAGGGTCATTTCCTTGAGAAGTACCGCTGGTGTCTTGAGAGAGACCTGGCCGACATCTACTTCCTGGTCGGGAGTGAGCTTGCCGCGCCGCCCATGGTCGGCCCGGATACCTTTCGCGAATGGGTTCTGCCCTTTCAGAAGGAACTCATCGATCTCGTGCATTCCTACGGGAAGCTGGTGATCACGCACTTCCATGGCCGCATCCGTGATCGGCTCGAGGACTTTGTCGGGCTCGCGCCGGACGGACTCCATACCATCGAAGAGCCGCCCATCGGGGATTGCCCCCTCGCCGACGCCCTGCGGATCGTGGACGATCGGATCACCCTCATCGGCACCGTCCAGTACGACGAGTTCCTCGCCCTCGAGCCGGAAGCGATGCGCGCCGAGGTCCGCCGCATCCTCCGCGAGGCGAACAGCAGGAGATTCGTGCTCTCACCCACGGCCGGGCCCTTCCACCCCCGGCTCAACGATCGGATGCGCGACAACTACCTGGCATTCATGGACGAAGGCGACCGGGCAGGAGGATACGATGCGCGACATCACTCATGAAGCGGATTTCTGCGTCGTCGGCGGGGGCATGGCAGGCCTCTCCGCTGCCATCGCGGCCGCGAGGCACGGGGCAAGGACGGTCCTGGTTCAGGACCGGCCGGTCCTCGGCGGCAATGCCTCGAGCGAGATCCGCATGTGGATCTGCGGGGCCCACAACGAGAACAATGACGAGACCGGCCGTGTCGACCCGGAGGGGGGCGACAACAACCACGAGACGGGCATCATCGAGGAGATCCTCCTGGAGAACCAGTGGAGAAACACCTGGCCCAACTACTCCGTCTGGGACTCGATCCTCTACGAGAAGGCCCGGTTCCAGGGCAACCTTGTTCTCCTCCTGAACACCTACGCGAGCGAAGTCGAGGTCGCCGAGGGTGCGGGGAAGGGGCGACGGATCGTCTCGGTCACCGGCAGGCAGATGACGACCGAGTCCCGCGTCGTCGTGCGGGCGAAGCTGTTCTCCGACTGCACGGGCAACGGCCTCGTGGGCGCCCTGGCGGGGGCGGAATTCAGGATCGGCCGCGAAGCCCGGGCCGAGTTCGGAGAGTCCATCGCGCCCGAGGTGGCAGACCGGCACACGATGGGCCTCTCCTGCCTGATCGAGGCGCGCGAAACAGATCGATCACAGTCATTCATCGCCCCCTCCTGGGCCTACCGCTACGATTCCGACCGCGAGATGCCGCAGCGCGCGCATCGGGTGGAGGGGCGCCAGAATTTCTGGTGGCTCGAGGTCGGCGGGATGGCCGACACGATCCACGACAACGAGGAACTGCGCGACGAACTCCTCAAGATCGCCTTCGGCGTCTGGGACCACATCAAGAACCGCGGCGACCACGGTGCGGGCAACTGGGCACTGGATTGGGTCGGCTTTCTGCCAGGGAAGCGCGAGAGCCGCCGTTTTGTCGGCGACCATATCCTGTGCCAGGGTGACGTGGAAGACGCTGGCCGGCATTTCGAAGACATCGTCGGCTACGGCGGCTGGACCATGGACGACCACTTTCCCGAGGGTTTCTACCGGAAGGAGGCGGGCACCATCTTCCATCCCGCGCCGTCGCCCTACGGCATCCCCTACCGCTGCCTCTACTCACGGAATGTGGACAACCTCTTCTTCGCCGGCCGCAACATCAGCACCACCCACTGCGCCCTGAGCTCGACGCGCGTGCAGGCCACCTGCTCGACCCTCGGCCAGGCAGTGGGCACGGCGGCGGCGATCGCCGTGAGGAATGGCCTCTCCCCGCGCGGGGTCTGCCTCGAGCGGCTCGCCGAACTCAAGCAGAGCCTCATGGAGGACGACTGCTACCTTCCCTTCAACCGCCGAGAGATCAACGCCCTCACCAGGAGTGCAACGCTCTCCGCGAGCCGGGGAGACCCCGAGAAGCTCCGCAACGGCCTGGATCGCCAGATCGGCAGCGAGCGCAACAGCTGGGACGCCCGGGTCGGTGATTCGGTCGTGTTCGACTTCGGTGCTCCCGTGCAGTTTTCGGGAATCCGGCTGGTCTTCGACTCCGACCTGAACCGGACGACCCGCAACATGGTCTCCTACTACACGATGGCAAGCCAGGACTTCGCGGTTCCGCCCTCGATCGTGAAATCCTTCTCGATCGAGGCCCAGGGGGGGCAGGCGGGGGAGGCCTGGAGGAAAGTCGTCGATGTCGTCGACAATCACCAGCGGCTGGTCAGGTTGCCCCTCGGCCTCCGCGCCGCGCGACTCCGCTTCACCGCCCGCGAAACCTGGGGAGCCGAGGCGGTGCGGGTCTTCGCGATCGACCTGTATTGACGCCGCTTCCCCGTACCTCGTGCCGAAAGATCCCGGTCGAGACCAGGCAGTCCGGCCGTTATCCGGGCTGAAGCAGCGCGATCCTCTGGCCCCGAAGGGGGGTACGGCATGGCAATGGAGCTTGCGCTGCTGGGTGGCCGGCCGGCGGTCACGTGTGGTCCCAGCGACATCTTCAACCGACCGATAGTCACGGAGGAGAACGAGCAGGCGGTGCTGGACGTCATGCACCGGCGGGCGATGTCAGGCTAGGCCGAACTTTTCAAGATTTCGCCACACTTCTTGTAAATATTCGGTAAACCCGTTGGGTCAAGAACAAAGAACCACGCGGAAGTCCTTTTGCAATGGGTAAAGCCAAATATCCTTCAGCGGTTTGCCCTTGTCATGATGAACATCCTTCTTGCCCCGCCCTTTTGTTCGCCCTACCAACAGCCAATTGGCCGCTTTGTAGCTGGTGCCTCTGAATCGATCACATTGTACAAACGTTTCGAGCAATACGGGTCTGTAGCCATAGCGCTGCTGCCAATCATCGGCCACTCTCTTACTGATCAGAGCCAGCAACCGCGAGGCAAGATTGCGCGAGCGTACCCAGGGAAGAATGAGGAACCTTGCGTTGTTCACCACCCGCTGCAAGTTTTTCTCCCTCTGCTTCGCATCCCATCCGATAAACCGATCTCTGGCCTCAGCCTTCCATGCACAGGCGCCGAAACCAAACAAGGCGAGCTCCTGTCCGTTCCACCGCGCCCAGTACCTCAGTTGCGCCCCCGGGAGTTTCGTGTAGCCAAGGTAATGATAGCGTGCGATGTATTCATTCCACAGATACGAGTCCCCACGGCTTGTCACACACTCGATGCGCAGATCCTTCATCAGATGCACCGGCACACTCACGGGCAATCCGGGTTCGGCGAAGAGAGTCCGTCGGAGAAAGGGTTTGCCGTTGGCATGCCCGTTCTTCATGCGGGAGGCCGGAAGCATGATCAGTCCATCCTCCTGCATCCGTAACAGCGCCACCCGACAGCTCATGTCTTTCAAACCCCCATCGGCTTTCCTCCAATTCAAATGCTCGCATACCAGTTTCGAAATCCCACAGCGGGTCCTTGCAGGGTCCTCCTCGATGATGCGGCGAATGAATGCCATCTCCTCCACGCTGAACTGCCTGCCGCTATACTTCATCCCTCCGCACCCTACAGCGACATCTTCGCGCGTCTTCTCTCTGACATCTGCCACGGCACATATCGGCTGATATCCGGTGGGGGAGTCCCACCTAATCGGGCACATTCTCTGAGATACTCATGAAGCCACTGCCGTGGATTGATATCCCAGAGAAGGAGGGTTTGAAAGATGCTGAACATCATCGCGGCAAAATGTCCGCTCCAAATGGCCCCCGAGCCATAGTAGTTCTTCCTCCCCACCGCGGGAGAGCGCAAGAACCTTTCCGCCAAATTATTGTCCATGGGAATCTCAGGATGATCCACAAAAACCTGGAGGCCTTTCCAGTGATTGTTCATGCTCTCAAGGACTTTCTGCCGATCCGCATCCACCTTCTGCTCGCTCAATTCATCCCTCAGCCTCTGCTTCATGGCCCCCAGCGCCTTGCGTAACTCCCTGTCCTGCTCCTGGAACTTCTGCCGATCCTCCAGGGTCTGGCAGCGAAGGTCATTGCGGTGATAGACCTCTCCGATCAGCTGCACCCATTCTCCGGCCCAGGCTCTCAGCGAGGGAAAGCCCTGGGCGGTTTTCAGAAAATCCCTACGGACGTGCGTCCAACAGAACGCCAGAAGGACATGCCTCTTTTTCTTGGCAAACGCTTTGTACGCCGAGTAGCGATCCACGCTGAGGATGCCTTCGGTAATTTCCCCCAGATGCCCGCTGACCACCTCCGCACTACGCCGCGGATCCAGCAGGAATAACACCGCCGACGGTGACTTGAAAAGCCACAGGTACCAGCGGAAGCTCAGCTTCTGCTCCGTGAGCTCAAAGACCGCCCAGCGGGTCTCATCACAGTGCCAGTGGGTCTCGCTGCGGTTCTTCTCTCTGATCGCCTCCACCAGAGGGTCGAAGAGCGTCGCCAGTCTCTTGAACCCTCCCACCACGGTCCCTGCGGGGATATCAAGCCCATAGGTGCGCAGGCTCTCCAGGCACTTGTTCAGCGGCCGCTGGTAGAGGTACTTCTCCACCAGCAGATGCTCCCAGATCGAGATGCCAAGATTGCTTCGGGGAATCAGCTTGTCCTCCGCGGCAGCGCTGATGATGCCCGGAGTCCCCTCACAATTACACCCTGCGCGATAGCGAACCCTGCGGATCTTCCTCTTATAGGCTTTCACCTCAATCTCGATCAGTTCAGAATCCTCTGTGCCGGGAAAGGGGGAATAGGGCTTGCCGCATCGCGGACAGGCCTTCTGTGAATCCTTCAGATCATGCACTTCCTCGATGACCGGGAGATGGGGATAACTCTTGCGTCCATGTCCGGGATGGCCCGGCTGCTGTCCGCGAGCTCTCTTAGGCTGTTGCGCCGCTGTGCCGATCTGTTCGCCCCTTGCCTCCGTCGCCACCTTCTTTTCAGTCTTGCGCCCATAGAGTTGCCCTTCCAAATAGCTGATACGAGCGCTCAGTTCCACCTTCTCTTTTTCTAGCTCCTTGATCCGATCGACGGCGCGCGCGTGCTGAGCTTTCCAATAGCCGCTTTGTTGTCGAAGCTCGAGATTCTCCCGAGCAAGGATCTCGACACGCGCGTGTGGGAAAGAAAAGAGGGAAGAGGCGCTAGCTTGCGCTGTAGAGGCAAATGCTTGAACCCCTCCCAGTTTCACAAGCCAAATGTATCAAATCGACGGGCATGTGTCCAGCGGTATTTTTGATTCCCCGAGGAATAAGAATCGACGGGTTTACCGAATATTTACGATCGGTGTGTTCTAATTCCTTACGGGACAAAGATAAAACTTTTCGAACTGTCGAAGATGGGCCGGACTGTGGCGCATCGCGAATTGACCGGCCGGATTCATACTGAACTAAGTAAATAGTCATTTCCAGCTATAGGGCAGGAGGTGCCACGTATACTCAGGGGGTGCCGGCTGCTTCAAGCATGACCGCGAACACCTCCGTGTTGTCGACGATTCGAGTACCTGGATACCGACTGCCTGCATAGCCCTCGAACAGGAATGCCCGAGAGCCCCTGGCGTAGAGGGTGACCAGCTCGTTCGTGTGCCCCGTGGTGCCGTACACAACCTCGCCACCGGGGTACGTCCACGGGGTGCCGCCGACCTGTGCTGGCAGATCCCCCTTTCCCAGGACGGGCGAGCCGGTGAGACGCATGAGGCTGTTGGCGTGGTCGGCCGTGACGATGAGGAGGGTATTGCCCCAGTCGAGGTCGTCGCCTGGCTGATCGACAAAGGCTTCGGCTGTCTTCACGGCCTGCTCGAGTCCCCACATCGTCCCGATCGATCATCCTGGCATAGTCGTTGGCGTGGTTCGCGTGGTCGATGTCACCTTCTTCCGCCAGAAGGAAGAACCCGTTGGGGTTCCGCCTGAGCACGGTCAACGCAGCCTCGACCATCTCCGCGAGAGAAGGGTTCTCCTCCACGGCGGAGAACCCGGGAGAACCCGGAGCATCCTGGGGAACTGGCGGATCGAAATCGCCGTCCGCTGCCCCGAACAACCCGAAAAGCTTCTTGCCCTGCGGGAGATTTAGGGCGGCATCCAGCAGCGCCGCGCCCCCATCCTGCCCGACCACCCTCTCGACGAGCGTGTAGCCGGTATCCGATCGCAGGGCAGAGAGGCCTGCTGAACTGAAGTACGTCGTACACCATCCAGGATGGCCTCCACCCACGACGACGTCCGGGCGGGTGGCCCCGATCATCTCGTCTGCAATTGCCTGATAGTTGTTCCTCGAGACGTTGTGACTGGCGAATGACGCGGGGGTGGCGTGGTTGAAGGGCACGGTGGTGACCACTCCGATGGCCGCACTCAGGTCCTTCATCCTCTCCATGATACTCTCGAGCTGACCCCCCGCGGGGTCCCCGCGCTGCCACGCGATGTTGCCGCTGTCGGTCTTCGTGCCCGTCGCGTACGCAGTGGCCGAACTGGCTGAGTCGGTCGCCCATAGCCGGAAGTAGGAACTGCTGCCACCCGAATACATGGGGAAGGGCGCGGATCCCCCAGCGGCAGGGTCGGGATCGTAGCCGACGACGGGATCGGAGGTCGTTTCGTCGTACACCGGCTTCCCCCGGTCGGCGGCGTAGGCATTGTACCTCGTGACATCCCACGAGGTGACGTACAGCCGTTCGGCGAAGCCGTGCCACGAGAGACCGAAATCGGTCCCGTACAGGTACCTGCTGGCAGCCACCTCGTGCTCGAGCTGCATGCCATCGCCGATGAACAGGATGATGTGCGTGGGTGAAACGGTTGATGGCGGAGGGGAGCAGGCGATGAACACCCCTACGAGGGACCCGAGAAGCACGATCATCATC
>JAPLSM010000190.1 GCA_026398635.1 Spirochaetota bacterium | reverse complement strand
GCATCTTGCATCACCCCCGCCTGCCCGGGCTATGATGAGGCGATGCCGCGACGCGTCCTCATCGCTCCCTCGATCCTCTCGGCCGACTTCGGCGAACTCTCCCGCGCCACCCGGGCCGTGGCGGAGATGGGCGGGGATTTCGTGCACCTCGACGTCATGGACGGGCACTTCGTCCCGAACCTCACCTTCGGCCCCAAGGCGGTGGCGGACCTCCGCCCGGTGACCACGCTGCCGTTCGACGTGCATCTGATGGTCGAACGCCCCGATCTCTGGATCGACCGCTTCATCGACGCAGGCGCCGACTGGCTCACGATACACCTCGAGGCTGCGGTCCACGCGCAGCGCTCGCTCGCTGCGATCCGGCAGCACGGGAGGCGACCGGGCATCTCGATCGTCCCTGCCACCCCGGCCGAGGCGCTGTCCGAGGTCCTCGACGACGTGGACCTGGTGCTCGTCATGACCGTTAATCCCGGATTCGGTGGACAGCAGCTCATTCCCCGGACGCTGCGCAAGGTCGAGACCCTGGCCCGGATGAGGGCCGGGCGGAAGCTCGACTTCCTGATCGAAGTCGACGGCGGTATCAACCGCGACACCGCGCGGTCGGCGGTCGAGGCGGGCGCCGATGTCATTGTAGCCGGTTCGGCGGTATTCGAGGCGCCGGACCCGGCCCGGGAGGTGGCATTCCTCCGCGGAGAATGGTACCATGCTGCGCGTGAGTAAGGGGGGAGAGTGCTCATGAGGCGTGTGCAATTCCTGCTCGCACTCGCGCTGGCAGCGGCTCTCGCCGGACCGCTCGCCGCCCAGACGGCACAGCCGTCTGGCGCACTCGCGGGGGGCATCGAGCACTTCCAGGCCGGCCAGTACGACCAGGCTCTCATCTCCTTTCGCGGCATCGTGCTTTCGCAGGCCGACGACCCCCAGAAACCCGCCGCGTACTTCTGGCTCGCCAAGACGCTCCTCGCCGCAGGGCGTCTCGACGACGCGGCCCGCAACCTCGAGTTCTACCTCGCGAACTGGCCGAAGGCCGCCGACCGCGCGGAAGCCGTCTACCTGCAGGGCAGGGTGCTCAACCAGCAGGAGGACTTCGAGGCCGCCATCCGGGTGTTCCAGTCGTTCCTCGCGGCTTACCCCGCGTCGCCATTCGCCGCGAACGCCTGGTTCTGGTCGGCGGAGAGCCTCTACGGGCTTGGCCGGCTCGAGGAGGCGTCCGTCCTCTACCAGAAGGTCATCCGGGAATACCCGATGAGCGCGAAGGTCGAGGCAGCCCAGTACAAGGCGTCGCTGATCGGGCTTAAGCAGCGCGAGCAGGAGCTGTCACGGCTGCTGAAGTGGAGCCACGAGGAGTTCCTGCGCACGATCGAGGAGTACCAGCGCCGGCAGGAATCCTCCGACCAGCTCATCGAGGCCCTGCAGAAGCGGCTCGCCGGCGGAGGCGCCGGCGCCACGGGCGCGACGGCGGCCGCATCCACGGCGGCGTCCGACAAGGCCCTCGCCGAACTGCGGGCCGAGCTCGAGAAGAAGAACGCGGAAGCCTCCGCGCTCGCCGCTCGGATCAGCGAGCTCGAGGGGCAGCTCGCAGTCGCGAACGAGGCCCTCACTGAGGCGATGATGACCGCCGCCGCGGCTTCGGCAGCCGGCACCGCGGAGACCGAACGCCTGCTAGCGGCGAAGGCGGAGGCGCTGACGCTGAAGGAGCTGCTCCTCGACTGGCTGGAAGGGAAGGGGGCGCAGCCATGAAGGCACGCCGCATCGTCATCCCCTCCTTCCTCCTCGCCGCACTCGTGGCGATCGCGGTCCCACTCGGGGCCCTGGAAGTCACGAACGGGCTGGTGAAGCTGACGCTCCACGAGGGCATCGGCCGGTTCAGCCTCGCAGGTCTCACCCAGGCCTCGGGCGCATCATACACACCCCTCCTGGTTGCGCAGGATCCGCGATCCAGCATGGTGAGCCTCCTCGTGTCCGACCGGGTCATCCGGCTCGGCGAGAGCTCCGACTTCCTGGAGGTCGTCGAGAAGACCGCGACGGGCGCTCGTTTCTCCTGGGCGTCGAAGCAGCTCGTGGTGACTGAAACCTTCTCCTTCATTGGAGTTCCGGGGTCTGATGTTGCGAGCGGTGTGCGCGTAGACCTGCAGGTCGCGAACGTCTCGGAGCAGGCCCTGTCGGTCGCCGTGCGGTACCTGTTCGACACGTGGCTGGGCGAGGCATCCTCGGTGCACTTCCGTACGGACACGGTCGCCGGCCTCACCCGGGAGCTCACGGTTACGAAAGACGAGAGGCCCGCGTACTGGGTCTCGCCGCTTGCGGACAATGCGGAAGGCTTCGGGTTTCAATGCATGCTGTCTGGCGAGGGCGTCACGGTGCCCGATCGGGTGGTCTTCGCCAACTGGAAGCGGCTCAGCGACTCGGCCTGGAGCTACACGACCTCAACGGCCCGGACCTTCAGCCAGGCACCCTACTCTATGAACGACTCGGCCGTCGGACAGTACTATGACTCCCGGCCCATCCCCCGGGGCGAGAGCCTGACCATCACGCTCGCGCTGGGCAGAGCGTCGCCTTCGGGATTGACGCTGCAGACGGCCGCGGCCACGGTCGCGGCGGCGGAAACACCCGCGGTCGAAGCGACCGCGATCGAAACGACGCTCGAGGTGACGGCGCCCGAGACGACCGTGGAACCCACACCTGCCGTGACGGCGCCGGCCCCCGATCCCATTGCGGCCGCCCGCAGCGACCTGACTGCGATCAATGAGCTGCTGCAGGAGATCGACCGTCGTCTCGCCACTGGTTCGGCTGTCACCGCGGAGGAACTCGCAGCCCTGGAACAGTCCCTCGCGGCCCTGAAGGAGCGCGCGGCGCTCTACGGCACGGGCCGCGAGTAGGGGGCCGCGGCATGCCTGCCAGGAACCTCGGCGACGCCCGGAAGCTGTTCCGGGCGCGCAGGTTCCCCGAGGTCATCCGGCTGCTCGAGCCCGAAGTGTTTCGCTTCCGCGAGAGCGCCGATTACTTCCTCATGCTGGGCACCGCCTGCCTCCACAGCGGCGATCTCGGCGGCGCGACCTCGTACCTCGGACGGGCCCGGCAGCTGAAGCCGGGGTCGGTCACCGCACTGCTGGGGCTGGCAGCCGTCCACTTCAAGCGCGCGGAGACCGAGCAGGCGCTGAAACTCTGGCTCGAAGCGCTCGAAGAGGATCCCCGCAACCCCGTGGCGCTCAGGGGCATGAACCTCCTCCGCCGAGGCCTGCCCCGTGAGGAGCTCCAGGCTTTCGTCGATTCCGGGAAGCTCCCGCAGCTCTACCCGCGCCTGCCCGGCCGGCCGTTGTGGCCAATCCTGCTTGCGGTCGCGCTGGGAGGTGCAGTGCTCATCTTCGGCGGATCGCTCGCCTGGAGGCACCTGCGGCCCCAGGCACAGACCCGGCCCGGGGTGTCGGGCATTTTCCTGCCTTCCGGCGGCGGGATGCGGGTCGATACGAATGCGGCCGCGGTCTACACCCTCAGCGAGCGCGAGGTCGAGCGCGCCTTCAAGCGAGCCAAGGACTTCCTGCTCGACTACCGGGACAACCCCGCCTGCCTCGAGATCAACCGGATCCTGCTCTCGAACGCGTCGGCCGCGGTGAAGGATCGCGCCCTCGCGCTGAAAAGCTTCCTCAGGCCGCCGAACTTCGCAACGTTCAAGGATCCCTACCCGTATGGAGACGTTGCCGCCAAGCCGGAGCTCTACGACGGGTGCCACGTCGTCTGGAAAGGGAAAGTCGCAAACCTCTCCCTGGGCGGCGAGACCATCACGTTCGACCTGCTCGTCGGGTACGAGTCAGAGCGCGAGCTCGCGGGTACGGTGTCCGTGACCCTCGACTTCGCAGCGGACCTCGAGGACGGCGTCGGTCTCGAGGTGCTCGGCCGGGTCGTCGCCGACAAAGGCCGCATGATGCTCGCGGGCGTCTCGCTGCACCGGCTGGTGCCGTAGGGGCTCTCCGTGCGGGCCGTCGTACAGCGGGTCCGGGACTGCTCGGTCGACGTCGCGGGCAGGACCGTCGGAAACATCCACCACGGGCTCCTCGTGTACCTCGGCGTGGGCCGGGTGGACACGGCCGCCACGGTCCCGGCCGTCGTCGACAAGGTCGTGAACCTGAGGATCTTCCCCGACGAGGCGGGCAAGATGAACCGGTCGGTGAAGGACACCGGCGGCTCGGTGCTCGTGGTGCCGCAGTTCACGCTGTACGGGGACGTGCGGGGGGGCCGGCGGCCGTCCTACACCGCCGCGGCCGAGCCAGAGACCGCGCGCGAGCTCTACGAGGCAGTCATGCACGGAATCGCCGCAGAGGGTGTCACGGTCGCCGGCGGCGAGTTCGCCGCACGGATGGAGGTGACCTACGTGAACGAGGGGCCCGTGACCATCCTCGTCGACACGGAGAAGACCTTCTGAAGGGTCCAGATCCCCGGACCGTCGACCGATTCCGGCGCGCCGTGCGCGGGCATTACCGACGGCACGGGCGGGACCTGCCCTGGCGGAGGACCCGCGACCCCTGGCGCATCCTCGTGTCGGAGGTCATGCTCCAGCAGACGCAGATCTCCCGGGTGGTCGGCCGCTATAAAGAATTCGTCGAAGCGTTCCCCGATCCGGCGGCCCTGGCCCGGGCGCCCTTCGCCGATGCGCTCGCGTTATGGAAAGGGCTCGGCTACAACCGCCGGTGCCTCGGCCTCCACCGGGCGGCGACGCAGATCGTCGCGCGGTTCGGGGGCAGGGTGCCGCGATCGGTCGCGGATCTCGAAAGCCTCCCGGGCGTCGGCCGCTACACCGCGTGCGCGGTGGCCGCGTTCGCCTACGGACAGCCGGTCGCGTTCATCGAGACCAACATACGCCGGGTGTTCATCCACTGGTTCTTCCCGGGCCGGCGGAGCGTGCACGACCGCGACATCCTGCCCCTCATCGAGCGTACCATGGACCGCCGGCGCCCGAACGAGTGGTTCAACGCCCTGATGGATTACGGCGCGTGGCTCGCGGGTCGGGTGGTCAACCCCAACCGGCGCAGCGCTCATCACGTGCGCCAGGCCCGGTTTGAGGGATCGCGGCGGCAGCTTCGCGGGAAGGTGCTCGCCCTGCTCGTCGGCGGAAGGGCGCGGAGGATCGGGACGCTGGCGCGGGCTATGGGCACCTCAGAGGCCCAACTGTCGCCGATCGTGCGGGAGCTCGAGGCAGAGGGGTTCCTCGTCGGCAGCCGGGGGTGCTACCAGGTCCGTTGACCCCGCGGTCGCGAGGGCTCGGAGCGATCCTCGAGGTATTTTTGCGCGTCGAACGGCGCGAGCAGCGACGAAAGCGGCTGCTCGGCGTTCAGCCGGTGCACGACCTCGGCGGCATACCGGACCGAGGGCACCACGCAAAGGCAAGGGATGCGGCGCCTGATCTCGTCGGTGCACGGGACCGTGTCGGTGGCGAGGATCGTCTTCACGAGGCCACGATCGCAAAGCTCGCCGAGTCGTTCGAGGGCAGGCGGTGAGAATACTGGGTGCACGGCCGCGATGTTGATCTCGGCCGGCCCGCGCCGGGCGAGCTCCCGCACGAGCGGGTAGACCGAGCCGGCGGTGCTGATCATGTCGTCGACCACCCACACCACCGTGCCTTCGATCGGCGCACTCTCCAACAGTGTGATCGACTCGACCGTGTCGGGCGCCGAGTAGTCGCGCTGCTTGTGACCGATGACGATTCGGGTGCCGAACGAGGCGGCGAACCGCTTCGCGAGGCCTTCGCCGCCAGCGTCGACCGAGCAGAAGACCCAGTGCTGCCGCACCTCCGACCGCAGGCGCTCGACGGTTCCGATGGCCGTTTCGCACAGATGCGCCTTGAGCAGCACGTGAGCGGGCAGGTCGTCGACCGCGCACCGGACGGGATCGATGAAGGTTCCGGACTTCTCGGAGTGGAGCTGGAACGTGAGGTAGTGGTCCACGCCGAGCTCCACGAGCGTCTTGAGATGCATCCACAGGCCGACCGAGTTGCGCCGGGTCGGACGGTCCGACCGGCCGGGACCGCAGTAGGGCTCGAAGAGCGAAATGCGGCCGGCCTGGGCACGCCGCAGGGCGTCCACCGCGTGGTAGGTCTCCAGCTTGCACTCGGGCGCCGACAGGCCGAGGGAGTTGCGCGCGGAGCCGGCGAACAGGAAGACGTCCCGGCCGCGGACCGACGTACCAAGCTCGACTTCCATCTCGCCGTCCGCGAACGCGGCCACGGAGAGCTCGCCCCGGAGGTCCTCCACGTCGGGATGCAGATTCCGCAGCGCTGCTGCCACCTCGTCGCAGTAGGCAGCCAGCGCGCGAGTGGCTACCATGAGCAGCCTGCCGCGCATGATGAGAACTCTACCGACCGGTCCCGTCGAGGGCAAGCGCCCGTGCGACGGCGCGCGACCGTTCGACCACGATCCTTTCGCGCGAGAGGCGTGCAACGGCGAGTGCGGGCTCGAGGAAGTCGGGCGATCCGATTCGACCCATCGCCTCCAGGGCATCGAGAAGCAGGCCGTCGTCCCGGGGATCCAGGAAGCCGTCCCCCTGCCCGAGCCGGTTGACGAGTCGGTCGACGATCCCGAGCAGATCGGAAAGCCCGCCCGGCAGCAGGGGGATGAGCCGAACGATTGCGGCGCAGAGCTGTGGATCTACGAAGGTCGCGAGCCGGGCGGACGCCGCGAGGAGGGCCGCCTGGTTCGGCGCGACCCGTTCGGCGAGCTGATCCAGTGCCGTCGACCGGGGGAAGGCCGACGCGAGCAGCACCCGCATCAGGTGCTCGGATTCCGCGGGCCGGGAGGTGTGCCGGAGCAGGAAATCATCGAGGTACGCGCCAATGAAGGGATCCGCGCGTTCCCCGACCGCTGCCAGGATTTCGAGTCGCTCGTCCAGCGTCGCATCTTCGAGAAGATCGAGGATGACGGGATCGTTCGAACGGTCGGAGGCGAGGGCGAACTCGCGCCAGAGCGCGCCGGCGGGATGCACCGTGGCGAGGAGCAGGAGGAAGACGAGGAATGGCCTGACAGCCATCACCGGCGCGCGCTTCGCGCAGGCACCGATCGGCCGCGCAGTCTGGACATCCGCATGGTTCCCGGTATACTTATCGGCACGGCCGGACCGCTCTGATGCACGGACGCATGAAAATCGGCGCCGCGTGGGTATTCCCGATCGAGGCGCCGACAAGCAGCGCGCCGTTCGGGGCCGTTTAACCGGTCGGACTCCGGGGAGGGGGGAGGGGTATCCATGGCGAAGAAGGAAGCGGCACTCGAGAAGCAGTCGGCGGTGAACGAGGAGAAAGCGCGGGCGCTGGAGGCAGCCCGGCTCGCCATCGAAAAGCAGTTCGGCAAGGGCTCGCTGATGAAGCTCGGCGAGTCGGCGCCCCGCACCGACGTGGACATCATCCCGTCGGGCTCCATCCTGCTCGACGCGGCGCTCGGCGTCGGCGGCTACCCCAAGGGCAGGGTCGTGGAGATCTACGGGCCCGAGTCCTCGGGCAAGACGACCCTTGCCCTGCACGCCATTGCGGAGTCGCAGAAGATGGGCGGCATCGCCGCCTTCGTCGACGCCGAGCACGCACTCGACCCCGTCTACGCGAAAAACCTGGGCGTCAACGTGGACGAGCTGTGGGTGTCGCAGCCCGACACGGGCGAGCAGGCCCTCGAGATCGTCGAGGCGCTCGTGCGTTCGGGCGCTGTGGACTGCATCGTGGTCGACTCGGTGGCCGCGCTCACCCCGCGCGCCGAGATCGAGGGCGAGATGGGCGACTCGCACGTCGGCCTGCAAGCCAGGCTGATGAGCCAGGCGCTGCGCAAGCTCACCTCCACGCTGGCCAAGTCGAAGACCTGCCTCATCTTCATCAACCAGATCCGCATGAAGATCGGGGTCATGTTCGGCAACCCCGAAACCACCACGGGCGGCCTCGCGCTGAAGTTCTACTCGACCATACGGCTCGAGGTGCGCAGGGTCGAGAGCATCAGCCGGGGCCAGGACGACGTGGTCGGCAATAGAATCCGGGTCAAGGTGGTGAAGAACAAGATCGCGCCGCCGTTCCGCAAGGCGGAGATGGACCTGATGTTCGGCAAGGGCATCTCGGCCAGCGGCAGCCTGCTTGACGCGGCGGTGCAGAACAGCGTGGTCGATAAGGCCGGCAGCTGGTTCTCGTACGGCAAGGAGCGCATCGGGCAGGGTGCGGAGAACGCCCGCACCTTCCTCGAGGCCAATCCCGGGGTCATGGCCGAGATCGAGGCGAAGGTCCGGCAGATCCTCTTCCCGAAGCCCGCCTCCGGTGCCGGCGATGCACCCGCGGCAGCGGTTCCAGCGGCAGCGGTTCCCGCGACGGCGGTTCCAGCGACGGCGCCTGCGGCGGCGGTTCCCGCGACGGCGCCCGCGACGGGGCAGAACCGCGTGAAGCCGGCCCCCCAGCCGGCAGCGAAGGCGGCCGAAGAGGGCGACGGGAAGGACGAGTTCTAGGCTTTGCGGGTCTGGCTTTCGCTCGGTTCCAACCTCGGCGACCGTGAGGCTGCGATCCGCGAGACCTTCCGGATGCTCAGCGGCGTGTGCGAACGACTGGAGTTGTCCTCGATCTACGAGACCGAGCCTCTCGACGTCGTCTCGCAGCCCCGGTTCCTCAATGCCGTCGCCGCCGGCACGACCCGGCTCGCTCCCCGCGAGCTGCTCGCGGCGGTGCAGGCAATCGAGGGGTCGCTCGGGAGGAACCGGTCCGTCGAGGTGCGACGGGGCCCCCGGACCATCGACGTGGACATATTGTTGTACGAGGGGCACCTCAGCGACGATCCCGAGCTGACGCTGCCGCACCCGCGGCTCGCGGAACGCGCCTTTGTCCTGGTGCCGCTGCTCGAGATCGCACCGGACCTCGCGGACCCCCGCACCGGCGAGGCGTACGCGGCCGTGCTGGCACGCATCGGCCAAGCGGGTGTTTACTCGTATCCGGTCGGGAAGTATACTCATCCTGCCTCGCCGATTGCCGATTCCGACGTTCCCAGGGAGACCCGCCCCGTCATGTCCGACAACGGCCCCCCCGAGAAGCAGCACTTCCACCTCAAAGACTTCGACGGTCCCCTGGACCTGCTCCTGTTCCTCATCAAGCAGTCCGAAGTCAACATCTACGACATCCCCATCGCCTCGATCACCGAGCAGTACCTCTCCGTGCTCGGCTGGTCGGCGAAAGCCGACCTCGACACGATGAGCGAATTCTACCTGATGGCAGCCACGCTGCTGTACATCAAGAGCCGCATGCTGCTGCCCGTGGAGCTCGATCTCGACGACGAGATCGAGGACCCGCGGCGGGAGCTCGTGGAGAAGCTCATCGAGTATCAGAAGTTCCGGCGCCTGAGCGACCTCATGAGCGAGAAGGAAGGCGAGGTCGAGTGGATCGTGGAGCGCGGAAGGGACCAGCGGATCCTCCCGTTCACCGACGACGGCATCTGGGGCGAGGTGAGCGTCTGGGACCTGCTGCAGACGTTCTCCTCGCTGCTGTCGAGCCTCAGCGCGGAACGCATCATCGACCTGTACGAAGAGGTCAGCATCAACGAGAAGGTCACCCTGATCGGCGAAATGCTCGAGAGCCGAGACGAGTTCCTGTTCACGGACCTGCTGCGCCGCCGGTCCGTGCTCGAGGTGGTGTGCGCCTTCTTCGCGGTGCTCGAGATGGTCAAGGCGCGGCACATCACGGTGTTCCAGAACCGGCTGTTCGGGGACATCCGCATCAAGGCGCGGCCGCCGGTGGCGACGGCTTCGGAAGCGGGCTCGGCGCCGATCGCAGTCCGCGGGAGCCCGACGGCCGAGGAGACGACACGGCATGAGCCTTAGCAGGGAGGCAGCGCTCGTCGAAGCGGTGTTGCTGCTGGAGAGCGAGCCGCTCGAGCTGCAGCGCCTTGCCTCCGCGGCGGGGCTCGAGCCCGAGGCGGCCGCCGCGGCGGTGTCCGAGCTTCGATTGGCGCTCGCTGAGGGAGGGCACGGCCTCGAGATCGTCGACATCGGAGGCGGGTTCTCCTTCGCGCCGCGCCGCGACCTGTGGGAAGGCCTGCGCGGCCGCTACGGGAAGTCGGCCGAGAACCGGCTCTCGAGGGCCGCCCTCGAGACGCTCGCCATCATCGCGTACTCGCAGCCCATCACCCGGGCCGAGATCGAGAGCATCCGGGGCGTGCAGGCCGACGGCATGATCCGGCTCCTGGTGTCACGGTCGCTCATTCGCGAGATCGGCCGCAAGGAGACCGTGGGCCGGCCCGTGCAATTCGGCACCACGAAGGAGTTCCTGAAGGCGTTCCGCCTCGCTTCGATCGCGGACCTGCCGAAGCTGGACGGCCTAGAGAGGGAACGGTTCGAACAGGAGGAACGGGATGAACGACCGCATGAAGCGGCCCAGGGGGAAGAACCCGGACCGGCTGAACCGGCCGGAGCCTGAACGGACTGCCCGGCAACCGCGGGGCCGTCCAGCCACCCCGCGGGGAGCCAGGGTCGAGCCGCGTACGGCGGCTTCGGGCAGACCGACTGTCCGGTCCGGCTCGGCGGGCGGGGCGGCGGGCATCCGTCTCCAGGTCTACCTGGCCCGCTGCGGCCTGGGCTCCCGCAGGGGATGCGAGGAGATCATCCTCGCGGGCCGGGTGCAGGTGAACGAGACCCGTGTCGATCGGCTGGGCACGAAGGTCGCTTTCAGCGACCGTGTGACGGTCGACGGCCGGATCGTGAAGCCCGTCTCGAGTCTGGTCTACCTCGCCGTGCACAAGCCGGCGGGGTACCTGTGCGCGAACGCCGACCCCGAGGGACGGCCCCTCGCCTCGGACCTCTTCAAGGGGGCGATCAAGGAGCGGTTGTTCCACGTCGGCCGGCTGGACTACCTCTCCACTGGCCTGATCTTCTACACCAACGACGGTGAGTTCGACCGGGTGGTGAGCCATCCCGGATCGCGTGTCGAAAAGCAGTATCTCGTGGAGACGGCCCGAGCGATCGACGAGCCCTTCATGGAGCAGTACCGCAAGGGCTTCTGGATCGAAGGGGTGCGCTACCGATGCGAGGCGTACGAGCTGAGGTCGGACCACTCAGTGCTGATCACCCTGGTCGAGGGGAAGAACCGGGAGCTGCGCAATGTGTTCGCGACGCGTCGCATCCGGGTGAAGCGCGTGCACCGGATCCGCATCGGGGTCGTCACCCTGCGCGGCCTCGCGCCCGGCCGGTTCCGGCGGCTGACCGAGCGCGAGGTCAAATGGTTCTACGAGCATGGTGGTAGCGCTTGACGGGCCGGCCGGGGCCGGCAAGAGCAGCGTGGCCCGGCGGGTGGCGGAGCAGGCGGGATTCGCCTGGCTGAACTCGGGCAGCTTCTACCGTGCCGTCACCTGGGCGGTATTGTCGAAGGGCAGGAATCCCGCCGACCGGGAGGCGGTGGTGCTGACCGCACGTGCCGTTCGCCTGTCCCTCGACGGGGGAGGTGGGGTGGCGGTGGACGGGCAGCCCGTGGAGCACCTCCTGCGGTCGGACGCGATCGACGAGTGGGTCGCACGGCACTCCGCGATCGGCGAGGTACGGTCGGCAGTCAACCGCCGGCTGCGGGACATCGCCGCGGCGCGGGACGTGGTGGTCGACGGCCGGGACATCGCCACGGTGGTTTTCCCCGACGCGGATGTGAAGGTCTACCTCGACGCGGACGTGGCCACCCGGGCGCGCCGCCGGCACGCTCAGGGCACCAGCCGCATGTCTCTCGAGGAGATCGAGCGGTCGATCGTCGAACGCGACCGGTTCGACCGCCTCAAGGCCGAGGCACCGCTCGCCGTTGCCCCGGGGGCCTTGATCCTCGACACCTCGCACTTGACCATTGAGGAAGTTTGTGACAGAGTACTCGACGCAATCCACGTCAAAAAACTCACCCTGGGAGACAAGCGTCAGGTATGAGCACGGAAGACAAGAAGACGACTGCCCAGCAGTCCGAGACCGACCTGCAGCACTACATGCAGTCGATCCAGCCCATCGAAGAGGGCCAGATGATCCCCGGCCGGGTGATCGAGGTAACGGACGGCTACGTGTACGTCGATGTCGGTTACAAGAGCGAGGGCAAGATCTCCCTCAGCGAGTTCGAATCCCCTCCGCAGATCGGCGAGAACGTCTACGTCATCCTCATCCGCAAGGAGGGCAAGGAAGGGCAGGTCATCGTCTCCAAGCGCCGGGCCGACGAGAAGCTGGTCTGGAAGAACATGCGCCAGGCGTTCGACGAGCACAAGCCCATCGAAGGCGTCATCGACCGGCGCGTGAAGGGCGGCTGGGAGGTCGACCTCGGCGGCGAAATCCGCGCCTTCTGCCCCGCCTCCAAGGTGGACGTGCGGCGGCCGGCCGAGAACGCGGATTTCGTGGGCACGAAGAGCCTTTTCTATATCGACCGGCTGTACGCCAAGGGCAAGACCAACATCGTCGTCTCCCGCCGCGACTGGATGGAAGAGGACATCAAGCGGCGCAAGGACGAGTTCTTCTCCTCCACGCACATCGGCGACGTGGTCGAGGGGACGGTCAAGAGCTTCACGTCGTTCGGCGCCTTCGTTGACCTCGGCGGCTTCGACGGCCTGCTGCACATCAACGACATGAGCTGGGGCCACGTCACCCGACCGAAGGATTTCGTGCGTCTCGGCGAGCCGATCCAGCTGAAGGTGATCCGACTGGAGCCCCAGGAGTCGAGGATCAACCTGAGCCTCAAGCACTTCACCGAGGACCCCTGGAACCACTTCGAGGAGAAGTACCACGTCGGCGACGTGGTGAAGGGCCGCACGACGAAGCTCGCGGACTTCGGCGCCTTCATCGAGATCGAGGAGGGCATCGAGGGCCTCGCGCACATCTCCGAGCTGTCCTGGGTCCGCAAGGTGAAGCACCCCAAGGAGGTGCTCAAGGTCGGCGACGTGGTCGAGACCAAGATCCTCGGCTACGACGTGCAGCAGGGCAAGCTTTCCCTCGGGCTCAAGCAGGTGCTGCCGAACCCGTGGGACGAGATCGACCAGCGCTACCCCGTGGGCATGAGACTGACCCGCCGCGTCGTGCGCGCCAGCCCGTACGCCCTGTTCTTCGAGATCGAGGAGGGCATCGACGGCGTGCTGCACGCCGACGACATGTCCTGGACCCGCAAGATCCGCAACGCCTCCTCGTTCGCCAAGGTCGACGACGAGCTCGAGGTGATGATCATCGGCATCGACAAGGAGCGCGGCAAGGTCCACCTCGGGGTGAAGCAGCTGTCCGAGGACCCCTGGGAATCCATCGCGCGGGCCTACCCGCGCGGGGCCATCATCGACGGCGAGATCACCAACATCACCGACTTCGGCCTGTTCGTGAAGGTGCAGGGCGGCATCGAGGGGCTCGTCCACAAGGCCAGCGTGGCCGATCCCGCGCTCGAGACGCCCGAGGCGGCCATGGCCAAGCACAAGGTCGGCGACCAGGTGAAGGCCGTGGTCATCGAGTGCAGCCCGTCCAAGCAGAAGCTGTCGCTCTCCCTGCGCGACTACGTGCGCCGGGTCCAGCGCGAGGAGATGGACAAGTACATCCACGACGACAGCAAGGAGGACACGGTCGCCCTCGCGGACCTGTTGAAGGACCGGATCAAGGGTTAGCCCCGGGCCTCCTCCGGCGGTGCCCGGGAGCGATCAATCGGGATGCTGCGGTTCACCCCCGACCGCGAGAAGCTCGCGGTGCTGCTCGACATCTACGTACGCATCAACTCCGCGTGGACCGACCGCACGGGCCTCCTGACGCTCATCATCGAGAGCGCGTCGGAGTTGACCGGGGGAGAGGCCTCCTCGCTCATGCTCGTCAACCCGGAGAACGGCAAGCTCTACTTCGAGATCGCCCTCGGACCCAAGGGACCCAGCGTAAAGCGGTTCTCCCTCAACCTCGGCGAGGGCATCGCCGGATGGGTGGCCGAGAAGAACACCGCGCTCATCGTGAACGACGCCGCCGCAGATCCCCGGTTCCGCCGGGACATCGCCGAGCAGATCGGCTACCCCGCGTCCTCCATCCTCGCCGTCCCGATGCGCCTGAAAGACCGATGCGTGGGGGTCATCGAGATCCTGAACAAGAAGGGCGGCAGAACCTTCACCGAGGAGGATCTCGAGTGGCTCGAGGTCTTCTCGACGCAGGCGGCCATCGCCATCCAGAACGCGGGCACCTACCAGCAGGTGAGCGATGAGCTGGCTCGCCTGCGCGACCGGCAGGTGCCGCCCGGCGGGTCGTGGCACGAGCTGGTCGGCGAGAGCCGTCAGCTGAAGGAGAAGCTCGAGATCGCCCGCAAGGCGGCCGAGACCGACTCGTCGGTGCTGCTGCTGGGCGAGAGCGGGACGGGCAAGGAGCTGTTCGCCGAGCAGATCCACCTCGCGAGTCCCCGCCGCGACGGTCCGTTCATCCGGGTCAACTGCGCGGCGCTGCCCGAGGGCCTGCTCGAGAGCGAGCTCTTCGGTCACGTGCGGGGCGCCTTCACGGATGCGGCTGCGGAGCGCCGGGGCAGGTTCGAGCTCGCCGACGGCGGCACGATCTTTCTCGACGAGATCGCGGACATACCGCTGACGGTGCAGGCGAAGCTGCTGCGGGTGCTGCAGAGCCGTAGTTTCGAGCCCGTGGGCGCGGACGAGCCCAGGGTGGTCGACGTGCGCATCATCGCGGCGACCAACCGGGAGCTGGGTGAAGAGGTATCGGCGGGCCGGTTCCGGACCGATCTCTTCTACCGGCTGAATGTCCTACCGATCCGCATCCCGCCCTTGCGGGAGCGGCGCGAGGACATCCCGCTGCTGGCGGAGCACTTCCTGCGCCGCCACGCCGCTGAAGCGAAGAAACCGGTACGCGGGTTCACAAGCGGCGCCATGGAGGCCATGCTTTCGTACGCGTGGCCCGGCAACGTGCGCGAGCTGGCCAATGCGGTCGAACGGGCCGTCGTGTTCGCCCGGGGCGAGCTGATCGACGCCGACGAGCTCACCTTGAGCGGCAGCGCGGGCCCCGGCGACGAGGCCTATGCGGGGCGCACGCTCCGCGAGGCGCTCGCGGTGTTCAAGCGGCATTTCATCAAGAGTGCCCTCGAGGCTAATGGGTGGCACCAGACCCGGACAGCCCGCGAGCTCTCGATCCAGCGCAGCTACCTTTCCAAGCTCGTGAAGGAGCTCGGCATCATCAGGGAAAGAGGGGTATGACCATCATGCAGGTTCAGCAGCAGCAGCCCGAGCAGGTGAGAGTAGGCCGGCGCATCGCCTTGGCGCTCACCGGATTCATCCACCGCTTCCGCTTCGCGCTCTGGGGCATCCTCGGCGCGGCGCTCGTCTTCCTCGTGGGGTATTTCGGATGGTCCGAGATCACCCGACGGCAGTCCGCGGACGCCACGCTCCGGGTCGAGCAGGCGCAGGAGATCTACGACTCGTGGCTCGCGGAGACGGACACGGCGAAGAAGGAGGCGATCCAGAAGGACCTCCTCGAACGGCTCGACGGGCTGGTGAAACGCCCCGGCCGGCTGTACGGCAGCCAGCGCGCGCTGCTGCTGCGCGCCGACCTGCGTTTCGAGCTCGCCGCATGGGACGAGGCCGCTGCCGACTACCGTGAGCTCGCGCGCCGTTTCCCCGCGAGCTACCTCGCGCCGATCGCCCTGTTCAACGCGGCCACCTGCATCGAGGAAAAGGCCGACCGGGAGGGAGCCGCAGCGCTGTACAAGGACATTGTCACCCGCTGGAAGGGAACGTCGGTGGCCCCCCGGGCCCTCTTCGCGCTGGGACGCCTCGCCGAGGACGCCGGGACATGGGACGAGGCGAAGTCGCGCTACGAGCAGCTCGACGCCGAGTGGCCGTCCAGCGGCTGGACCCAGCTCGCCAAGAACCGGCTGATTGCGCTGAAGGTGGCCGGGAAGATACAATAACGACATCCCCGCCCGCGCGGGACCGGGCGCCCGGGGAGGCGCGCTCACGCTGAGAGGGGGACGGCATGGCAGAGAAAGGGTTCACGAGGCGCTTCCTCGAGACGAAGTGGTTCGGGCTCCTGATCGGGCTCGTGGTCTTTGGGCTCATGGCCGGCATGACGTACGGGACCCTGCTCATCTCCAACCTCGAGACCAAGGTCCTGGACTTCAACTTCCGGATGAAGAACCCCAAGGCCACCACACGGATCCAGGAGGGAGTGACGGTCGAGGAGACGAACCCGCGGATCTCCCCGGACATCCTGATCGTCGGCATCGACGAACGGGCGCTCGCCCGGTTCGGCCGGTGGCCGTTCCCGCGCTACCGGCACGCGGACCTCCTCAACACCTTCTCGCGGATTCGCAATCAGGACGAGCGCGAGCGGGCCCTGTTCCTCGACATCTTCTTCAACGAGCCGGATGGAAAAGCCCCCCAGGATGACGCGGCGGTGGTCGATGCCATTCGCGAGAACGGCCGGGTCTTCCTCGAGACCGTCCTCCAGCGCGAGGAGTACCCGGAAATGGAAGGCGAGGGGCCGTTCGACCGGCAGGAGGTCCTCGCGGAGCGTTTCGGGACGATCACCCGCATCACGGGCGACTGGAAGAAGGTGGATTCTTTCCTCGGCATGAAGCCCCCGCTCTCGCCGTACACTCGGGCCACGTACGGGTACGGGCACGCGAACTACGTGCAGGACGAGGACCAGGTCTACCGGCGCGCGTCGCTCGTCGCCCGAGCTTCCCAGCTCGTGGAGGAGATCCCGCTCGACGAGCTCTCGGTCGACACGAAGGTCGACACCGCGGCCTTCGAACGCCTTTCCTGGAGGGACACCCACAATGTCGAGCACGACATTCCCTGGCCCCCGAAGGGGGATGACCCCGAGAACGAGATCGCGGAGCTGCGGAAGACGATAACGAGCAAGGCGCCGCCCGCGACAGAGGAGGACCGCGACGGCGACGGCACGGTCGACCGGGTCACGTTCGTCGTGCGCAAGTACCGGGAGACGTGGCTGCCATCCATCGCGCTGGCCCTCGCCGCCGAGTACCTGAACGTGAAGCTCTCGGATGTCGAGGTCAAGCTGGGCGAGCACATTCTCATACCCTCGCCCAAGCGATACAATTCCGAGACGAAAGCGTTGGAACCGTATTCGATCGTCACACGGCCGGCGAAAGTCGACGAGGCCACTGGAGCGGTCGTGAAGGCAGAGCAGCGGAAGGTGCTGACCGAGCTCCGGATCCCCATCGACGAGCACGGTCAGATGCTGATCAACTTCATGGGTTATCCCTCCAGCGCCACATTCGGGTCATCCTCCACGTATCCCGTCCGCTCGTACTCCCGCTACGCCTCCTCGCCGCCCGGATCGGATCCCGAAGCCTGGGATGACACCCTGGGGATGGCGAACAAGATCGTCATGCTGGGCGCCTTCGCACAGGGCATGGCCGAGGACCAGAAGCCCACGCCGTTCGGGCTCATGTTCGGGGTGGAGATCCACGCGAACGCGCTGAACACCATCCTCATGGGCAACTTCCTCCGTTATGCGCCGTTCTGGCTGAGCATTCTTATCCTCTTCGGCATGGTGATGCTGACCGCCTTCATGACGTCCCGCCTGTCCACGGTCTGGTCGCTGGTGGCGCTCGTCGTGGCCCTGGTCGCCTACTTCGGCGTTGTCCTCGTGCTCTTCGATTTCAACGCCTACATACTGACACTCTCGGCGCCGGTCTTCGGCTCATTCCTGTGCTTCCTCGCGGTCGTCGCCTACCGGACGGTGTTCGAGGAACGCGACAAGCGGCGCAACAAGGCGATCTTCAGCAAGATGGTCGGCCCGGCAGTCCTGAAGGAAATCCTCGAGCACCCCCCCGAGCCGGGCGGCCGGGACAAGAGCATGACCGTCTTCTTCTCCGACATCCGGGGCTTCTCGTCCATCTCGGAGCGGATGGCCGCGCAGGAGCTTCTCAACTTCCTCAACAAGTACCTCACGATCATGGCGGACACCGTCAAGGACTACAACGGTACGATCGACAAGTACATCGGCGACGCGGTGATGGGGTACTGGGGCGCTCCAGTGGCGCAGGACGACCACGCGCTGCTCGCGTGCAAGTGCGCGCTGAAGCAGATGGAAAACCTCAAGATCTTCAACGCGATGTGGTCCGAGAACCAGCGCATCGACATCGGCATCGGCATCAGCACGGGCATCATGACCGTGGGGTTGATGGGATCGCGTGACCACCTCAACTACACGGTGATCGGCGACGCGGTCAACCTCGGTTCAAGACTCGAGGGGGCGAACAAGGCGTACTACGACGTCAGCAAGGGGGCAGGGCACTACAGCCGTATCCTCATCAGCGAGCTCACCTACGCCGAGGTGAAAGACAAGGTCATCGCGCGGGAGCTCGACGTGCTGAAGGTGAAGGGGAAGGAGCAGCCGTCCATCGTCTACGAGCTCATCGACGTCGAGGGCGGGTACGAGCCCCCGAAGCCGCCGGCGTCGAAGGGGAAGATGCTCGCCGCCGAGGCTGCGGCCGACCGCCGGGAGCGGGCGGAGAAGGCGCGAGGCGAGGCACGGACCCAAAAGAAGGGCCAGGAGAAGGGCGGTTGACCCGGCCTGAGGCTGCTGGGTGAAGCTTTTCCGAAGAGCGATGCTGCCCCAGGCCTACGGGACCAGGGGGAAGGGGAGGGGTGCTGCATGAGAAGGGCGCTCCTCGTGGCGCTCGTCCTGGCGCTGACCGGTTGCGGCCTCGAAATTATTCCGATACTCGACCCGCCCGATGTCCCGGATACCCTTGCATCCGACCTCAACCCGGTTTTCCAGGTTAAGAATTATCCGACGACGATTCCAGACTTCTACAACTTCAAATTGCAATATGGTTTCGAACTGTATTATAAATTTTATACCATGGCTCAATCGAAAGAGATCAACCTCAGGACCCGGGACGATTTGGTCGGCGCCCAATTTCATCGAGTGAGTGCTCCGGGATCGCTTTCCGCGCAAAGCTTGCCGTTGATTCTCATCAACGCAGGCGACCAGAATACCGACTTCGACGTGGCAATCGACTTCAACCAACCCGTTGCATCGGAGGCGCAGTACAACGGGATCCCCCCCCGCAACATCGATTTACGCCGCGATGTCGAGTATCTTGGTTCCACCAAGACATTCGAAAAAGCTGAATTGAGCCCGGGCGATTCCGATGTATCCGCAATCTGGAGTGAGGCCTTGAACGACGATGAGATCCACCTTGCCATGTACGCAGTCACCTACGGCGTGTACAACCGCTCGATTCCCCTGTACTCTACAGCGCAGTACCTCGGTCACATGGTATACCACACCATTCCATGATTTAAGGATTTAAGGAGCTTTTTTCGTATGTGGTTTTTCTATTTCAACGTGGGACTGACCTACCTGACCATTGGGGTTGCGGCAGCGGTTTTTTTCTACTTCGTGCTGAAGAAGCCCGTACTCGGGAGATTCTGGGGCGCGCTCGTTGTCGGTCTTATCGGCGCGTTCCTCGGTGGCCTGGTTGACCAGCTCTTCGGCGGGGTCATCAAGTACCTTGCCGAGTTCAACAACGGCACGGTCAACGTGTTCGCAGCGGCAGGCGTTTCGATGTTCATGCTCTGGCTGCTTTCGAAGGCGAGCTATCCCCGGTAGTGCAGGCGACAGCTTTAAGGACTACAGCATCAAATCAGCATATCTATCATGACATCGAAAACCTCATCTCCAATACTTCCGATAATGCATATTCTGTCTAATTCGATAAATTGAGAAATATTAGGGATTCGCTTAGGGAGCTTGAAGAGTTGCCGGCGGGTTTCCCACCGGCCGTACCAGCTTCTCGGCTCAGGGCGTAAATCAGGGATTGCTCTGAAGCCGGTACACAGGTTCAAGGAAAGGCTCACGGAACGGCTTCACGAGCTGCCTTTTCGAAAGATCCGCGTACTTCCCCGCTTGCTTCAAGCTCGAAAGCGTCTTCCATACCGCCTGGGCTCTCAGGGGATGTCCGAGTTCCCATGCAGCGGCAGACAGGTAATAGAGATCGGACGCTAAACTCGATTCTGCGAACCAGGCACGTACATCCGGATCCAGCAAGGCCGAGTCAAAGAAGCTCTCGAGACTGGTGACCGCGACATCGGGATCCTTCTGCTTCAGGAAATCGGCGACCTCGCTGACCTGCAGGATGACGGCGTACAGGAGATGCCTGACGGCCTGCGGATATCGTCCGGTCCGGTAATAGAACCAGCCGAGGCACGAATGGGCGGATGTCGCGAAACGGCTGTCGAAGCGGTACAGGGCGAGCACGTGATCGAGGCCCTTGTCGACATAGTTGCGCTCGACCTGGATCGGCAGCTGCTCGCCCCGGCTCCACCGGTCTTCCGCTACGATCATGAGGAGCTTCGATTCCATCAGGCTGTACAGCTCCTGGTCCTCGTACAGGCCTGCCCACTTGTTGAGGATATCGTACTTCTCGTCGGGGATGACGAGGGCGTTCCTGAGGTTGTAGGCGCGTGTGTACTGACGCTCGGCGAGCTGGAATTCACCCTCCTCACGGTAGACGTCGCCGATCGCTTCATCGGCTTCCGGCATGACACCGGCTGCGAGGATTGCCTCCTTGTAGTACTGGAGGGCTTTTCCGAACTCGCCCTGTGCAGCCCACGTCTTTCCCTGTTCGTAGAGGAGCCAGGAAGGAGTGGTTCCTGCCTGGGCCATGAGCCCTGCGGCCGCCGCGAGGAGGAAGGCGACACAGAAGGTCAATCTGCGCATAGCTTGTCGAACTCCTGCTGGAAGGCCTCCAGTGCCTGTTCGTATGTCACTCTGCGAACAATCTCACCCTTCCTGAATAGTATCGCCATTTTCCCGGCTCCCGTAATACCCAGATCCGCCTTCCGGGCTTCTCCGGGACCATTCACTGCGCACCCCATGACAGCAATTGTAATGGTTTTTCTCGTGGAATGTATGAAAGAAGATACATCCTCGGTGAAGTTCTGAACATCGAATGTGGTTCGACCGCACCGGGGACAGGAAATAATCTTGACCCCCTCTGATCGCCGTCCGGTTGCTCTCAGGATCTCGACGCCGGCGACAACTTCATCCGCTGCAGGTGCAGAAAGCGAGACCCTGATCGTGTCTCCGATTCCCCGTTCGAGGAGATTCCCGATGCCCGCGGTGCTGCGGACGATTCCGGGGATCAGGGGTCCAGCCTCCGTCACGCCGAGATGCAGCGGATGATCGTGAGCCTTCGAGAACCGCATGTTCGCCCTGATCGTCTCGCCGACATCCGAAGATTTCAGCGAAAATACCGCGTCGCGGAAGGAGAGCCGGTCGAGGAGTTCCAGTTCTTCCTCGGCGGCTTTCACCATGGCTTCCGCGGGATCCTTTTCTCCCTCGAGGGATCGGGGAAGCGAGCCGGCGTTCACCCCCACCCTCAGGGCGACTCCCCTGTCGGCGGCCTTCCCCACCACCTCGCGGACTTTCCACTCGGCCCCGAGCGTACCAGGGTTGATCCGGATTTTCGCAATCGGAAAGTCGAGGCACCGCAGCGCCAGCGTGTGGTCGAAATGGATGTCCGCGGCGATCGGCATCGCGGTCCTGCGCGAGAGCGCCCCGACCGCCTCGGCTGCCGCCAGATCGGGCACTGCGAAGCGCACAAGGTCGCAGCCCAGCTCCCCGAGGCGCGTCAGCGACGAAATCACGGCCTCGAAGTCCGCCGGCCCGATGGCCGCCTTCCACATCGTCTGGACCGAGACCGGGAATCCGCCCCCGATGAGCAGGCTGCCCGCTTTCACCGTCCGTGTAGAACGCGGGGGCCGGCTCACAGGCACGCCGGCAGCCTCCGCACCAGGTTGATGATGATCGCGATGCCGCTTCTCATGTGCATCGAGGAGTCGTAGCGGTCCTCGAGCTCGCTGATGACCCGGGCACGCAGGTCGTCGACCTCCGTGAACTCCGAGAGATCCATGCCCGCAAGCGCCTCGCGCGTACGATGTACGCCGCGCACTTCCTCGTCGAGCAGAGCGAGGTTCTCGCGATACACATAGCCTTCGTCGTGGAAGACGCCCTTACGTTCCTGCCAGTCGGCCCGGGTGCGCCCGAGCTCGCGTTCTAGCTCGTCGATCTGCTCGAGGATGCGCTGCATGAACGCCGCACGTTTCTTCTCCATGCCCGCCTCCCGTTGACCCTCAGGCGCCCAGCATCTCCTTGATCTTCATCAGGCGCGTGGTGTTGGAACGCTCCATCTCGTCGAGCTTCCCCTCGATGCCGGAGATTGCCTCCTCCTGTTGGGGGATGAGGATGTATTCGAGCGCGTTCACCCGCCGGCGGGTGCGTTCGATTTCAGCAGCCACAAGCTCGACGGTCTTCTCCACCTCGGCAAGACGCACCATCCGCTCGAGAACCTCGCGCACCCGGCCCATGGCCCGGTCGAGGTCGCGGTTGGTGTCCGCCAGGCCGTAGGCGACGAGGCTGCCTTCGAGGGAAAAACGGAACACCGGCACGCGCACGTTCATGATGTGACGCTCCGAAACCTCGAGGCGCGCCGTGCACGAGGGGAACGCGAGGGCCGCCCGGAAGGCGGATGCGTTCATGCCGGCAGAGGCCAGCACGAGACCCGCGAACACCGTGCTGATCTCGCCATCCACCGCGCGGCGCAGCTCGCGGTACTCGCGCACGATGCGCAGGAAGTCGCGCAGGAGCCCCTCGAGCTTATCCTTCAGCAGCTTGTGGCCGCGCCGGGCCACCACCTGTTTCCGCTTGAGCTTCAGCAGCTCCATGCGGTTCGGATTGACCTGTACCGGCATCCCCTACCCCGCCGCCGCCCCGGCGACGTCGGCTGGCGCGGCCGGCAAGTACTTCTCGATAAACGCGGCACGTACACGCTTCAGCTCGGCGCGCGGCAGAATGGCCAGCAGCTTCCAGCCGATGTCCAGCGTCTCCTCGATCGAACGGTTCTCATTGAATCCCTGGTTCACGAAGGTCCGCTCGAACTCGTCGGCGAACTTCACGTAGATCCGGTCGGCGGGCGTCAGGGCCGCCTCGCCGAGCACCACGGCCAGCTCGCGCACCTCGACGCCCCTGGCGTAGGCGGCGAAGAGCTGGTTCGCCACGTCCGCGTGGTCCTCGCGGGTCCTTCCGGCACCGATGCCCTTCTGCATCAGCCGGGACAACGACGGAAGCACGTTGATGGGCGGGAGCACCCCTTTGCGCTGGATCTCCCGTCCGAGGAACACCTGCCCCTCGGTGATGTACCCGGTGAGGTCGGGGAGGGGGTGCGTCTTGTCGTCCTCGGGCATGGTGAGGATCGGGAACTGGGTGATGGAGCCCTTGCGGCCCTTGATACGGCCTGCGCGCTCGTAGATCGTCGAGAGGTCCGTGTACATGTAGCCGGGGTACCCGCGCCGGCCGGGCACCTCCTTGCGTGCCGCGGACACCTCGCGCAGGGCCTCGCAGTAGTTGGTCATGTCGGTGAGGATCACGAGCACGTGCATGTCGAGGGTGAACGCCAGGTACTCCGCGGCGGTCAGAGCCACACGCGGGATGGCGATGCGCTCGATGACGGGGTCGTTGGCCAGGTTCACGAACAGAACCGCCCGCTCGATGGCTCCCGTGCGCCGGAAGTCCTCGATGAAGAAGTTCGATTCCTCGAAGGTGATGCCCATGGCCGCGAAGACGACCGCGAACTCCCCCGCTGCTCCGAGGGTTTTCGCCTGCCGGGCGATCTGCGCCGCGAGCTGGGCGTGCGGCAGGCCGGAACCCGTGAAGATGGGCAGCTTCTGGCCGCGCACGAGCGTGAGCAGGCCGTCGATGGCCGAGACGCCCGTCTGGATGAACTCGGAGGGGTAGTCCCTGCTGAACGGGTTGATCGGTGCCCCGTTGATGTCCGCCGAGGCCTCGGGGACGACCGCGCCGGCCCCGTCGATGGGGTCGCCGACGCCGTTGAAGATCCTGCCGAGCAGGTCTTTCGACACGGGGAGTGTCATGCCCCTGCCGAGGAACCGCACCGTCGCCCGGGTGGCGCTGATGCCCTGGGACGACTCGAACAGCTGGACCACGGCGCGGCCTTCGCTCGCGTCGAGCACCTGCCCGCGCCGCATGAGGCCGCCTGCCAGCTCCACCTCGACCAGCTCGCCGTAGGTTGCCTCTGCGACGTCCTGCACGATCATGAGCGGCCCCTCGATGGCCGCGACGGTTTGGTACTCCTTGATCATGCCGTCACCCCCTGCGCCAGGCCCGCGAAGGCGGCGCGGATCTCATCGTGCACCGCCTTGATCTGGTCCATCTCGTCCTCGGGGTGGTACTTCATGCGCGCGATCCGCTCCTTGTACGGGAGGCCGAGCAGGGAATCCAGCGGGGTCCCCGCCGCCACGGCCCGCAGAGCCAGCCCGTGGGCGAGCAGGATCGCTCCGAGCATCTGGAACTGCTTGGCGAGCGACGAGTAGGTGTCCACCTCGTGGAAGGCATCTTGTTGAAGGAAGTCCTCCCGGATCGACCGCGCGGTCTCCAGCGTCAGCCGGTCTTTCGGCGAGAGGGAGTCGACGCCTACGAGGCGCACGATCTCCTCGAGCTCGGCCTCCTCCTGCAATATCCGCAGCGCGGCATCCCGGTTGGGGAGCCACTCCTTCGAGACCTCCCCGTCGTACCAGGCGCCCATGGTGTCCGAGTACAGTGAATAGGAGTTGAGCCAGTTGATTGCCGGGAAGTGACGGGCGTACGCGAGCTTCGCGTCGAGGCCCCAGAACACGCGCACCTCGCGCAGGGTGCCCTGAACGACCGGGTCGGAGAGGTCTCCGCCGGGGGGCGAGACCGCGCCGATCACCGAAAGCGTGGCCTCCTCGTCGCTGCCGCCCGGCACCACCCTCCCCGCCCGCTCGTAGAACGACGCGATCCGCGAGGCCAGGTACGCGGGGTAGCCCTCCTCGCCCGGCATCTCCTCGAGGCGTCCCGAGATCTCGCGCATGGCTTCCGCCCACCGGGACGTGGAATCGGCCATCAGGGCAACGTTGTAGCCCATGTCCCGGTAGTATTCGGCGATCGTGATGCCGGTGAAGACCGACGCCTCCCGTGCGGCTACCGGCATGTTCGAGGTGTTCGCGATCAGGACCGTGCGCTCCATCAGGGGCTTGCCGGTCCGGGGGTCGGTGAGCTCGGGGAACTCGAGGAGCACGTCGGTCATTTCGTTGCCCCGCTCTCCGCAGCCTATATACACGATGATGTCCGCGTCGGCCCACTTGGCGAGCTGGTGCTGGACCACGGTCTTTCCGCTGCCGAAGGGGCCCGGGATGCAGGCCGTGCCGCCCTTGGCCACGGGGAAGAACGTGTCGAGCACGCGCTGCCCGGTGACGAGCGGCACGTCGGGGTTCAGCTTCCGGCGGTACGGGCGGCCCCGGCGCACGGGCCACCGGTGGGCGAGCCGGAGGTCGAGCACCGAGCCATCCGGCAGCTCGAGGTGCCCGATCACGTCCCGCACCGTGTACGTGCCCGCCGAGAGGTCCTTCAGCACGCCCGAGAGGCCGGGCGGCACCATGATCCAGTGCCGCACGATGTCGCTCTCTTCGACGTAGCCGAGCCGGTGCCCACCCTCGACCTTCTGGCCGGACTTCGCCGCCGGGACGAACTCCCACCGTGCCTCCTGCGAGAGGGCCGGCTCCTCGATTCCCCGGGGGATGAAGTCACCGTGCTTGCGGCTGATGACGTCCAGGGGCCGCTGGATACCGTCGTAGATCTGCCGGATCAACCCGGGACCCAGCTCGACGCTGAGCTGCTCACCCGTGTTCACGACGGGCTCCCCGGGCCCGAGCCCCTCGGTCTGCTCGTAGACCTGGATGGACGCCCGGCCGGCCTTCAGGCTGATGATTTCGCCGAACAGGCCGAGTTTGCCCACCTTGACGACCTCGTACATCATCGGGTGCTCGAGACCCTCAGCCACGACCAGGGGCCCCGACACCCGCACGATCCTTCCCGCCATCTCGCTACTCCCTCCCGATCCCTTCCTTGCCGAGCAGGTCCAGGCCGAGCGCCTTCTCGACGGCGACCTGGATCTTCCGGAACCCGATGCCCCGCGAGCCGCCCTGGTCGGGCACCACCACGACCGCGGGCACCGCGGTGCGCGGCAGGGCTGCGATGTCGGCCAGGATGGGCTCGGCGAGACCTTCGGTGATGAACACGATCGCGTACTCTCCCGATGCGACGAGCCGGTTGAGCCGCTCCAGCGCCTCGGAAGGCGTAGCGGCAGGAACCCCCACCACGCCTCCGGCTGCGAACCCGCCGGTCGACGAGTCGTCCCCGATCATCGCGATCCTATAGGAGGCCATCGTCGATCCTCTTCCGCGTTTCCGCCTCCGGCAGGCCATTCAGCCGGCAAACGAGCGCGAGCCGCAGATTCGCGAGGTCCGCAAGCTTGCGCGACATCCACCAGTACGCGTACTCCGCCGAGGGCGGCCGGAAGCGCCAGTCCCTGATGCGCGTCGCGAGCTTCCGCCGGCGCGCCGCGGCTATCTCCGCCACGTCCCCGCCTGCGGCGACTGCGGCGAGCACCTCGCGGATGACCGTGCTGCCGATGCCGCCGACTCTGGCAGCCCATTCGGCCGGTTTCAAGCCGGCGAGCTCGGCGAAGCGCGCCTCGTCGACGTGGCCGGCGAAGGCATGCCGCGCCACGGTCCAGGGAATGCCTGCCAGCGCGGCACGTGAGAGCACGAGCGCCGCCGACAGGTCCGCCGATTCCCCGGCGTGACTTCCCAGCTCGCTCGAGACGTCCCGGGCCAGGGCGAGCAGCGCAAGCTCCCGCTGCCGGTCCAGTGCCAGCTCGAACGCCTGGGTGCTGTGCCCTGCCTCGTTGTACGCGGCGAGCGCGGCGCCAAGCGCGTCGGCGAACGATCGGGCGAGGCCCTCGTAGCGCCCGGCTTCCGCCATGGCGCTCACCTCGGTGAAGCGCAGGCTGCCCTCGGGACCCGGGAGCCGCTCGTCGCGCCTGCCGGTGAGCTTCTGGAGGACCGCAACCTTCAGGTTGAACCAGTCGAGGGGTGCCAGCAGCAGCCCCTCCAGCGAAGCGCTGGGCGAATACTTCGCGAGCAGGTCGCGCAGCGCTGCGGTTTCCGCGCGGGCCCCCCGTTCGAGACCTTCGAAGCCCGGCGCCCGGCGCACTTCCGCGGCGAACGGGCCGTCGGGAAGCTGCGCCACGGCGTCGTCGAACCCGCGAGCCGCGAGCACGGCTTCGAGGCGCTGTGCCGTGACGAATCCGGTCTCCCGGCTGCGGAGGATGCCGCAGAGGAAGTTGTAGCCCGGAACCCTTCCCACCTCGCCGCCCTTCTACGAGGCGAAGAGCGTGCGGCCGACCTCTATCTCGGTCGCGCGCAACGCCTCGGCGAACGCCTTGTCGAGCGAGCAATTCAGACGCAGGCCGGAACCGGGCCGCACTGCCACGAAGCCGGCCTGGAACACGCCGCGTTCGTCCGACAGCCGCACCCCGTGCTTCGCGAGCAACGGCGCGAAGTCCTTCTCGAACTGGGATCTTTGTGACCCGGCGACCACGATCTCGTCGCCCTTCCGGCAGTGATCGGAGAGAGTGCGCTCGATCCAGGCCCGGTAGGCCGCGGGCTCGAGTGCCTTCCGCCACGCTCCCGCCACCACGCCGTCGAGGGACTTCCGGCGTTCGGTGCGTACGCGGTTGGCCTCAGCCAGCCGGAAGGCGGATACCGCCTGCTGGAGCGACTCCCGAAGGCGCTTCTCCGCCGCCACCCGGCGTGCGGCCATTGCGGCGTCGATGCGGTCGGACCCCTGCCTCAGCGCCTCGGCCTGCCGGGCGCGTTCCGCGGCCAGCGTTTCTTCGCCCGCGCGCCGGGCAGCCTCGAGGATCCGGCGCGCGATGCTCGTTTCTGGCATCCCGAGGTCCTAGAACTGGATCGCGATCATGAGCAGCAGGATGGTCGCGATCAGGCTGAGCAGCGCGAAGGTCTCGACCATGGCGGGCAGGATGACAGCCTTGCCGAACGCGTCTGGGCGTCTGGCCACCATGCCGGCCGCGCCGACCGATGCCCGTCCCTGCCAGATCGCGGAGATGAACTCCCCGAGCATGCAGGGGATGCAGGCGGCGAAGACCGCGATTCCCTTCGCCAGGGGGAGGTCGTACAGGCCGCCGCCCCCGCCGAAGACCTGCAGCTTCACCATGACGAGGATGGCCACGACGAGGCTGTAGATGGCCTGCGTGCCGGGGAGCGCCTGGAGGATGAGCATCTGGCCGAACTTGTCGGGATCCTCCGACAGAACGCCAGCCGCCATCTCGCCGGCCAGCCCCACGCCGATCGAGGCGCCCGAGGCGCCCATGCCCGCGGCCAGAGCGCCGCCAGCCAGGGCGATGCCGAATCCGATCGAAAAATCCATCTGGTGAGCCTCCTACTGTTCGAAGCGATAATGGGTCCCCTCCCGACGCAGCGGGAGGAAGGGCCGTCCGCCGCCACGGTAGTAGCGGCCGAAGGATTCCAGGTAGTTGAGCCGCAGGGAGTGGATGAACGCCCCCTGCATGGAGAGCACGACGTTCAGCACGTGGAAGAGCACTACGATCAGGATGCCGAACGGCAGTGTGAGGATCGTCGCGAGCACCCCGGCCGTCGAGGTCACAAGGGAGCCCAGCAGGTTGCCGACCATCGCGATGAAGCCGCTGGTCAGGTTCAGGATGGCGAGGCGCGAGAACGAGAGCACGTCCGAGAAGTATGAGACGATGCCGTAGGCCCCGACGATGCCATAAAGGGAGATGACCCCCGTAGCCAGGCGTCCGCCGATGGTCTTCGCGTCCCGGCCGGCGAAACCGATGATCACGAGGGCCCCGAGGCTCATGATCGCGAGCCCCACGGTGGAGACGACGGCGGGCAGGCCCGGCAGAAACTTCGTAGCCGCCCAGAGCTGCAGCCCGAACAGCATCGCCAGCCACGCGCCGAAGTCGAAGATCGCTGCCTTCACGTCGCCGTTCTTCAACGCGTTCACGAGCCCCGCGCCGATCGAGGACATCTGCACGAGGACGCCCACAGCGAGTCCCACGCCGATGATCAGCAGGAAGTCGTTCGTCGGGGAGATCAGGGGCAGGATGCCGAGGATCTTAGGACCGCCCGGCTTGTACCCGGGGCTGGTGCCGAAGAAGCTCCAGGTGAGCAGGCCGAAGCACGCGGCGCCGATGCCGAGCTGGACGAACAGGTCCAGGAAGAGCCGGGTACCGGCCGCCGGTTTGTACTTGCGTTTCAGGAGGACCGCGAGGAGCACCTGCACGAGACCGTACCCCACGTCGCCGAGGCAGATCGAGTAGAAGAGCGTCATGGCCACGCCTACGAAGACGGTGGGATCGAATCCCGTGTACGAGGGCAGCCCAAACATCTCGAGCAGGATCTGGTACGGCCTGAGGAGCCTGCGGTTCACGAGGAACACCGGCGGGCTCTCCTCCTTCAGGGGCTTGCGGAGCACGAGGTCCGCTCCCGCCTCCGCGGCCAGGGCTTCCAGCCGGACCCGATCGCGTTCGAGCACCCACCCGCGCGCGACGGTGACAGTCCTGGTGGAGAAGAAGCTGCCCGGCACCCGGGTGTTCTTCCGCTGGTTTGCGAGCTCGTCGTGCAGGGCCTGCGCCAGCGGACGCTTCTCGGCGGCATCGGCGGCCAGGCTGGAGGCGAGCGCATCCCGGCGACTCTCGAGGGTAGCGATCTTTGTGGCGAGCCGGGCCAGCGCGACTCGAGGAGTCTCGGCGATATCGGGAAGGTGCACGGGCGAGACGCCGGCCTGCCGAATCCACCCTTCCAGGTCGGCGCGCCGATCGGCGAGGGTCGCCCAGCCTCCCCACAGCGTCCTGTCGTCATGCCCGACTTCCTGCCAGGCGAAGTCGCTGCCGGCACCAGACTCGCGCACGAGGGTGGAGAGGGTCTCGTGCTGGGTAGTGGTCGCCTGGACGGTCACAATTGATGAGTGACGCGCCGACGCCAGCGCCGCGAGATCGAGATCCAGGGCTTCCCACGGCGCGAGCCGGGCTTGGAGTTCCCGTGCATCCTCGAGCTCAGAGATCGTTCGATCGTGCTCTTCAGTGCGCTGCTGAAGCTCCGGCGCGTACCGGTCGGCATCGAGGCGTTCGGCGATCTCCTGCAGCTGCTGCTCCGTGACGAACGGCGGGGACCCGAAGAAGCCCTGCAGCATCCCCTTCTTCACCGGCAGGAACCGGTCGAACGTTTCGAGCACCTGGCGGACCTTCTGAAGCTCCTCGTCCAGGCCGGGAGCATCGAGATCCGGCCTGCGCTCGATGACGCCGAGCTCCTCGGGAAGACCCTGGTGCAGGTCGATGACCTGGAGGATGCCGGCCCGCTCGAGACGCGACACGAGATCGGCACCCGCGCCGGCGTCGCACACGAGGTCGGCGTGGAGCATGCGTGCGATGCTCATCTCGAGAGACCGGCCTTTCCGAGTATGATAGCCGCCGCGGCCTCTCCTCGCGCGCGCGTGCGGGTCTCGAGCTTGGCGAGCTCGGTGCGGGTGCGGTCGGAGGCCGCCTTGTTCTCGCGCTCAAGGTCCTGGTCGAGCGTCGCCTTCAGAGCCGCCAGTTCTCGCTTGAGGGCGGCTTCCCGCTCGGCCTGCAGCCGTGCCAGCTCCTCGGCCGTGCCGGCTGCGAGGGATTTCGCCTTCTCCGCGTACTCGCGTTCGATTCCGCGGGCCTGCGCCTCCGCCTGCTGGATCTCCTTCAGGACGTCCATGGGCCCTAGTTCCTCTCCGCGAGCGCGGACTCGATCTCGGTGAGCCGGCCCGCGAGCATCTTCGCCATCGCAGATGCGGCCGCGGCCAGCCCGTCGGAAGCCGCCTTCTCGGAGGTACCGCCCTGCCCCGCCGCGTCCGTCGTCCCCGAGAACATGATCTTCCCGTCGGCCGTGCGGATCAGCCGGATGGTGGCGGTTGCCGTAGCCTTCCAGATGTTGTAGGTCTTCCCGTCGAGCACCACCTGCTTCGCTTGTGCGCAGTCGTTCAGCACGGTGACAAGGTACGCGGTGTCCCCCTCCAGTTTGAGCGCCTTGATGGCGGCAGGATCTCCGGCGAACAGTTTCAGGAACCGGTCGGGAGCGAGCGCACCATCGTAATGCGAGAAGTCGAGGTCCACGCTCTTGAGCGCATTGAACACGGCGTCGATGATGACCGGCGGCTGAACGACACCCGATGACGTCCGTTCGAGGGCCAGGATGACCGCCCTGCGCCCGGGCGGGGCGTAGGCGAAATCCTTCATGACACCCTCGAACCGCCAGACGAAACCCTCCACCCGGTACTCGACCGCGGCGCGAATGACCTGCTCGCTTGCCGTGCTGTCGAACCGGCCGAGCGAACAGGTGGCCTGGCCCAGCTCGTTCGTGTTGACTGCGGCGGTCAAGGTGCCGCCGCCGCGCTCGAAGCTGAACGCGACGGGTGCTCCGGCCACAAGGCTGCGGCCCCTGCCCATGTTGTAGGTGAGGATCACGCTGGGCTGAAGCGCCTTCGGCGTGCCGACGTCGAGCGTGCTGCCGGTGCGCTGGTTATTCGCCTCGTCCAGCCACTCGGGTCCGGCCTCGAGGGAGAGCGCGGCGCCCAGCTTCGCGAGCTCCGTCTCGGCCAGGCCGGCGATCTCGTCGGCCTCTGCCCCCGCCACTCCCGGCTTCCGCCGCTCGGCGAGCACGGTGACGAGCTGCCGCGCGCCCTCGGCCACAGCGCCGTCGCCGATCTTCGCCATCCCGTTGTCGAGATACTCCCGCATGCGTTCGGCCGCGGCGGCACTCGACGGAGGGGAGGCCGGCGCGGATCCGGTCGAAACGCAGGAAGCGGCAAGGGCGCAGGCGAGAGCGACGAGAGCGGTAACGCGTTTCATGGCCGTCCCCCTCACCAGGTGGCCGTGAGCACCACGCTGCCCGTTCGACGAGCGAGATCGCCAATCGTCGCGGTCCAGGCGAGCATCCGGCGGTCAGCGGACAGCGTGCCGATGGGACCCGACGTCATCGGTGCCGGCGTCTTGAGGACGACGGTGACGCTGCCGCCCGCGAAGAGGGAATCGATCATCGCGAGGCTCTCGGCGGTCGGCGGGGACTCGGGAGCGCCGGCCACTACCTGTGTCAGGGTCCGGGTCCCGCCGCTCTCGACGAAGGAGAGGCCGGCGTCGCGGAGTGACGGCACCTTTGCGAGTTCCTCGAGCCGCTTGAACGCGATCTCCGCGTGGATGGAGACGTTCTCCTCGTCCGCGCGACGCGTGTACCGGGCGAGGCGTACACCGGGGATGCCGGCGATCGCCCGCAGGAAGTCAGCCTTCTCGACAGGGAGCGGCACGGGTGCGTCCTTGTCGGGAGTCCGGCCGAGATCCGCCGCGGACCGGGAAATGCGGTACTCGAGGGTGAGCGTTCCGGAACCGTCGTTCCTGATCAAAAGTCCGCTTTCCACGCCAACGCACGAACACAGCAGTGCAGCGCAGAGGCAGACGAGGATCACCGTGCGCATGTCGCCGGTAGAATACCAGAATCAGGGTTGCGTGGGAAGGCTCAGGGCGATCAGCGTGCGGCAGCGCGCTTGTTGTACCAGTTCTTTGCCTTGCGCTTGGACAGCTGTTCCTCGCGGTGGGCCCAGTAGTAGCGCAGGGTGCGCGAATTCTCGCACCCATGACAGATCGCCTTGCCTTGCCGGTAGTCACGTTGGGAGAGCCACCGCTCGCACGATTCGCACCGGCGCTCGCTCCCGTGAGGGTCACGCGCATTGTGGAGGAAATACCAGCTCGAGCGCACTTTCATCAGGTTCCGGTGGGAGATGTTGCCCGTGGCGAGCCAATGGTGGATCGTGGACTGCGTACGCTGAAACATCCGAGCAATGTCGGCCTTGGTCATTTCGAAGGTCGACATGATCCAGGAGAGCATCACCTGGACCGAGGGATCGTCCGGCAGCAGGTCGGCTGGCATCGTCTGCTCCTCGCTTACCATGCTTATCGGAAACGTACCGCCATTTCCTCAAGTGGGTAAACGAGGTTTTTTCACTCCCATTCGATGGTTGCCGGGGGCTTGCTCGAAACGTCATAGACGACCCGCCCGACCTCGGGGATGCGGTTCGTGATGAGCGAGGAGATCTCGAGCAGGTCCCGGGCTTCGAACGGGTACACGTCGGCGGTGATCGCGTCCAGCGACGCCACCGCGCGCAGGCCCACCACCCATCCATAACGCCGTGCGTCACCCGACACGCCGACCGACCGGAGCGGGAGCAGCACGCAGAACGCCTGCCAGATGCGGTCGTAGAGCCCCCGGGACCGCAGTTCGGAGAGGAACAGGGCGTCGACCCGGCGCAGGAGATCGCACCTCTCCCGGGTCACCTCCCCGAGGATCCTCACGGCCAGGCCCGGGCCCGGGAAAGGGTGCCGGAAGACGATCTCCCGCTTCAGCCCCAGGGCGAGGCCCAGGGCCCTGACTTCGTCCTTGTAGAGCGTAGCGAGCGGTTCCACGATACGGCCGCTGGCACGCAGCTCTTCGACCAGGGGGGAACGGACATTGTGGTGGGTCTTGATGACCGTCGCCTTCGAACCGACTCCCTTCCCGCTTTCCACGAGGTCCGTGTAGAGCGTGCCCTGGGCGAGCCAGTAGTCGGCGATCCCGAGCCTCTGGATCTCCTCCCGCTGGACCGTCATGAACAGGTCGCCGATGATCCGTCGCTTTTGCTCCGGATCTCCGACCCCGGCGAGTCCCGCGTAGAAGCGCTCGGAGGCGTCCACGGCGTGCAGGTGCCGGGCGCCGAGATCCCTCAGGCCCGCCATGACCTCGCCGGACTCGCCCTGGCGCATGAGGCCCGTGTCCACGTACAGCAGGTGTACCGCGTCGTGATCGAGGCTCGCCAGGAGCAGCGCAGCCACGACCGAGGAATCCACGCCGCCCGAGATCAGGAGCACCACGGGCTTGCCCGCAAGCCTTCGGGCGAGGTCCTCCCGCTCGCTCCTGAAGAACGCATCCATGTTCCATTCGCGGTGAGCCCCGGCAATGTCGGCCACGAACGCCTCGAGCACCTCCATGCCGTGCTCGCAATGACTCGCCTCGGGGTGGAACTGCACGCCCCACATCCTGCGTCCGGGGTCTGCGAAGGCAGCGGGAAGCCCACCCTCCGACCGGGCGATGACCCGAAAACCCCGTGGCGTCTCGGCCACCGTGTCGCCGTGGCTCATCCACGACACGAAGCTCCTCTCGGGCACCCGCGCGAACAGGGGATCGTCCGCCAGCACCTCGACCCGGGCCCGACCGTATTCCTTGTGGCCGAGCGGGGCTACCCGGCCGCCGTGGTCGGTCGTCATCCGGTGCAGCCCATAGCAGATGCCGAGCACCGGCAGCCCGAGCCCATAGAAGCGCGGGTCGATCGTCGGAGCGCCCGCCTCGTACACCGACGCAGGCGACCCGGAGAGGATGATCCCGCGCACCCCCGAGAGGTCCGTACGCCCGAACGGCACATCCCCCGGGACGATCTCGCTGTAGACACCGAGCTGGCGCACGCGCCTGCCGATGAGCTGCGTGCTTTGGCTGCCGAAGTCGAGAATCAGGATCGTGTCCAAGGATCCTGCCGGGTCATGGTGTCTTCACGCTCAGGGCCGACCGAAACGATCGAGACGGCAACGCCCGCCGATTCCTCGATGAACCGCACGAAGTCCCGAGCCTGCGGCGGCAGGTCCTCGAACCGACGGCAGCCTCCGAGCGGCAGCTGCCAGCCCGGTAGGCGCTCCGTGACAGGAAGAGCGGACTCCAGGGCGGCTCTCGAAGCGGGGAAATCCTCCAAACGCGCATCCCCGCACCGGTAGGCGACGCAGGCTTGAACCTCGTCGAACGAGCTTAAGACGTCGAGCTTCGTGAGGGCGATGGAGTCGAGGCTGTTCGACCGGCAGGCGTATCGCAGCGCCACGAGATCGAGCCAGCCGCACCTCCGCGGCCTCCCGGTCGTGGTGCCATATTCCCTGCCCAGCTCGCGCAACCGGTCTCCGAGGTCCCCGTCGCGCTCGCCCACGGACTCCGACGGGAACGGGCCGCTTCCCACCCGGGTCGAGTAGGCCTTGCACACCCCGATGCACCGGTCGATGGCCGTGGGACCGATGCCTCCGCCCATGGGCGCTCCGCTCGCCGAGGAGTTGCCCGATGAAACGAACGGGTAGGTGCCGAAATCGAGGTCGAGGAGCGTCCCCTGCGCCCCTTCGAAAAGCACGTTCCTTCCCCTCTGGCCGTGGCTGAAGACGGAGGCATCGATCACCATCGGTGCGAGTCGGTCCCGGAACGGCTCGAGGTACTCGCGGTCGCCCGGCGGGATGTGCGCCATGAACGCGTCGTCGAACAGGTCGACCACCCGGATGCCGTCCCGGCTGGACTTCAGCGAGTAGGTGACGCCGATGCCCCGGCCGGTGGTGCCCAGGGGCACGGCCCTGGCCTTCTCCTGCTCGCGATCGATGTCCCGGTAGCGCGGCAGCACGAGGTGGGCCCGATCCGCCACCTTCACCCTGCCTTTCCAGTCGATCCCCGCTCGCTCGAGACCTTCGAGCTCATCGAACAGCGACCCGGGATCGATCACCATTCCGATCCCGAGCACCACGACCCTCCCCGGCGAGGTGATGCCCGAGGGCACGAGGTGCAGCTTGAACGTGACCCCGCCGTGCACGATCGTGTGACCGGCATTGGCGCCGCCGCTGTAGCGCAGCACCACGTCGGCGCCGCGGGACAGGTAGTCCACGATCTTTCCTTTTCCCTCGTCGCCCCACTGGGCGCCGATCACCACGAGATTCATGATTCCAGCTCCTTCCGCAGCCCCGCCATCGCGGCCTTCCAGCGGTCCGCCGCGTCCCGTGCCCGGGATGCGGCTCTTCCCGTGTACCGCGCAGGATCACTGAAAAACGCCGCGGCGTCGCATCCCACGGACCGGCGCAGGCCCTCGTCGAGCGTCTTCCAGAGCGCGGCATCCTCGGCGAGTACCTCGCGCAGCGGCCGCCCCTCGCGCTCGACCCTCAGGGTGGCCTGCCGCACCCGCTCGTGGGCATCGCTTATCCCGCCCCTCGCCGCAAGCACGTACACGGCCTCCGCAAAGGCGAGGTCACCGGCCCGGCGCAGGTTCCCGGCCATCGCCGCGCGGTCGACGGCGAGCGATCCGATCACCGACACCGCGCGGGCGACCGCGCATGCGAATCCCGCGAGATAGTCGGCCACGAACCTCCCGGAGGCGGAGTTCGTCAGGTCTCGCTGGTGCTCCGAGACCTGGTCCATGAAGAAGGTGACGACCCGCGGGGCGAAGGCCTTCCACAGGCTCTTCACGTGTTCCGCGTTCCAGGGGTTGCGTTTCTGGGGCATGGTGGACGAGCCGACCTGTGTTTCCGAGAACTCCTCGCGCACTTCCGCGATCTCCGAGCGCTGGAGCTGCCGCAGGTCGTCGGCAAGGTTGGCGATGACCCCGAAGCAGGTGTTGATCTCCAGCAGCAGCCCGAGGAGGTGCTCCGGCTCGACGAGCTGGGTCGAAGTGTCGGAAGGGCGGAGCCCCAGCCCGGCGAGGAACTCCTGCTCCAGCGTCTCGGGGTCCGGCACGAGCAGCGAGCCGGCATTGTAGGAGCCCACGGCGCCGGAGAGCTTCCCGCGCAGGTCCGCTGCCCGGTCGCGGATGCGCAGGATGCACTTGCCGAGCCGCGATGTGTACCCCGCCATGGCGAACCCGAACGTTATGGGTATTGCGTGCTGCCCGTGGGTCCGTCCGATCTGCGGGGTGTCCGCCTCGGCCTGCGCGAGGCGGACGAGGGCTTCCTCGAGGTCAACGAGCAAGGGCAGCAGCACGCGTCGGGTCGCCTCCCGGTATCGCAGGGACGCGGCAGTGTCCAGGATGTCTGCCGAGGTGGCTCCCAGGTGCACGTACGGCCCGGCTTCGGGCGGCACCTTCCGTTTCAGGACGTTCACGAGCGCGCGCACGTTGTGCCGGGTCTTCGCCTCCTCGGCGTACACCTCTCCGGGATTGACCGATTCCGCCACCCCGGTGACCGCGGCGGCCAGTCCGTCCCGGCGGTCCGCCGGCGCGAGTCGGCGGATAAGGACGACGAGGAGTGCTTCCTCGACCCGCGCGCACGAGCGGATGACCGCCTCCTCGCTGAGGTACGCGGAGAGCTTCTCGAAGAGCTCGGGTTCGCAGATCGAATACCGGTGGTCGAGCGGCGACAGGTTTGCGAAGATGGAACGGGATTCCACGCGGATCCTCCTGGGTTCGGCGGGTGCCGCGCGGCGGCCGGCCCGTCGCGGGACGCTACCGGCCGGGCCGGACCTCAGCTCGCTGATCGACCTCCGTCCCCCGGGTGAGCTGTTCCACCTCCTGCACCTTGTCGACGACGAGCGACTCGAGCTTCTCCATCTCGTGTTTCAGCGAGGCGACGATGTCTGCGACCCGGTCGGCCGCTCCGGTGTTCTCGACCACGACTGCGTCGATCGACGTGACGGTGCCGCTCACCTCCCGGTTGGCCGCGAGCTGCGCCTGCACGGTCTGGGACAGCTCCTGGATGAAGCCGGCGTGGTCCCCGAGCTCGTGGGCGATGGCGGCGAAGATCGTGCCCGCCTCGCGGCTGGAGTCGCCGCCGCGCGTGATGACGGTCTCGATCTGGCGGACCCACTTGCTTACCTCACCGGCCGTATGCGACGACTTCTCGGCGAGTGTGCGGATCTCCGCCGCGACCACCGAGAACCCGCTGTGCTCGTCGCCCGCCCGGGAGGCCTCGATGGCGGCGTTCAAGGCGAGCAGGTTCGTCTGGTCGGCGATGTCGTTCAGGCGCGCCAGGGCGGCCACCATCCGGTCCACCGTGTCATGGATGCCGAGGATTTCCTCCACCACGCGCTGGACGATGGCGTTTCCCCTCGCCGAGCTCTCGGCGGTGCGGCCGACGGTGTCGGCGGCGCGGCCCGTCGATCGGGCGATGCCCTCCATGGCTTCGGCGAGCGCGCCCGCGGTGGCGCTGACACGGTCGATGCCGTGCTCCTGCTCGCGGGCGCCCTCCGAAACGGCGCGCGAGACGTCGGCGAGCCGGTTGATGAGCTGGTGGAGGTTGTAGATCGACGCGCTGACGATGTCGAGCGTCATCTTCAGCCGCCGGCTGGCCCGCATCAGGTCCTCGGTCACGAGGTTCTCGCCCATCGCCCGGCGGACGCTCGCGGTCCCCAGTACGGCGAGCGCCCCGACCGCGAGGTTCGCCGGCGGGACGAGGAAGATCCACATCGGTATCGCGGAGGGTAAGCGCAGGATGGCGACGACTGCGATGGCGAGAGGCGCGATGACCGCAGCGGCGCACGCGAACACCGCGTCCGCCACCCGGAGACGCATGGGTGCCATGACGATCAGGCACACACCCCACGTTTCGAGCACGATCAGCTCAGGCGCCGACAGGCCGGCCGACGGCCCGATCAGCAGGGAGAGGGCGATCGCGAGGATTCCCAGGGCGTCGAGGGCAACGGACACGCGGTTGATGCGCGTGAGGTCTGCCCTGCGGGCTGCGAGGATGATGACGACGAGAGACCAGACAAGGAATACACCGACGGCGGCGGCCGCAACCGCGACGGCCGGCATGCCTCGTGCGGTGGCCGCCACGATCGAGAGTACGGCGCCGGCTGCACCCAGACGTACGGGGATGACGAGCACCTCGGCCCTCGACACCTGCGCCTGGGCGATCTCCCCGAGGTTCCGCACCGTGCCGGTCCGCTCGCGACCCCTCATGTAATCCTTTGTAGCCGATGGGGTGCGGTTTGTAAAGCAATCCGCACGTGATAAGATGCCAAAAGAAAGGCAGGCTCCAGACGCCGGACTCCGCGCGGCCCGACTTCTCATCGCTCTACGGCGAGGCCATCGAGGCCGGTCGCCGCCGCGACTACCGCCGGGCCGCGGACCTCTTCGCCCAGGTCGCCGGCGCCACCGATGAGTTCCCGCTCGCCCTGCTGTACCTCGGCAGAAGCTGCCACGCGCTCGGCGAACACGGCAGGGCAATCCGCGCGCTCACCGCGTTCGTCCGCCGACGCCCCGGATCAGCTGCAGGACGGCTGTTCCTCGGAAGAGCCCACCTCGCGGTCGGCGACCTCGAGGCGGCCGTTCGCGAGCTCGCTGCCGCGGTCAAGGCCCGTCCGGACCTGGCGCCCGCGCACGGCCTGCTCGGCCTCGCCTGCCTGCGAGCACGGCGATTCGACGAGGCGCTTGCCGCCTTCACCGAGGCGCGCCGACTCGCTCCGGACGATCGGCGGCTCGAGGTCGGCTACCTCAACACGGCGCTCGTGGCGGCCGTACGCTGCTTCCACCGAAACCGGCTCGTCGACTCCGCCCGTCTCTTCAGCGAGGTCCTCGACCGGCGCGGCTCGAGCATGCTCCCCCACGTCTACCTGGCGCGGATCTTCCGGGAGCTCGGGAAGGACGGGATGGCGCTCTTCCACCTGGATGCGGCCTGCTCCCTCTCGCCCGGCGATTCCTCACTTCAGCTGCAGCGTGCGATGGTGCTGCTCGCCCTCGGACGCGAGCCGGAGGCGTTCGAGGCCCTGAAGATCGGTTCCTACTTCCTCAAGGCCGGCAAGGGCGCGGGCAGATCTCCGCAAGAGGTGCAGCGCTTCCTCGCGGTGGAACTCTTCCAGCAGGGGCGCTTCCGAGACGCGGTATTCCACGCCACGCGCCTCCTTCGCGCCGACGGGAAGGATCCGATGCTGCACGCGCTCGTCGCGGAGTCCTACCGGGCGCTCGGCGAGCTGGAGAAGGCACGAAATCACTACCTGCGTGCCCTGGAAGGCGACCGGGAGGCCATGGCGCCCCGCTACGGCCTCCTCGCCGTGCTTTGGGAGCAGGGACGGCATGGAGACCTTGCTGCCGAGGCGCGCCGCGTGCTCCGCCGCGACGACGCGGATTCGACCGCCCGATACTTCGAGTCACTCGCGCTCTCGAAGGTCGCGCCGGCAGACCCGGGTACGCTGGGCGCCCTCCAGGGTCAGGTCAGGGACCGCGGGGCCGATCCGGTGGTCATGGCCGCGCTCGCGGAATCCTACGAGTCGGCCGGACTCGCGGACCTCGCGGAAGGCTGGTACTCCCGGACGCTGAAGGTCGTGCCCGGCGAAACCTCTGCGCTCCGCGGGCTCGGCCGGCTCTACGCGAAAGCGGGACGCACCGAGGACCTCGGCAGCGTCTACCGGCGCCTCCTCGAGGCGAAACCGGACGACCGGAAGGCCCGGCGCGGGCTGGTGCGCGCCCTGGTGGAGCTCGGCCGCTGGGCCGAGGCTGCGCCCGAGATCGAACGGCTCATCGCCTCCGGCGCGAAAGGCGAACGCCTCCGCACCACCCTCGTACACTGCTACCGGCGATCCGGTCGTCACGCCGACGCGCTGCTCGTGCTCAGGGAGCTTCTGGTCGAGCGTCCGGATGCCGAAGAGCTGGTGAAGGCTGCCCTGTACTGCCTCGACCGGCTCGGGGCCCGGGAGAACGCCCTGCGGCTTGCCGAGAGGTTCCAGAAGGACCACGGCGAGCGGCACGATCTCACCCTCATGAGCGGCGTGCTCTGGTACCGCGCGGGGAAGCTGGAAAAAGCGGCGTCCGCGTTCCGTTCCGCGATCGCGCTCGCCCCGAAGGACTGGCGGGCTTACCGGAACCTCGGGATGGTGTACCGCAAGACGGGCGTGAAGGAGTTCGCGGAGAAATTCCTGGCTACGGGGCGGCGCCTGAAGAAGTCCGCGGAAACGGTCCGGCCGTCATGAGGGCCGGACATACTGCCGGTACAGGACGCTGCCGTCCCGCACCGGCGTTCCCCTACTTCTTCCGCCGGTCGATCTCCAACTGCGCAACGGCCAGGCGCGCGATGGGCACCTGGTACGGCGAGCAGGACACGTAATCCAACCCCGCCTCCATGCAGAACCGGACATTGTCGGGAATGGCCCCGTGCTCGCCGCACAGACCCACCTCGAGGTCCGGCCGGGTCATCCGTCCCCGCTTGACGGAGATCGTGATGAGCTCCTTCACCTGCTGGTTCAGGATCTGGAAGGGGTTGCCCTCGAGCAGGTCGAACTGCGTGTAGTCGGGCATGAACGAGTTGAAGTCGTCCCGGGAGAGCCCGATCGTGGTCTGGGTCAGGTCGTTGGTTCCGAAGGAGAAGAACTGGGCGTAGCGCGCCAGCTCGTCCGATCCGAGCGCCGCGGCCGGAAGCTCGATCATGGTGCCGATCTTGTAGGCCACGGGTCGCGCCTTGAACGCGTCGCGCACTTCACGCTCGATGTCTACGAGGCCGCGGATGTGCTTGCCCTCGATCTTCTTGCCGAAGACGATCAGCCTCAGCTCGTTCTCGTTCATGATGATCGGGATCATGATCTCGGACTCGACCTTCACGCCCTCCTTGCGAAGCTGGTAAATGGCCTCGAAGATCGCCCGCACCTGCATCTCATAGATCTCGGGGTAGGACACGGCGATCCGGCACCCCCGGTGGCCCAGCATCGGGTTGAACTCGTGCAGCGCCTCGCAGCGCGCGTCCACCTCGCGCTGGGAGAGCCGTTTCGCGCCCTTCTGCCCGGCGTTGAGGTGTCGCATGAACCGATCCATCTCCTGGTCGTTGTGCGGTAGGAATTCGTGCAGCGGCGCGTCCAGCAGTCGGATGATGACCGGATAGCCTTCCATGATCTTGAAGAGCTTGTAGAAGTCGGCCTTCTGCATCGGCTGGAGGCGTGCGAGGTTGCGCCGGCGATCCTCAACCGAGCCCGAGATGACCATCTCGCGGAAGACGTTGATCCGGCTCTCGGCGAAGAACATGTGCTCGGTGCGCACCAGACCGATGCCGCGTGCACCGAAGGTGCGCGCCAGGGCCGCATCCCGCGGGGTGTCGGCGTTCGTACGCACATGGAAGTGCCCGATGAACCCGTCGACGATCTTGAGGAACGCGAGCATACCCGATTCCTCGGGGTCCGGCTCGATGAGCTGGGCCTTCCCGAGGTACAGCGAAGGCACACCGTAGAAGGGCACGTTCAGGGTGACGTAGTCGCCCTCCTTGATGGTCCGGTCTCCTATGACGGCCTTGTTCCCCCTGATCCGCATGTCGGGCTTCACGAGAGAGATCTTGCCGTACTGCCTCGCCACGACCGAGGCGTGGGCTGAGTAACCGCCCTCGGTGGACAGCACGCCGGTTGCGACCTCGATGGCCTTGACGTCCTCGGCGAAGGACGCGGGCAGGCAGAGGATGAGCTTGGTGTCCCGTCCCTTCTGCTGGGCGGTCTTGAACTCCTCGAGCAGCCGGTCGGTGCTGAAGAAGATCCGGCCGATGGCCGCGCCCGGGGCGCCGATGATGCCCCCGGTCAGGCAGGGCATGCGGGAGACCGAGGTGAGGTCGACGATCGGGTGCAGGACCTCGTTCAGCTGCGCCGGTTTGATCTGTTGCACCACCCAGTCGGCGTCGACGAGCTTCCTCGCGTGCAGGTCGAGCAGCATCTTGATGTCCGCCTGGGTGGATTTCGACATCACGGGACGCTGGTCGATCAGCCACAGCTGCTTGTTCTCGACCGTGAACCGGATGGACCGGATCTCCTTGAAGTGCTGCTCCACCGTCCGGCCGATCTGCTCGAGCTGCGCCGCGTACGGCTTGCCGATCTTCGTGATCTCAGAGCCTGCGCC
>JAPLSM010000428.1 GCA_026398635.1 Spirochaetota bacterium | reverse complement strand
GATGCGGAGCGCCTCTTAATCGAAGAGGCGCTGCGCCGGGCCGATGGCAATCAGACCACCGCGGCGAAGCTCCTGGGCCTGAGCCGGCGCGCGCTCAACAACCGCCTGCGCCGGGCCGCGGGAGAACCGGAAGAATAGGCGGCTGATCCTCCACCACCCCCGCCGGCCTGCCGGGGACACTTCCGGCACTGCGCGGTTTTGAACAGGGAGCAGGGAGGACTCGCAATGCGGATGAACAGGATATTCGTCGCAGCAGCCGTGATCGCCGTGCTGGCTGCTTCCGGCGCGTACGCGGGTGGAGCGGGTGGAGCGGGTGGTGTCACACACGGGTTCCAGTATCTCGACCTCGACGGCGGCTGGTACAGCGTGGACGTGCGGGAGAATTCTGTTGGCGGGTTCGGCTACGGCGTGAATCGCCATGGCGAACGCATCGGCGGCTTCGGACTCGCCTTCTTCTCCGCCGACCCCTCGGTCGCGTTCGAGGGCGGCGTGGGCGGACTGATCAACGGCCAGCAGTTCTCCATCGGCCCCCTGACCGCGGCAGCCGTGGCCTGGACGGGGGTCGGGTGCCTGCACACCGACGTGCCCGGCATGGCCGGCTCGTGGTTCACCCTGTTCCTCGAGGCGGACGTAGAGGTCGGGTGGGCGCTGACTCCCTGGCTACAGCTCACCGGCTACGGCGGCGTGCAGATGATGGCGAGCCTCGCGCCCGACGAACCATTCGAGAGCATGCTGTTCTACACCCCGACCATCGGGGTCAGGATCGCCTGGGGGTCTTTCTAGAAGCCCAGGGCGGGCAACCTGGCGTCGTGCCCAGCCAGCCCGCCCCCGGCCTCAGGCTTTGATCTCGGAGAGCTTCACCGGTCGATTCTGCTCGGCCGAAAGCCGGGCAGCCTTGCCCATAACCACGGGCACCCGGCCGTCCCGACCGCCGACCGGCGGCTCCCCACCGTCGCGCACGCAGGCGACGAACGCCTCCATCTCCCGCAGGTACGACTCCATGTACCGTTCGAGGAAGAAGTTCAGCGGCAGGTCCCGGGCCACGGAGCGGTCTCCGCTCACGATCACCGTGTTGGGGAACGCGTTGCCGGCCTCGGCCATTCCCCCGGAACCGAAGACCTCCACCCGCTGGTCGTAACCGAACACCGACTTGCGGCTGTTGTCGATCGTTCCGATCGCGCCGTTCTCGAACCGGAGGGTGACCACCGCGGTGTCGAGGTCGCCGGCCTTCCCGATCTCGGGGTCGATGAGCACGCCGCCCGCGGCGTACAACTCCACCACCTCCAGCCCCGAGAGGTAACGGGCCATGTCGAAGTCGTGGATGGTCATGTCGAGGAAGATCCCGCCCGAGACCTTCACGTAGGCGATCGGCGGGGGCGAGGGGTCGCGGCTCGTGATGCGCAGCAGGTGCGGCGTGCCCACGCTGCCCGACCGCACGAGGTCGTGCACCCTGCGGAAGCTGGGGTCGAACCGCCGGTTGAACCCGACCTGCAGCTTCACCCCGGCCCGCTCGACCTTCGCCAGGGCGTCGTCGATCCTGCCGAGGTCGAAGTCGATCGGCTTCTCGCAGAAGATGTGTTTCCCCGCCTCGGCGGCCTCGCCGATCATCCGCGAGTGGGTGTCGGTGCTCGAGCAGATGACCACGGCATCGATGTCCTTGCGCTCAAGGATCCGGCGGTGATCGGTGGTCGCGGTCGCGACGCCCAGCTCGGCCGCGCACTTCTCGGCCGAGGCGGCCACGACGTCGGACACCGCCTCGAGGCGCACGCCGGGAATCCGGCCGGCGAGGTTGCGGGCGTGCAGGACACCGATGCGCCCTGCGCCGATCACGCCGACGCGAAGTGGAGCAGCCATCTCATCCTCCTCGTGCGCGGTTTGTCATGCCAGGTGCGGCGCAAGGGCCTCGACGGCGTCCCGCGCGTCCGCCAGGAGCCCCCCGGTCGTCATGCCCTCGATGGCGAGGAATCCCTTCCACCCGATGCGCCGCAGCGTACCGATGATCGGCCCGAAGGAAATCGCCCCCCGGCCGGGGAAGAGCCGGTTGTTGTCGGAGAGGTGGATCGAGGAGAACAGCGCCGCGTGCCGCACGAGCGCTCCCGACGTGTCGCGTTCCTCGATGTTCATGTGGAACGTGTCCGGAAGGATCTGGGCCCACCTGCCCCGGGCTTCGGACGCCGGAAGCAGCGCGGCGGTGTCGTCGAGGGAGTTGGCCACCGACGACTCGTAGCGGTTCGTCGCTTCGACGACGAGCGGGACGCCGTGCCCGGCCGCTTCCGGCACGAGCTCCGCGAGCGACTGCGCGAAGCGGCTCCGGGCGCCGTCCCGATCGGACGCGACGGGACCCTTGAAAAACCCGATGATGATCCCGATTCCCGTCCCGCCGAGCGCCCGTATCATCCGCCGGCAGGCGATCACCGACCGCTGCCGCGTTTCGTCATCGGCTGCCGAGAGCGAGAGGGAGAGGGTCTTCGCCGTCAGCCCCGACGCGAACCGGAACATCCCGAGGCCGTGCTCCTTCAGGAACGCGAAAAGGTCGGTCCAGTCGAGGGAGAAGGGGTCGGCGATGTTGAGCTCCACCCCGGTGAAGCCGGCCCCGCGCAGCCCGTCCAGCGTATCGCCGAGCTCGCGGTCCTCACGGTAGCGCTGAGGGAGCGCGAACTGGATGGCGAGGGGATAGCAGAACGAACGATCTCGGTCCGTCATGGTGGATTGTGCGCGGGGCGTCGGGGCGTCAGCACCGACGCGCACGCCGCCCCGACGCCGTCGAACGCCTACAATTTTTGGAACGGGCCCACGTGGGGCAGCTCGTACACCGACTTCCAGCCCGGGCTAAACGGCTCGCGCAGGTAGGGCTCGAGCTCCTTCGGGTCGCGCAGCGTCACCTTATCCACCGGCGGCACCTTCCCCGCGGGGAAGGCCTCGAGGATCTGGTCGTTCAGCAGGGTCAGATATTTCAATATCGCCGCGATGGGCCGCTTCGCCTTGCGGGCCTCCCCAAGGCTCGGCTTGCCGACCACGCCCTGCGGGGTCGCCTTGATCTCGATGGCGAAGTGCCCCTCGCCCTCGGACCAGCGGTGCGGCCTGCGGAAGGGCTCCACGGACGTGTCGAAGTGCCCCTCGGGCAGGAACTGCTGCCCCTCGGCGTCCTCGACCACGCTCATGTCCACCATCTCGGGGAACAGGAGCAGCGCGACCGAGGTCTCGGCCTCGTCGGCGTGGATGAAGTTGGTGGTGAGGCTGTCCGCCCGGTCCACGGGGAAGAAGAACTCCCTCACCGCGCGGTGCCAGTCCAGGATCTGGAAGATGCCGGGCAACTGGAAGCGCTTCATGAACTCCTGGATCGCCGACTCCAGCATCCACAGGTGCCCGTGGTTGTTGATCATGACGATCTTGCGGAACCCGTCATTCCACAGGCCCAGCATCGTGTAGATGACCGTCTCCTCGACGACCTCCTTGGGCATGATCACCGTTCCCGGCATGCCCACGTGGTGGTACGGGTGCCCGCCGTAGTTCAGGGGCGGGAACGCGAGGCTGATCTCCCGGCCCTGCTTCGCCGTGTAGCGCCGCACCGCCTCGAGGATCTGCGTCACCATGAAGGTGTCCAGGCCCGAGTTGGCGTGGCGCCCGTGGTTCTCCGTGCACCCGATCGGCAGGAACACCACGTCGTTCTTCCGGCGCTTCTCGATCACCTTCACCCGCGGCGTGTTCTGGATGTAGCAGCCCGCTTTCCCCAGCTCCGACGGGGCGGGGACGCCGTAGTCCTTCAGGATCTCGTCGATCTCCTTCTCGGAGGCGTCCCAGATCTTCTTCTTGAGCTGCCCGACGGTGTTGTCCTCGAAGACGATCGCCGGGTGCTCAGTGGTCAGCCATTTCTTTGCCATC
>JAPLSM010000301.1 GCA_026398635.1 Spirochaetota bacterium | reverse complement strand
TCGAACTCTGCCACCAGGTGGCCTTCCGGATGCTCGACGAGGGATGGCAGTCGAAGACCGCGGTCCTGAAGCTGCGCTTCCACGACTTCACGACCACGACCGCGCAGAAGACCATCGGCCACTGGATCACGTCGACCGAAGTGCTCTACGCGGTGACGCGCGCGCTGCTCGCCGCACGCTGGGACGGCGGTACACCGGTACGCCTCATCGGCGCGGGTTGTTCCGGCCTCGAGCGCGTCGGGGAGCGCGGGCTGCTCGTGCTGTTCGCCTATGGCATGGAGCGCCGCAGGAAGGTCGTGGTGGCCGTCCTCGGGACCCGCCGCCGCATGGGCTACGGGACGGTCACGAAGGCGAGCCTCCTCGACGACAGAGCGCGGAAGGGGTGATCCAGGCCATGGATGGCCATTGAGGCGCAGTCGCCCTACTTCCACTCCGCCAGGAGCTCGCGCGCATCCTGGAGATCGTCGTCCTGTCCCGCGGTTCGAGAAGCGATTTTGGAGAGCTCGGTGGTGATCCAGTTCACGAGCTGCCGCGCTTCCTCCCGGTCGGACCCGGCCATGAGCTGGACGGTGGCCTCGTACGCCGAGCCCTTCTCGAGGGGGGTCTTCGCGGACTGCCAGGCAGCCTGCTTCTTCGCCAGGCCCGACGCCCGTTTCGCGGCGGAAAGGTTGCGCTTCCAGAGCGACTTGGCGAGCTGGAGGTAGAAGCTGTAGTTCAGCTCCTTCTCCGTCCCGGCCTGAACCGCCCTGACGCGCAGATCCACCGCCATCCGACCCAGCGACACGGCGTCATCGGAGTCGCCGAACGAAAGCGGGGCTCCAGGCAGCTCGCGGTACAGCTGGCCGAGCACGTAGTAGGCATCGGGGTGACCGGCGTCCAGGGAGAGGTCCTTCAGCAGCAGCTCCTTCATGGGCGCTGCCTTGAACAGCGAGTTCAGGATGCCCTTCACCTGCCCCCACCGTCCGATGTTGGAGGACTTCCAGTAGTAGGCGAGATTGTTCTGCGGATTGGCGGCGATGGCCATGTCCGCGTACTCCTGGCCTTTCTCGAAGTACTTCAGTATCGCGTCCTTGGATTCCTTGCGATCCTCGGCCTCGTCGCCGAGCTCGAGCGTCTCGCGGGACGCACGCCAGTACAGCTCGGCCTTCTCGGCCTGGCTCGCGGAGGATACCGCCTCGAGGGCGAGCGTCCGGGCCTCTTCGTATTTTCCCTGGTCGTGGAGTCCGTCGATCTTCGCGATGGTGTCCACGGCCATGGCGGACAGGCACAGGGGCACCAGAAGGGTCACGGCAGCGATCAGCAGGCGACGCATGGGCTTGCTCCTTTCTCTTTCGAGAGTAGAGGGGATGCTATGTTCAGGCCGTTGATCTGTCAATATACCTGAGCAAATCGCTACACCAAAGCTCCGGGATCGTCAGCGATCGTGAAACCGGGGATGACTACGAGGAACGGCGGAACGTACTTGGAGTATCTCCGGCTGTTGCTGCCTGGCCTCCTTGAACTTGATCCCCAGGGACAGCTCGATTTCGTACGCGACCATCGGCAGGGATACGAAATTGCCGAGATCGGCAGACAGGCTGCCGGTGACAAGCCGGATATCGTGCCTCGGCCTCGGAGACCGCCGCGTCGGCGGACGTCACGTCATGGTGCAGCCCTTGACACCCGCAGCAGGAATCGTCTTACCTGACCCGATTTGCATGAGATACGCACGCTTCACCGGACTGGTCCTGCTCCTGCTCGCCTTCCTCGCGGCCTGCGCCCAGCCGCCCCGCGAGGCGATCGATGCAGCCAAGGCGGCGATCGAAGCTGCCGCACGCGATCCCGACGTGCCGCTCTACGCGCCGGACGCGCTGCGCGCGGCCGAGGAGCGGCTTGCCGCTCTCCTTGCCGAGACGGCGGCGCAGGAACGGAAACCCGCGCTGATGCGGAACTACGACCGCACGGCCGAGCTCGCGTCGGTGGCGCGGGAGGCGGGCAACGCGGCGCGCGCGGAGGCGGCGGCCGCGAAGCAGCTTGCGGGTGTCGAGGCCGCCCAGCTCATCGAGTCCGCTGCGACCGCGCTCTCGGCCATCGAGATCAAGGCCGGCCAGGCCCGGCGTCTCCGGGGCATCAAGCTCGACATGCCGGCCGTGATCGCCTCGATCGTCGAGGCCCGTGCCATGCTGGAGACCGCGCGGGCCGACCTCGCCTCCCTCGCCTATGCATCCTCGCGCGCCAAGGCAGCCGCCGCCGGCGCCCGTATCAGCGCCCTCGACGAGGTCCTCTCGGAGGCGATGCTCATCGCCCGGAAGAAGTAGCGACGCCTGCGAGGAGTCGCGTGATCCCGTCGAGCCTTCCGCGGAAGTACGCTTCCCACGCGGACGCGGCCGGTGCGGAGCCGGCGAGCG
>JAPLSM010000478.1 GCA_026398635.1 Spirochaetota bacterium | reverse complement strand
CCAGTCTCATGGCGGGCCGGGGCGAAAAGGCGCCCGAGCGCATCTTCATGGACCGGGAGGGAACGATCACCGACGACCCCCGGGTCGTGAAAGAGGGCGGGACGATCCTCTTCGCCGGCGGCGAGCACTACGGCCACAAGGGATACGGGCTGTCGCTGTGGTGCGAGGCGCTCACGGCGGCCGGCGGGGGAGAGTGCAACAACCCGCAGTCCCGGACGCAGCAGAACTTCACCCTGCAGGTGATCGACCCCGCGGCGCTCGGTGGACGCGACCACTACCTCGCCGAGATCGGGCGCTTCGTGCGCCACGTCAAGACCAGCCGTCCACGGCCCGGCGTCGCCGCGATCCGCCTGCCGGGCGAACGGGGGCTCGAGGCGCTGCGCCATGCCCGGGCCGACGGGGTGAACGTGGAGGAGGCGATGCTGGCGAAGCTCGACGGGCTCGCGGCGAAGGCCGGGATCGCCTCAGCGCGGGCCCGCTGACCTCCTGCCTCCCGGCACGATGCGCTCGAAGGCCTCCACGGTCTTCGCGATCAGGTCCCCGTCGTCGCCGAGGTAGAACCCGACCAGCACCACGTCCGAAGGCCGGATCGTCCGCGCGACGTACGAGAACGCCTCCTCGACGGGGGTCCTGCCCGCGGCCAGGACCTTGTAGTGCACCGCGGGGGCGCGCAGGGTGCCGATGCACCGTGCCATGCCGTCGCGGTGCACGGGGTCGAACAGCTCGCGGTCGCTCGCGACGTGATGCGGGCTCGCGTCGCGCGGTGACGTGTCGTAGTAGCAGCAGAGCTGGAAATCGGGGTCGAGGTGATCGCGGATCCACTCGTGGGGGGAAGTGTTGTGCGCGGCGAGCCCCGCGGCCAGTCCCCGCGACCTCATGCGTTCCAGGGCCCGGGCGAAGTGCTCCGGCTCGCCCCGGCTGAAGTAGTGATCGACCACGCCCCCGTGGAGGTACATCCCCTTCGCGCCGCGGGAGGCTGCCGTGTCAATGTTCCTGAGGTAATCGTCCTGCTCCGAGGCCGACTGCGCGAACCATTGAATCGTGCCCCCCTCGTTCCAGTACTCTTCCAGGAGGCGCATGACGTGGTTGTCCGCCCGGGCGAACAGGGTGTTGATGCCGGCCCGCTCCGCCTTGTGGAGGGCTTCCTTGATCCGCGCGGCGGTGTAGAAGCGCCGCATCTCGCCGTCGCGGGCGGGCCCCTGGTGGGAAAAACCGCTGAAGGGTCATCCGAAGGATGGCGTGGCGGAAGAAGCACGCCCGGGAAAACCCTGTGAAAAACCCGTTTCATTGACCGTGGTATACTGCCATGGTACAATCCCTCCGGCCGTGATGGGGAATCCGCCACTGGCCGTGACGTCCGATCTGAAAGGAGAATCGAATGAGCAGAAAAGTCTCTCTCTTCGTCTGTCTTGTCCTCGTGGTGTCCGCTTCGCTCGCCTTCGCGACCGGCAAACCGGAGCCGAAGGTGACCCTGCGGGTAACCAATATCCCCGAAGCCACGGGCAACGTCGAGGGCGGCGCCTTCATGGCCGCGCTCAAGGCGAAGTTTCCCGAGGTGACGTTCGTGTACGAGCCGATGCCGTACTCGGCGTATCCTGAGAAGATGCCGGTCCTCATGGCTTCCGGCGACCTGCCGGACATCCTGCAGACCAACGTCCAGAGCTACCTGGCGCAGCTGGTCGCCGGCAACCTCGTCGCCCCCCTCGACGAGGCGCTCGCCGCGTACGGTAAGGACGTGCTCGCCAACCAGCGCGACGGCCAGCTCGCCTTCGGGAAGTTCGCGGGCAAGCAGTACGCCGTCCCCAACCAGTATCAGCTGAAGTACTTCGCGCAGATGATCCGCATGGACTGGCTGGAGAAACTCGGGCTGAAGGTGCCCGTGACCATGGACGAGTTCCGCGAAGTCGCCCGGGCCTTCACCCTGAAGGACCCCGAC
>JAPLSM010000464.1 GCA_026398635.1 Spirochaetota bacterium | reverse complement strand
CGAACTCCTTGATCATGTGCAGAACGAAGTTGGTGAGCAAACTACAGCGGTCTGCATCGAAAAGGCGGTCCAGGGAACGTCCGAGGCAGTCGTCGGTGAGCTGAGCGGGGGAAGCGCCAAGGAGGGAAGGGTGGAAAGGGGCAGCCCATTCGCTGACGGAGTACAAGGGGGTGGGGGCGATGATGAGACAGCGCAGTAAGGCGCAGAGGGCGTGTTGGGGATCAAGGCGGGCGCGTGGGTCCGGCGGGGGAAGGCACTCTGCGAGGAAGGAGGAGAAGCGCAGGCGGGAGAGGAAGTGGTTGACCAGGGGGAGAGCGGCGATGGATTTGGAATCCAAGGAGAAGGAAGGGGTCTGTGGCATGGGGTTGACACCTCCAAATATTTACTGTATATTACAGTAATTCGAACAGACTGTCAAGGGGGGGGGTGATTGTGGATCGCTACTCTTTGGACTCACAGGCCTTTGATCGTTATCGCGAGCGGTATCGGGAATTGGCCTCCCGTATAAGAATCGTCAGGAGGTTGATCGGATTATTCAAGAAATGAAGAAGCTTTCTCAGAGAGCACTAAAGATTGCCCTCAGATTACGGATGAGGGAGACGAAGAAGTAGCGTCCAATTGGACGGGATCCGGGTGGGGGGAGATATCTGGGTGCTGACCTGCGGAAAATAGGCCGGAATGCTCCGTGCCAGTGTATTCTCATCCACGACCACGCCGTGCCCTGCGCGGGGAGCTTATAAGCGTTACTACCAATCAATGAGCGCTTCGTCCGGGCGCCGCTCTGTATCGTCGGAATCCCCAAGCTTTTTCAAGCCATCTTCTCCGCCGAACCGGAATGCGAGTTCCCCCCATAGACTTTTTGCCTTCCGGTTGCCATGTTTGGCAAAATCCGGCACGCCGGTCTTGCTCGCGTCTATTCCGACGACGGTCACGCTGCGTGGCCTTCCGGCTGCCGGCAGAATCTCCGTGCCCATCGCGGGATCGGTGATATTGCGGGCCAGGTGCCAGAGCGCCATCAGCGTGTGCGTTTTGCCGCCGCCAAACCCCGTGCTCAAGCGAATCGTCGCCCCTCCCTCTCGGGCGTTCGCGAGCCTATCAAAGATCGTGCTGACCACCTTCTTCAGCTGTTCTGCTGGGTGTGTATTCTGGAAAAAGACATGGGGGTATTGATAAACCGCCGGGGCTTTTCCGGCTATCAGGTCGCCGAAATCCGCGGCGAAAATCGCATCGTCCAAGTCTCCCTTTAGGACTTCCTTCCGAGGTTCACAGCCTTTCAGAACACTCATGGGTCAGGCTCCTCAATATTGTTTTGATCAGATTGATGATAGGCGAAACATGAGAGGAGCGCAATCGGGCTTCATACTTCCGTAGGAGATCGGTATTTTATCCTACTATTTCAGCTAGGCGGCAGGCAGGCCCATCCCGGCGGCCATGGTCAGCAGCACCAGACATTCGGCTTCTTCGCAGTTTGGAGCCCTCACTGGCATACTATCGTGTTGGAAGGTGGATTCGATCGCTGCGACCGGTTCTTTTTTCCCCTCAGCGCCAACGAGGCGCCTACGGAAATCTGGCGCCACTCTTGCTTCTCTATCGAGGGTGGAATACGAATCTACGACGAGGATGCTGCGGGCAGGTTCCTTGAGCCAGTATAGTGCGCGGCCCATTACCACTGATAATGCTCGAATGGGATGAGGAGCAGGGCACCGTCACCCGGGAGGCGCCATAGAAGGGATTCTTCATCCCCCTCACGACAGGAGGAGCGCCAGGTCATCCCGCGTCAGGTTCCTGATGAGGCTGTTGTCCGCTGAGATGATGGCGGAGACAAGGTCGCGTTTGGTCTTCTGAAGCTCCAGTATCCTCTCTTCCACCGTCCCGCGCGCGATGAGACGGTAGGCGAAGACATTCCTTGTCTGCCCGATTCTGTGGGCGCGGTCGATGGCCTGGGATTCGACGGCGGGATTCCACCAGGGGTCCAGGAGGAACACATAGTCGGCGGCCGTCAGGTTGAGTCCCAGCCCGCCGGCCTTGAGGCTTACGAGGAACAGGGGAAGGTCGGGGTCGGACTGGAAGGCATCGACCCGCGCCTGCCTGTCTTTCGTCCTGCCGTCCAGGTCTTCGTAGCGGACGCCCATGCGGTCGAGTCGTTCCCGCACGATGGCCAGGAAACGCGTGAATTGCGAGAAGACGAGGGCCTTGTGGCCCTCTTCGATCACCTCCGCGATGCTCGGCAGGAACGCTTCCAGTTTTGCGGATGACTCTCCCCGGCGTTTCTCATCGATGAGCCCCGGATGGAGCGCCGCCTGTCGCAGCCTCAGGAGGGCCTCGATGATGATGATTTTCATCCTCCCAAGTCCGACGTGGACCGCCTTGCCGAGGAGCTCGGTGCGGTAGTGGTCCCGCAGCTCGTCGTAGAGAGCCCGCTGCGCGTCCTCCAGCTCGCAGTACATGATCTGTTCGGTTTTCCGCGGAAGGTCGGTGGCCACCTGATCCTTGGTGCGCCGGAGGATGAACGGACGAAGGGCGCGCGCCAACAACCGGCGCGTGGGCTCGTCGGGATCGCGTGCCGCGGGACCTCGCATTCCCGCCAGCGGGGACGATCCCAGCATTCCGGGATTGAGGAACTCAATGAGGCTCCCGAGCTCCCCAAGGTGGTTCTCCATCGGGGTCCCGCTGAGCGCCAGGCGGTGCCGCGCCGTGAGCAGGCGCGCCGCCTTGGCCGTGTCGCTGTCGGCGTTTTTAATCGCCTGCGACTCGTCGAGCACCGCGTAATCGAAAGAGACGTCCTTGAGCAGCCCCACGTCACGACGAAGCGTGCCGTAGGTGGTGATCACGATGTCGCAGCCGTCGAAACCACGCGCGTCCGTGGTTCTTCCGGGTCCCCAGTGCTCGATGAGGCGGAGGGCCGGCGCGAACCGCGCGGCCTCCTGACGCCAATTGAAGATGAGGGAACGGGGGACGATGACCAGGGACGGCAGACGCGGAATCTCCCCCCCGCGTTCGGGGTCGACGCGCCGGAACTCCAGGAGCGCCAGCACCTGCACGGTCTTGCCGAGCCCCATATCGTCCGCAAGACATCCGCCGAAGGCGAACCGGCGCAGGAAGTGCAGCCACCCCAGGCCGTCTTTCTGGTACGGCCGGAGCACGCCGGCAAATCCCGGCGTCGGATCGGCGGGGAGAACGGCGGTGAACCGCCTGAGCTCATCCCGCGCCCGCGCGGCCGCATCGTCCCACTTCACCTCGGGCGCGGAGGCCAGGAGGACGTCCAGGAAACCCGACTGCGCGCGCGTGAACCGCAGGGTCTCTCCCTGGACGTCGCCCAGCTGCCCCAGGAGCGCGTACCGTTCCAGCCATTCCTCGGGAACGATCCCCAGCGTGCCGTCATCCAGCAGGACGGTCGACTCACCGCGGCGGAGACTTCTGAGCAGACGGGGGAGCGGGACGAAAACGTCGTCGAAGTGGACTTCCCCCTTGAGGTCAAACCAGTCTATGCC
>JAPLSM010000229.1 GCA_026398635.1 Spirochaetota bacterium | reverse complement strand
CCTCCCCGTGACCGAGGCGGCGAGCGGACGCATCCTCTGGATCCCCTGGTTCAAGCGGCCGCGGTTCGACCTGATCGAGGAATACGTGGAGGCGTACCGCAAGGTGAGCGCCGGCTACCGGGAGCTGCTCCCCGGCGATGCGGGCAATCCGCCGGAGGTCGGGGGCTGGCACTTCTTCAAGCAGCGCTGAGGCTGCCGTGAGCCGGCCGGTTCCCTGCCCGGTGGGGCAGCACGTACCGCACCTCGTCGCGCTGTGGCGTGCACGGTTCGCCTCGGGCGGTGCAGCAGCCCGCCCTAGGGGTGCGGCGGCCCCTTGGCGCGGCAGCGAGTCGCTCGCCGACTCGCGGGAGCGCGGCCCGCGGGGGAGCCGGTCGCTGCCGGCCGCCAGGCTCACCGGGCCCGAGCTGTACGAGGCGGCGGCGGCCGTGAAGGAGCTGTCCCGCGGATTCACCCGCGAGCGGGGGCTGGCCGGCACCCGGTACATGGACGACCCGGTCCTGCTTGGCGGCTACCTCCTCTTCTACTGGACCGTCTCGTTCGCGCAGACCTGGGCCGCGCTCCTATCCGCGGGGATTCAGCCGGGGCCCGGTCTCGACGGCAGCCGTGTGCTCGACCTGGGAGCCGGTCCCGGACCTTCCTCGCTCGCGCTGCTCGCCGCCGGCGCCGGGCGGGTGACCGCCGTGGACGTGAGCGGCCAGGCCCTCGAGATCGCCGCCGAGCTGGCGAGACGTTCGGGCCGGCGCCTCGAGACCCGGGTCGCGGACCTCGCCGGGGGGGCACGGCTTCCCGAAGGACCGTTTGAGCTCGTGACCGCCGTGCACACGATGAACGAGCTCTGGTCGGACCGCGACGACCGGCTGGACCTGCGTCGGGCGTTCATCGAGCGCCTGGCCGGGCATCTTGCGCCCGGCGGCAAGGTCCTGCTCGTGGACCCGGCCCTCACGGCGACGGCGAACGAGGCCATCGAACTGCGGGATGCACTCGTGGCCGCAGGGTGGCGGGTGCTCGCGCCCTGCACGCGCGGGGACCGGTGCCCGGCACTGCCGTCGGGAACCTGCCACGCGGACGTCGCGTGGGACCCGCCGCCCGCGGTCAGGCGGATCGGCCACGCTGCGCGCATTGGCCGCGAGAGCCTGGCATTCTCGTACTTCCTGCTGGAGCCGCCCTATGGGGCTGCCGCACCGCCCCTAGGGCGGGCAACTGCACCGCCCCAAGGGGCCGCGGTATCGCCCCCAGGGCGGGCAACTGCACCGCCCCAAGGGGCCGCTGCACTGCTTGGCCCGCTCTACCGTGTCGTCTCGGAGCGCTTCCTCGCGAAGAGCGGGCGCCTTCGGGTGCTGCTCTGCGGTCCCGAGGGCAGGTTCCCCCTGTCCGTGGATGGCCGCGCCTCCTTCCCTTCGGCCCGGACGTTCCGTTCGCTCAACCGCCATGATCTCGTGAGGATCAGGGGGGCCGAGCAGCGCGCCACTGGCTGGGGACTCTCTGCGTCGAGCGTGCTGGAGGTCGTGGCCAGGGCACCTTCCCTCGGCGGATCTCAGGGGCCCGCGCACCACCGAACTCCCCGCTGAGGCGCTTCCCGGCCGCATCTCGCTGATTTCCTGCCTGCCGAGCCACCTTTTACGTTTTTTTTACCATCGTTTTCCCCCGGCCTGACAACCCCGCACGCAGCCAGGGCTACAGTGCCTTCGTTGACAGATTGGAGGTGCGCATGAAACGAATGATGTTCCTGGCGTTCCTCGCGGCGGCCGTGTTCCCGGCCGTCCTGGCAGCCGACGGGTTCATCGTGGTCCCCGACCCGCCGCATCACGTCCCGGGCCACTTCAGCTTCGCGCCGCTCGAGGTCACGTTCCACCGGGTGACGGTGGACGTGAAGGACCTCGTGGCCGTCACCACGGTGGACCAGGAGTTCTTCAATCCCAACGACGTGCAGCTCGAGGGCACCTACCTTTTCCCCCTGCCGGCGGGCGCGCACATCGACCGGTTCTCCCTGGACATCAACGGCCGGATGATGGACGCGGAGCTGCTGCCGGCAGACAAGGCACGCGCCATCTACGAGGACATTGTGCGGCGCGCGAAGGACCCGGCCCTGCTCGAGTACGCGGGCAGGGACGCGTTCAAGGTGCGGATCTTCCCCATCGAGCCGCGGTCGCGCAAACGAGTGCGGATCACCTACACCGAACTCCTGAAATCGGACGCGGGGCTCGTGGAGTACGTGTACCCGCTGAACACGGAGAAGTTCAGCTCGGCGCCGCTTGAGGCGGTGTCGATGGTCGTGACCCTCGACGGGAAGCAGCCCCTGAAGACCGTGTACTGCCCGAGCCACGACGCTGATGTGCGCCGCAGCGGCGAGCGGAAGGCGGTCGTGGGGTGGGAGGCGCGCGACGCCTGGCCCGACACGGATTTCAAGGTCGTCTTCTCCCGCACCCCTGACCCGCTGGCTATCGACCTCGTCACGCACCGGCCCGCGGGCGGGCAGGGCACGTTCCTCCTGATGATCTCGCCGGGCTTCACCGCCGAGAAGTCCGCGGTGCAGCCCAAGGACATTTGCTTCGTGCTCGACACCTCGGGCTCCATGGCATCGCAGAAGCTCGAGCAGGCGCGTCGGGCGCTGAGCTTCTGCCTCGCGAACCTCGGGGAGAATGACCGGTTCGAGATCGTGCGCTTCTCCACCGAGGCGGAGCCGCTGTTCGGCCGGCTCGAGCCGGTGGGCCGTGATTCGCTGAAACGAGCGCAGGAGTTCGTGGCCGGCCTCAAGCCTATCGGCGGCACCGCGATCGACGACGCCCTTGACCGGGCGCTCGCGCTGCGCGGGAAAGACCGGTCCGTGGACGCAGCGCGGCCCTACCTCGTGGTGTTCCTCACCGACGGCCTGCCGACGGTGGGGGAGACCCGGGAGGACACGATCGTCGCGCGGGTGAAGAACGCCGCGGCCGGCACCCGGATCTTCTCCTTCGGCATCGGCACGGACGTGAACACCCATCTGCTCGATCGGATCAGCACTGACACCCGTGGCCTCAGCCAGTACGTGCTGCCGGGCGAGGACATCGAAGTGAAGGTGAGCAGCTTCTACGCGAAGATCCGCGACCCGGTGTTCTCCGACCTCATGCTCGCGTTCACCAATCCCTCGATCCGGGTGACGGCCCTGCACCCGCAGGAGCTGCCGGACCTCTTCAACGGCGACGTGCTGGTGGTCTTCGGCTGCTACACCGGCTCGGGGGCGGCAGCGGTCAAGGTGACCGGCACGTTCGCGGGGAAGCGCCGCGAGTTCGTGGCGGACGCGAGCTTCCCGGCCGTGGAGGAGGACAACGCCTTCGTGGCGCGCCTTTGGGCGGTGCGCCGAGTGGGGTGGCTGCTCGACGAGATACGCCTGCACGGCGAGTCGGCCGAGCTGCGCGACGAGGTCACGCGTCTCGCACGCGAGTTCGGCATCGTCACACCGTACACCGCGTACCTCGTGCTCGAGGACGAGGAGCGCCGCAACGTACCGCGGGACCTGCGGAGTTTCCAAGAGCTGGGGGACGACCGCGAGGTGCTGGGCCAGGCGAAGGACCTCATGGATTCGGTGCGGAAGGAGGCCGCGGCCCCGTCCGCCCGCAGCGGCGCGGGCGCAGTGGCGAACGCGCAGGCCGTCCAGGAGCTGAAGCTCATCGCCGCCGAGAGCCGGGCAGCGAGCGGCGCGGGACTGGCCAAGTCGGCGCCGCCGGCAGCGGACGGTTCCGGTTACCGGGCTGCGCAGGCGCAGAACTACGCGACCCAGGTGCGGGTGGTGAACGGCCGGGCGTTCTACCAGAACGGGGACCTCTGGACCGACTCCACCGCGCAATCGGACGCGAAGCTGAAGAACCGCCAGGTGCGGTTCGGCAGCGACGAGTATTTCACGCTGCTCAAGCGGTACCCCCGGGCGGCCGCGTGGTTCTCCCTCGGCAGCAACATCGACGTCGTCGTTGACGACACGCTCTACCAGGTCCGTGAGTGAAGCCGTGAGTGAAAGGAGCAGTGCCATGAAGGGCATCCGCATCGTGGTCGTGGCCGCGGCGCTCGCCATCGCCGCTTCGGTCACCATCGCCAACGCCGCCGTGAGCCGTCCACGGGTCGAGGTCGCCTTCGTGCTCGATTCCACGGGCTCCATGGACGGCCTCATCGAGGGAGCGAAGCAGAAGATCTGGTCGATCGCGAACGCGATCATCAGCCGTTCACCGGCACCCGAGGTGAGGATCGGTCTCGTCTCGTATCGGGACCGGGGCGACGAGTACGTCACGCGCCTCTTCGACCTCACCGACGACATCGACGCCGTGTTCGGCACCCTGCAGTCGTTCCGGGCCGACGGCGGCGGGGACGATCTCGAGAGCGTGAACCAGGCCCTGTACGAGGCCGTCACGCGCATGAGCTGGACGAAGGATCCCGGCGTGCTCAAGGTCGTGTTCCTCGTCGGGGACTACGGGCCGCACATGGACTATCGTAATGACGCGAAGTACCCCGACACCTGCCGGGAGGCGGTGAAGCGCCTCATCGTCATCAACACGGTGCAGTGCGGCGGCGTGGCGGAGACGACCCCGGTGTGGCAGGAGATCGCGCGCCTGAGCGAAGGGTCCTACGTGGCGCTCGCGCAGGACGGCAACATGCAGGCCATGACCACGCCGTACGACGAGGAGATCGCGAAGGCGAGCGCGGAGATCAGCCGTACGCTGATCGCGTACGGGAAGCTCGAGGTCCAGACCGAGGTCCGGGAGAAGGCCGCGAAGGCCGAGGCGGCGCCCGCCTCGGTGGCCGCCGACCGGGCCGTCTTTATCCTGGCGAGCGGCGGGAAGGCCGTCCAGGGCGCCGGCGACCTCGTGGCCGACCTCGAGTCCGGTGCGGTGGACCTTGCGAAGGTCGCGAAGGACGACCTGCCCCCGGAGATGCAGCGCATGAGCCTCTCCGAGCAGCGCGCCTACGTGCAGGAACGGCAGGCCGAGCGCGACTCCCTGAATGCCCGGCTCGAGAAGCTGTCGCAGCAGCGCGCTGCCTTCATCGAGACGGAGCTGCGCCGGCTCGCCGGTTCCGGCGATTCGTTCGACCGCTCGGTTTCAGCGATCATCAACACGCAGGCTGCCCGGGTGTTCAAGTAGCGAAGGCGACTCGAGCCGCCCGCAACGCATTCGCGGGGCTGCCGGTCGCCCGGCAGCCTCTTTTCATCGCCCCAGCTCGGCCAGGAAATCCCGCTCGCGCATGACCTCGAAGAACAACGCGCTCCCGTCGGCGAGCAGCAGCTGCACCACGGGCGTGGTAAACAGCCGACCGACGCGGCCGAGCGCGGCCGTAGATCCGGGCGCGACGCCCCCGCGCAGGCAGCGGTACGCCGTGGTGCGGGCGACCACCCGTCCCGCCGTCACCGAGGCCCGCTCGAAGGAGATCTCGGTCTTCGCGAACGGCCGGCGGGGCGGCAGGATGCGCAGCAGCCAGCTCTCGCGTTCGAAGTCTTCGAACCAGAACCGGTCGCCGACCCGGTAGAGCAGGCCCGCCAGGTCCGCAGGCCCGTCGCCTGCCCGGCCCATGTACGTTGCGAAGGAAGTGAAACCGACCTCTCCGCCCCTGCGTTCCCCGACCCCGCGCCAGAACGACGCGAGGTCCTGCTCGCCACCCGTCTCTCGCGGTCTCAGCATGGTCGCCTCCCCTCGCGGTCAGCTCTTCGCGTGCGGCTTCATCGCCGCGATCTCCTCCATCCGGGAGATGATGGGCAGGTGCTGGGTGCACGCCTCCTCGCACTGCCCGCAGGCCGTGCACTTCGCCGCCTCCTCGGGGCTGACGTTCCAGTGCCAGGCCAGCCGCTCGGTGAGGGCGGTGTCGCGCCCGTAGAGGCGCTTGTGGTTGTAGGCGTCCATCAGCTTCGGGATCGGGATTCCCTGCGGGCAGTCGTCGCAGTAGCCGCAGCCGGTGCACAACTCGAGGAACCGTTCGCCGAGTTTTGCCTTGATGCCGGCGATCTCCCCGGGAGTCATCGGCGTGAACCGTTCGACGGCGGCGAGGCACTCCCGCAACTGTTCAACGGCGGAGAACCCCACGAGCACGGTGGATATCCGGGTGTCCGAGAAGAGGAAGCGCAGCGCCGCCTGCGCCACGGTCTCGTCCTCCCGGCTTTTCAGGAACGAGAACAGGTCGGGGTTCTGGGGGATCAGGCCGCCGCCGAGGGGGTTCATCACCGCGCAGCCGAGGTTTTTCGCAGCGATGGCCTCGAAGGCTTTTTCACGCGCATGGAAATTGTAGGCCGAGTAGCCGAAGAGCACGCCCTCGAAAACGCCTTCCATCAGCAGTTCGCGGATCTCGTCGCCGATGAGGTGGCTCGACACGCACAGGTGCCGCACGAGACCTTCCTCCTTCAGCTTCCGGAACGTGGTGATGAGGCCGTCGCGCTTGCGCCCCGCCCATCCCTCGAGACTCGTGATGCACCAGGCGTGGTAGAAATCGATGGCCGGCACGCCGAGGCGCGCGAGCTGCGCCTCGAGCTCGGTCCGAATGTCGCGCTCGGTGCTCTTGAACGTCTTGGTGGCCGAGAGGTACGGGAGACCGAGGCGCCGCATCTCGCGGAAGGCGTCGCCGAAGGTCTCCTCGCTGCGGGTGCCGAAGTAGTCGGGCGCGGTGTCGAAGTACGTCACCCCCGCCCTGGCGGCCTCGAGCATCATGGCGACGCTCTTCTCGCGGTTGTTGATGGCGCCGAAGCGCATCCCGCCGAAGCCGAGGAGGGAGACGCTGACGCCGGTGCGGCCATAGGGGCGATACAGCATGGTGAGGGAGGGTAGCGCGCCCGGATGGCGTGCGTCAACCGCCGCGTGGTATGCTCCCCGGTGGCCATGGGAAAGCGACCCGTCATCGGACCCATCGACTATCTCGCGGGGCGGATCACGACCGTTTCCCGGCCGGCCCTCTTCGCGGCGTTCGTGTCGGGGGCGGTCCTGCTCGGCGAGCTGGTCACCGCCGGGGTCAGCTTCATCGTGGTCGGCCACGTGCGGTGGACCGCCCTCGTCATCGGGTTCGCGGCGGGATTCGTCACGTCGGCTGTCGCAGCGGCGACCGTCGTGCGGTTGCTGGACCGCATCGGCGAGCTGCAGTGACAGCTCGAGCTCTCGGCCCGGACCGACGAACTCACCGGCTTGCCGAACCGCCGGGTCCTCTTCGAGGTGATGGCCCGGGAGAGATCGAGCGCGCCGGCCGGGGGGACGCGAAGCTCACCGCGGTGTTCGTCGACATCGACCAGTTCAAGCGCGTCAACGACCGTCACGGGCACCAGGTCGGCGACGCGGTGCTCCGCGAGGCGGCCGCGACGATCAAGGCGGGACTGCGCACCTACGACATCGTCGGCCGCTACGGGGGCGAGGAGTTCGTGATGGTGCTTCCCGACACCGGTATCTGGGAGGGGCACGCGGTGGCGGAGCGCATCCGCGAGAGCGTCGCGGCGATGGTCTTCGCGGGCGCTGTGCGCGTCACGATCAGCCTCGGCGTCGCGGATCTCGCGATGGGCATGGACGCCGACCGGCTGCTGAAGGCCGCCGACACGGCCGTCTACCGGGCCAAGCGGGCGGGGCGCAACCGCAGCGAGGTGTCACCCGCGGGACGCTAGCGGGCGGACCGCTTCATGCGCGACCCTGCCCGTAGTATGCGCCGGAGCCGTGCTTGCGCAGGTAGTGCCGGTCCACCAGGGCGCGCTTCGCGGGACCGATCCGGGGGTTGATGCCGACCGCGAGGGAAGCCAGCTCCGCCGCGTACTCGAGCATCACCGCGTGGTACACCGCCTCGGTGGCGTCCTTCCCCCACGTAAAGGGGCCATGGCACGCCACGAGCACGGCGGGCATCTCGCGGTAATCGAGGCGGCGGAACGCGTCGACGATCTGGACCGCGGTCTCTTCCTCGTAATCGCGGCCGATCTGCGCATCGGACATCACCGCGGTGCACGGCACCGTGCCCCGGAAGTAGTCGGCGTGCGTGGTGCCGAGGCAGGGGAGGGCACGACGGGCCTGGGCCCAGGCGGTGGCGCAGCGGGAGTGCGTGTGGACCACGCCGCCGATTTCCGGAAACTCCCGGTAGAGCCGCGCGTGCGTGGGCGTGTCCGAGGAGGGGGCGAGGTCCCCCGACACGCGCTTCCCCTCGAGATCCACGAGCACGATCGTCGAGGGCTCGAGGTCGTCGTAGTCTACACCGCTCGGCTTGATGGCGACGACGCCCAGCTCCCGGTCGATGCCCGACACATTCCCGAAAGTCTCGATCACAAGCCCCTTCGCGACCAGCTCGAGGTTTGCCCGGCAGACCTTCTCGCGCAGGTTCCGTACGCGTTTCGCGTCGAGGCTCATAGCTTCCTCGAGAGGCCTTCGAGTGCGGCACCGAGCTCGAGGTACCGGGCGTAGGCCTTACGGTAGAACACCGCCCGTCTCGCGTCCGGCTTGAAGATCCGGTCGAACCCCGAGCCCATGCGCTTCTGCGCCTCGGCCACGGTGCGGTGCACTCCGGCCGCGACCGCGCCGAACATGCCGGCGCCGAGCGCGCAGGCCTGCTCCGAGGCGACCACCCGGATCGGCATTCCGAGCACGTCGGCCGTGGTCTGCATGACGAACGGGCTCTTCTTCGCAATGCCGCCGAGCGCGATGACCGAGGCGATCGGCACGCCCTCCTTCCGGAACTGCTCCACGATGGCCTTCGACCCGAAGGCGGTGGCCTCCACGAGCGCCCGGAAGACCTTCGGCGCCGTGCTGCCCAGCGTGAGACCGGCGATGGCGCCCTTGAGGGTCTGGTCCGCGAACGGCGTGCGCCGGCCGTTGAGCCAGTCGAGGGCGAGCACCGTGGATCCGGCTGGATCGACGGCCGCGGCCTCGGCCGAGAGCGTCTCGAGCAGTCGGTCCTCCACGTCGGCGGCGAGGCGCGCGGCATCCGCAGCCTTTATTCCCTTCGCCTTCGGCAGCACGGCCCCCAGGGGCCAGGCGAGCAGGTCCCGGAACCAGGCGTACACGTCGCCGAAGGCCGACTGCCCGGCCTCGAGGCCGATCATGCCGGGGATGATGGAGCCGTCGACCTGTCCGCAGATGCCCGGCACGCACTTCGCGCCGACCGCCCGGTACGGCGCCACGAGCATGTCGCAGGTCGAGGTGCCCATGATCTTGACGAGCGTCCGGTCGGTGATCTGGCCGCCCACGCCGCCCATGTGCGCGTCGAAGGCCCCCACGGCCACGGCGACGCCGGGCTTGAGCCCGAGCCGGCGCGCCCACTCGGCGGTGAGACTGCCGGCCTTCTCGTCGGAGGTGAAGGTGTCGCGGTAGAGACGGGCGCGCAGCCCGCGCAGCAGGCTGTCCACGCGGACGAGAAACTCCTCGGGCGGCAGCCCCTCCCACTCCTCGTGCCACATGGCCTTGTGGCCGGCCGCGCACCGACTGCGCTTCAGCGCGAGGGGATCCGTGGCGCCGGTGAGCGCCGCGGGCATCCAGTCGCAGTGCTCGATCCACGAGAACGCTGCCTTCCGCACCTTCGGGGAGGCGCGCAGCACGTGGAGGATCTTCGACCAGAACCACTCCGAGGAGTACACTCCGCCTTCATACTTCGTGAAGTCGGTCCCGCCCCAGGTGCGCGCGACCCGGTTGATGTGCTCGGCCTCGGTCACAGCGGTGTGGTCCTTCCACAGCACGAACATGGCGTCGGGGTCTTCCTCGAAGCCTTTCGTGAGGGCGAGCGGCGTGCCGGCCCTGTCCACCGCGCAGGGCGTCGAGCCGGTGGTGTCGATGCCGATGCCGGCCACCCTGTCGCCTGCCTTCTTGCCCGTCTTCGCGAGCGCCGCCTTCACGGAC
>JAPLSM010000457.1 GCA_026398635.1 Spirochaetota bacterium | reverse complement strand
CCAGGCCCGCGCCAAGGCCGACGCGTCGAAGGCCATGTTCGACGCCGCCAGGGCTCAGCTCGACCGCGCGGTGATCCACGCTCCGACCTCCGGCGTGCTCAACAAGGTGCCCGTGGAAAAGGGCGAGTACGTCACGCCCGGCACGGTCGTAGCCGAGATCGTCGAGACCGACCCCGTCCTGGTGGTCGTCGAGGTGCCCGAGCGCGACATGAGATTCATCCACGTCGGGCAGAGAGAGACGATCTTCGCCGACGCGCTGGGCGGCAAAGAGTTCACCGGGCGAATCCACTACATAAGCGCCGTGGCCGACCCGGCCTCGCGGACCACGCGGGTCGAGCTGGTCGTCCCTAACGGCGACGGCGAGCTAAAGAGCGGGCAGATCGTCACCGTACACATGGAGCGGCAGACGATCCCCGATGCGATCATGGTCCCCCTCGGGGCCGCCATCTCGCTGGAGGTCGGCTACCAGGTGTATGTGGTTGAAAAAGGCCTGGCCCAGCCCAGGGCCATAAAGATCGGCGTGCTCAAGGGCCGCGACGTACAGGTGGTTTCCGGCCTGTCCGCCGGCGACGATGTGATCGTCCGCGGGCACTACTACGTCGGCCCGGGTCAGACGGTGAAGGTCGTCGGACAGGGTGACGAGATCGAGCCGGCGACGCAGCCGAGCACCCAGCCGGCGGATCCGCCGGCGCAGGGGACTGGCTCCGCGGCAGGGGACTGGCTCCGGAGCGGCCGGGCTGTATCGGCCGCGGAGGTGCCTGTCCCCGCCGCTGGCTCACCCGCTCGCCAGGCAAGCGTGGAGGAACCCCCAGCATCGGGCTCCAGCCACATGCCAACAGCGGGGACAGGCACCGTAGCAGCAAAAAGCATGCCGCTACGGAGCCAGTCCCCTTCCGGAGCCAGTCGCGCCGCAGGAGATAAGCCGTGATTATCTCCGACGCCGCAATCCGCAACCGTGCGACGGTCTTCGTGCTGATCTTCCTGATCACCGTGGTCGGGGCGTGGTGCTACCACACACTGCCCCTGGAGGCCGCGCCGGACGTCCAGACGCCCTTCATCGTCGTGTCCACAATTTACGAGGGCGTCAGCCCCGCCGACGTGGAAAGCGCGGTGACCAACAAGATCGAGACGCAGCTGACGGGCCTCAAGGGCGTCAAGGAGGTTCGCTCGGCCAGTGACGAGGGCATTTCGATCATCACCATCGAGTTCCTGCCGAACGTGAAGGTCGACAGCGCGATGCAGTACGTCCGCGACAAGCTCGACCTTGCCAGGCGGGACCTTCCGACCGACATCGAGGCGCCGACGCTGACGGAGTTCAACATCGCCGACATGCCGATCTTGATGGTCAACATTTCCGGCCCCATTTCCCCGTGGCGGCTCAAGCTGATCGGAGACGACCTCGAGGACGCCATCGAGGAGCGAATTCCCGAGGTGCTCAACGTGGACGTCCTGGGCGGGCTGGAGCGGGAGATCCGCCTGGAGATGCTCGCCGACCGCGTGGCGATGTACCG
>JAPLSM010000310.1 GCA_026398635.1 Spirochaetota bacterium | reverse complement strand
ACGTGCTGCGCGAGGCCCGGCGGTCGGCCGAGCCCACGCACGATCACCCGGAGGGGATCAATGGAGCGGAGGCAACGGCCCTGTGCATCCGCATGGCGCTCGATGGGCGGGGGAAGCCCGAGATCAAGCGCCGGATCGCCGAGACGAACCGCTACGATCTCTCCCGAAGCCTCGATGCTATCCGCGAACACCACGGCTTCGACGTCACCTGCCAGGGTACGGTTCCCCCCGCGATCATTGCGTTCCTCGAATCGCGTAGTTACGAGGACGCGGTCCGGAAGGCGGTGTTCCTCGGCGGCGACAGCGACACGCTGGCGTGCATCGCGGGCTCGATCGCCGAGGCGTTCTACCGTGAGGTTCCCGAGCTCATCATCCGCGAGGTGGTGAAGCGGCTGACGATGGATCTCCTGGGCATCCTCCGCGACGGCACTGCCCGGCAGGGAACCGAACGCACCAGGAGAGCCCTGCTGCCCATGTTCGCCGCGCGGGCAAAGCTCGAGGCTGTTGCAGGCCTCGAGTTCCTCCCGACCAGGATCAACAAGGACTGCATCATCGTCCGGGTTGCCGGAGCCGACCGTGGCCTGAATGCCGAGGCGGTGTGCAATTTCATCCGCACGGTGCAAAGTCTGCGATACGGGACACTCGTCCTGGACTTCGAGGGACGGGACCCCGGAGCCGCAGGCGGCGAGATCGCCTCGCTGCTGGTGGAGGCGGCAGCTTCCTGCATCGTGCTGGTCGTGAATCCGGCGCCGTCGCTGGCATCAGCCCTGCAGCCGAAGCTGCCGAAGAATGCCCGAGTGCTGGCAAAGCTCGACCACGCCGTCAACCTCGCGGACCTGCTCGCAGCGCGTGCCGTTGAAAAGGTCTGGGACTGACAGCCGGTTGCGGGAGCTGCTGCGTGATGCTACTGTCGCACCACGGAAAGGAGACTCCACGATGAGAAACGTTTCGCGCTTCATCCTCGGGATGCTCATTCTGGCCTTGCTGGCCGGATGCGCCCCTGGTCCGAACTCGCTCGCGAAGACCCCGGATGCGAAGGGAGAGGTGCCGGGGTTCTGGCGCGGGCTCTGGAACGGCATCATCGCACCGGTCACCTTCGTGATCTCCCTGTTCACCGACAAGGTCCGGATGTACGAGGTGCACAACAACGGCGGCTGGTACGACTTCGGGTTCCTGCTCGGAGCGATGATCGCCTTCGGGGGAAGCGCGGGGGGGACGGCAGCCCGGCGACGGCATAGGTGACCGTCTACCTCGTCAGGCACGGCCATAAGGAGAAGGGCGAGTTTCTCAACCCGCAGCTGGGCCACCGGGACCAGCCCTTAAGCCGGCTGGGCCGGAGGCAGGCTGTCCGCCTGGCCCGCTGGTTCCGCGACAGGCGCATCACGGGCATCCACGTCAGCGAGTATATGCGGACCGGCCAGACTGCCCGCCCGCTCGCCCGACGCCTTCGTATCGATCCGGTCCAGGACAGCCGGTTGAACGAGATCGACATCGGCCTCCTGGACGGACTCTCGGACGAGGAAATCCAGGCCCGGTTCCCCGATGCCTGGCGGGCTGCGGGGGAGCGCGCGTACGACTTCCGCTGGCCCGGGGGGGAAACCGGCGCCGAGGCCCAGGAGCGGATCGCGGCGTTCATGCGTGACCGTCAATCGACCGATGGGAACCTCGTCGTCGTGGCCCATGACGGGATCATCAGGCTGTTCCTCTGCCGAATGCTGGGGATCCCCGTCTGGGAGAGGTTCGGCATGAAGGTCGAACCGGCCGGCATCACCGAGCTGGAATGGGATGCAGCCCGCGGCAGGTGGAATCTCATCAGGTTCAACCAGGTGGTCGGCTGAGCCGCCGCCCGGTGCCTACGCAGGACTCAGCGGGCGCCCGCGAGGTCCAGCTCCGCGAGGAACCCGTAGTGGTCGGAGAGCGGCGTTGGTACGGGGGCAGCTCCCTTGGAGGGTGTCAGCGCGAGACCCGCGACAGGCTGCGTGAAGACCACGCCCGTCTCGATCGCCTGCCACCGCCCCATGCTCCCGTCCCTCATGAAGATGTGGTCGATCTTCGCGGCAGGCTCGTTCGGGTACTTGCCGAAATGCACGAGCGGGTTTCCGGGGTCCCAGGTGACGAGTGCTTCGCCGGGGGCTGCGACCACACCGGCTTCCCGAATCCCCGGCGCGTCGGCGATCAACCGGTAACTCGCGTCAGCGTAGCCGGGTCCCACGTTGAAGTCGCCGACCAGGAGGGCCGGTAGGCTGCCGGCCGCATAGGCCTGCTCGAGAATCGACAGGACATGGACCGCTTGCGATTTCAGGGCAGCGACCTGCTTCTCGTCCACTGGCGTGCCCTGGTCGGTGTCGAGGGCCACCGTGTGGGTCGCCAGGAGCACGAACTGCGCTCCGTCCACCCCGGGGTTTTCCACCAAGGCCTGGAGGACGCCCTTTCGGGCCAGGGAGTCGATGAAGGTAGACTTCTTGAACTGGGTGAATGACCAGCTCACGATCCGCAGCGGCTGCCTGACCGCCACCAGCAGGCCGCCCTCCTTGCCGATCAGGGTGCAGCCTTTCGGACGGACGACCTCGTAGCCGAGGGGGGCCAGCGCTTCCGTGATGGCCTTCACCTGCGAGCTCTTCCAGATCTCCTGCAGCACGATGACGTCCACCGACTGTTCGGCCGCGAACCGGGCGATCTCCCGAGGAGCGAGCTCGGCGCGCTCCCTGACGGTCGGAACGAAGTTGAAGCCGAACACGCGCAGGAGGCCGAGGTTGTACGTGAGGACCTTCAGAGGCACTGCTGCGGCCGAAGCCGCGAACACGGCCGATAGGAGGATGGCGGCGATCGCGAGGGTGGTACGCTTCATGGAACCACAGTGCGACACGGGTCGATACTCGTACGGGCTCACTGCCGTCCGCTGACCACGATCCCGAGGGCTGTGAATCCGGCTCCGTGAGAGCAGCATGAGTGCCAGGGTTTGCACATGGAGTGCGTCAAGCCGCGGGTTCTTCCGTGAGGGTCACGATCTTCAGGAACGAGAACCGGCCGAAATCGCGGTC
>JAPLSM010000110.1 GCA_026398635.1 Spirochaetota bacterium | reverse complement strand
GAGGGCCCGGGCAGTCGCCGAGCGGGGCTGCTCGTCCAGCAGGGCCATCTCTCCGAAGAAATCCCCGTCGCTCTGCACCGACAGCACGAACTCCTCGTCGCTCTCGAACCTCTTCGTGATCTCGATCTTGCCCCGGTAGATTATGAAGAATCGCTCCGCCTCCGTGCGCTCCTCGATGATCGCGGCCCCCTTGCGGTAGCTTTTCTCGACCATGATCTCGGCGATCTGCCGCAGGTCGTGGTCGGGGATGTCGGAGAAAAAGGACAGCTCTTTCAGCCTGTCGATGATCGTGGCGGCCGTGGGATACGCTCCTGTGCGTGAGTATAGGGCCTGCTCAGGGGGCCGGCAAGCGTCGTCTTGCATTTCACCGCACGGGCCTTATACTTGCCGGTCGGCGGACGCGCATGAGCACCTTCCTCATCATTGACCGGGACGATAACCGCTGCGCCGATATCGGCAACTTTTTCCGCAGCCTCGGCCACTCCCTCTACGAGGCTTCCGACTGGGCGGGCGCAGTGTCCGAACTCGCCCGGCGCGAATATGACGTCGTGGTGAGCAGCGTGGCTATCGTCGGCGGGTCGATCCACGAGCTTATCCGGGCGGTGAAGGGGAAAAACCCCGATACGGCGATAATTGTCCATGCCGATCTCGATACCACACAGGAGGGCCTGAAGGCTGTCCAGGAGGGGGCGTTCAGCATCGTGCAGAACCCCTTCAGCATCCCGGAGCTCAGCTTCCAGATCAAGAGGGCCCTGGAAAGGCGGGGGCAGAAGGGTGCGCCCTCGGTGGCGCCGGGCATCTCCCACGAGGTCTACCAGCCCTACAACTTCATCGGCGAGAGCGAGGAGATCAGGAAAGTCTTCAGGATCGTGAACCGCGTGGCGAAGACCGACTCGAGCGTGATCATCACGGGTGAGACCGGCACCGGCAAGGAGCTGGTGGCGGGGGCGATCCACTACAACAGTTCCCGAGCGGGCGGGCATTTCGTGCGCGTCAACTGCGCGGCGCTGCCCGAGCAGCTCCTGGAGAGCGAGCTGTTCGGCCACGAGAAAGGGTCCTTCACCGGCGCGGACAGGATGCGGATCGGCAGGTTCGAGCACGCGAACGGCGGCACGATCTTTCTCGACGAGGTCGCCGACATGAGCCTGTTCACGCAGGGGAAGGTGCTGCGGGTCATCCAGGAGAAGGAATTCGAGCGCCTGGGCTCGAACGAGACGGTGAAGACGGACGTGCGCATCATCTCGGCGACCAACCGGAGCCTGATGGACCTGATGAGCCGGGGCCTCTTCCGCGAAGACCTCTATTATCGCCTGAACGTGGTCACCATCCGCCTGCCTCCCCTGCGGGAACGAAACGGCGACATCGCGCTGCTGATCCAGTTCTTCCTGAAAAAGTACTCCGCCGAGATGAGCAAGAAGATCCGCGGCATCGAGCCGGGGGCGATGAAGGTTCTCACCAGCTATCACTGGCCCGGCAACATCCGGGAGCTCGAGAATACGCTGGAGCGGGCTGTCCTGATGGCCGAAGGGGACAGCATCACCACGGAGGATCTCAATCTGTTCTTTGCGGGCGAAGGCCCGGAGATCCGTGATGACGGGATTCGTCTCCCCGCGAAGGGGATCCGGCTGGAGGACGCGGAGCGGGAGCTGATCGAGCAGGCACTGGAGCGAACCAAATGGGTCCAGAAGGATGCCGCCCGGCTGCTCGGCGTTTCCAGCCGGGCGCTGAACTACAAGATCAAGAACTTCGGCATCACTCACCACAGCTGGAAGCAGAACAGGTAGGCAGGAGAAGGTACCCGGCTTGCCGGCCCTCGGCCGCCCGCCCTGCGGTCATCGCGCGAGCCAGGGCGCGCCAGCACGCCCTGTTGCCGGCGCGCCCTGCCCTACCGCAACTCCCACCGGGTGCACGCCCGGGCGATCTCCCGTCCATCTCCATTGCGCACGAGCGAGTGGAGGTATTGACCTCCGGGCATGGTGCGGGAACGGGATGCCACCGTGTCCCCGTGCAGCGCTTCGGCCAGGAAATCGACGTCCAGGCCCCGGATGAGAGAGCGCTGCCATACATCGCGCCCGACGCCTTCGACGACCCACTCCGCGATCCGGGCATTGTTGGCGTGCGCGTTCGTGTCGAGGTCGGATAGCCGGACGATGAGCGGAGTCTCCCGATCGGCACTCTCGAGCGCCGGGAGCTTCTCGATGCCCGCGTCCAGAGCCCGGGTGGTCTCGCCGATTCCCGGTGGATCGAATACCGACTGGAGGCGCACCGGCCGGCGTGCGGCCGTGTCGAGGATGAGCCACGCGCTCACCGCCGCGGCGATCCGGCGACCCTTCGCGTCGAGCACCTCGAAGTCCCGTAGGGCGAAGAGCCGCTCCACGCCCGTCGGCCACGTCCGCACCTCGAGGCTTTCCCCGGCGGCGGGCAGCCGATCGATCCGCAGCCGGAGCCGGGACAGCACCCACGTGAGGTGCTTTTCCATGAGGCGCACGACGGAAACCCCGTAGGACCCGGCGTGGTTCCCCGCGGCCTCCTGGAGGTAATCGCAGAGGGCGCCCACGGCGAGCGTTCCGTGCGCGTCGGTCTCGATCAAGCGTACGGAGACGGCCTCGCTCCAGGACTTTCGCTGCTGCCGTGCCGCGGGACTATCATCGGTGTTCATCTCACCCCCAGACTACCAGAGACCAGCCGCTGACTCCACCCGCAGCACCCCCCATTACCTGCACGCCCCATTGCCGGCACGCCCTGTTGCCGGCGCGCCCCATTGCCGGCGCGCCCCGGCTCGCGTATCATCGTGGCCGTCGTGCGCAGATTCACTGCCCTCGTCTTCGAATCCTTCCCCGTCCAGGCGCTGGTCACCCTCGTGATGTACGGGCTGTCCGCCGTGCCGATCGGAGTCTGTCTGCTGCCCTCGGCGCTCGTCCTGCACGCTGCCGCTCGTGCCCTCCTCGTCGCACCGGCCGCGTCCATGGGGCTGACCGTCCGGCTGCTGCTCTTCTGCCTCTGCGCGGCAGCCTCGCTCTACCTCTACTTCATCACCGGCACCCTCGTCATGGGCAGCCTCATCCGGCTCATCTCCCTCGGCATCCGGCCCGGGCGTTACCCCGTGCGCTCGGTCACCACCGCGCGCTG
>JAPLSM010000032.1 GCA_026398635.1 Spirochaetota bacterium | reverse complement strand
AGTCGATCCGCGACTTCCGTGGCCGCTACCACGTGCTGATGGGCGCCATCTCGCCGATCGATGGCGTGGGCCCCGGGAACCTGCGCATCGCCAGCCTGCTCGAGCGCGTGCACCGCGGCGGCGTGCAGGAGGTGATCCTCGCCACCAACCCCACCGTCGAGGGCGAGACCACGGCGCTGTATCTCGTGAAGGCGCTGAAGGGCACGGGGGTGAAGGTTTCGCGCATCGCCTTCGGCCTGCCCGTGGGCGGCGACCTGGAGTTCGCCGACCGCCAGACTCTCTCCCGGTCGTTCAAGGGACGCACGCAGATCCTGGGGTAGGCGCGGCTTCGGCTAGCGCCTGTTTACGACTCCATCTTCACCTTGACGTTCGAGAGGGCGAGCTCGGCCTCTCGCTCGTTCTGTCCGCGGAGGGCCTTTTCCGCTATCTTGCCCAGCACCGGTGTGGGGACCGTGTACTCCACGTCGAGGTCCAGCCGGACGCCCTCGGGGATCGGGGTGTAGTCGAACTGCCAGCGGTTGCTGATCGCCCCCCGGCCCTCGGTCACCATCCGCCGGTTCTCGACGTACTCGACGAGCGTCGTTTCACCCTCGAACCGCAGCCCGGCCATCTTGTAGGCCCAGCGGAAATGCGACCCGACCTGCCCGGGAGCGTCGTAGATGTCGGTGATCTCCATGACCCCCGGCAGCCACTCGAGGTTCGACTTCGCGTCTTTCATGTACGCGAACACTTTTTCCACAGGCGCCTTGATGACGATGCTCTTTTTGAGCTTGACCATGGTCGCTCCCCCTTGACGTTCGTGCTTTTCGCGATGACCGCTGGAGTGTACACCCGGCACGGGGTCGCCACAACGATGGTTCCGGCGCACCGAGCCGCGGAGGCGTTGATCGGAACGCGTCGCAGGATGGCAGAAGTGCTCTTATCGCTGCAGGGTGGGGCCGGTAAGGCTCACGGGACAGCGCGGTACCGCTTCCACGCCTCGATGAACCGGAGCGTGTTGCGCCTCGTCTTTTCCGTGTCCTCCCTCACATTGTCCACTGGTGAGAGGATGAAGCCGCCACCGGCGCCCAGGGTTTGCAGGGCAGTGCGCACCGCCTCCTCGGTCTCCGCCTCCGTGCCCATCTCCACGGTGACGGGGCCGCTCACCCCGCCCCACAGAGCCCGGCGCCGGCTCTGGAAGCGCTCCTTAATCTCACCCAGACGGGTGCCCTTGCCCTCCGCGGGGTCCAACCCGATCAGAACGTCGACGCCCGCGTCCAGGATGTCGTCCAGCAAGGGGAGAAATGCGCTGGTGATGATGTAGCCGAACCTGCGGCCCGCCTGGTGCACCAGGGCGGCTTCACGGCGGAGCGTGGGCGCGATGATCGTGTGGAACCCCGCCGGGGTCCAGAACTCCGTGGTCTCGTACCAACCCCGGCGGATAATAAGCTCCGCCCCGGTCTTGTCGAGGTAGACCTCCAGCTGGCGCATGTTCCACTCGTGTATGATCCGCGCATACTCCGCGACGAGCTCGGGACGGAGGATGCCGAGAGCCATGATCTCTTCCATGCCGGAGAGCCACGCCATGGCGTCGCACCCCATCACCCCGGGCTCCACGTACAGGCCGGGCCGCACGCGCCCCTTCCAGCCGCCGACCTGCAGCAGGCCGAGCGTCCGTGCCTGACGGCCCGCCTCCTCGGCCTCCGCGGTCAGCGCGCGGATGTCCTCGTCCTTGAGGGGGCCGAAGAGGTACTTCACCTTGTCTAAATCACGCTCGGGCTTGACCAGCGCCTCCTCCATGCGAGGCACGAGCAGGTCGTCGTAGAGGGGGAAGTCATCGGGCGTGGGCCACCCCTCCCGCTGGCGGATCCGGCTAGTGAGCGGGCCGGCAGGGGTTTCGATGCGGCGGCAGAAATACGTGACGCCTTCTTGCTGCTCCGTCCATTCGCGCCACGTGGCGTCAGGATGGAGTCCACCGTATCGGTGCAGTGAGGCATTCAGCTGGCCCACGTGCACGAAGGCATCCAGGCCCATCGCGACCTGCTTCTCGACGTACTCGGCGTCGGTCCGGCACTGTTTTGCGAGGCTGAGAAACAGCATGAACGAGCAGGGAGTGTGGTCGGGCTTATCTCCCGCAAGGGCCGCGAGCATCCGTTCTCGTGACGTCATGGGACGCTCCTTACTGGAACGTGATCACCACGCTGCACTCGGTCTCAGTAGTCATCAACGCGCTGCGCGCCGCAGGTTCTTAGAACGCTTCGGGGTGCAAGACGACCTTGATCGCCTGCCCGCGGCGTAGCAGCTCGATGCCCTCGTGCACGCGCGACAGCGGCAGCTGGTGCGACACGATGTGCTCCAGCGGCAGCACGCCGCTCGCGAGGATGCGCGGCAGCTTGTGGAAGCTGAATTTGCCGATGAAGCTGCCGAAGATCGTGATCTCCTTCCGCAGCAGCTCCGCCACGGGGATGGCGGGCCGTGCCAGCTCGTCGTGGCCGAACTGGAGGACCCTGCCCGAGCTGTGCGCAAGCTCGATGGCGAGGGGCAGCAGGGGACCGACCGCCTCGACCACGACGTTGGCGCCGCCAGGCATCTCCCGGCCGACGAGCGCCGCGAGGTCCTCCTGCTGTGGATCCACCGCCCGGGTTGCTCCGCACGCCAGAGCCGCCTTCCGCCGGTAGGCGGAGACCTCCGAGACGATGACCTTCGCGGCTCCGCTCGCCTTGAACAGCAACGTGAAGAGCAGGCCGATGGGACCGCCACCGAGCACGACGACGTTCTCGCCCGGCTGCACCTTCAGCTTGTCGGCGGCGCTCACCACGCAGGCGAGCGGCTCGGCGAGGGCGGCAAGGTGCGGCGGGACGGACGGATCGATCCGGTACAGGGCGTGCGCGGGAACCACGACGTAGCTCGTCATGGCGCCGTCCGAGAAGATCCCGATCGTGGCGCAGTGGCCGGGCGCCGAAGCACTGGCGTAGAGAGGACCGCAGCGGTCGGGATGTCCGCTGCGGCATTCCTCGCAGACTCCGCAGCCGGGGTGAGGGTCTACGATAACTCGGTCCCCCGGCCGCACCTCGGTGACCGCCGTGCCCGCCTCGACGACCTCACCGCTAAACTCGTGGCCGAGCGTCGCCCCGACCGTCGCGGGGTGGGCGGGCGGCACCTGGAGGATGTGCAGATCGGTGCCGCAGATCCCCACGCCCTGCACCTTGAGCAGGACATCCGTCGCCTTCGCGATCCGCGGTTTGGCCCGATCCTTGAGGACCAGCTTGCCGTCGCCTTCGAACACCGCTGCGATCATGGGTTGCTTCCCGCTCGGGCTGCGCGGATGAACCGATCTGCTGCCGCGCGAAGCTCGACGTCGTTGGACAGCACGTTGATGCCGAAGCCGGCGCCCAGCCCGGCGTCCACCACGCCCACGCTGAGCGCGATCGACCGGCTCAGGATGTCGTCCGTGCGGGGCAGCATGCCTTTATGGTAGCGGGGCTTTCCCTTCTCGTCGGTCACCGCCAGGATCTGCTCCATGTGGTTGTACACGTGCCATCCGCTCTCCGCGACCGTCTTCGACCCCACCTCTTTCGCGACGCGCGCGGCTCTGCCTGGGTCGTCGAAGATCACGACGAGCAGGGTCGCGCACTCGCCGGGGTCGTTGAGCACGCGGAACTTCATGCCGGGGATTCGCGCTTCGCTCAGCGCGTTCTTGAACCGGGCCTTGCGGTCCTTCAGCATCGAGAGGATCCGGTCCAGCTTCTCGAGCTGGCCCAGGGCGAAAGCCCCGCTCAGCTCGTTCATCCGGAGGTTGATGCCGAGAATGGATCGCTTGCCGATCTCGAGTCCCATGCGCAGCGGCTTGTGCCCCTGGTCGTGGTATGCGAAGGCGCGCTCGTAGATCCCGGTGTCGTCGGTGATGATGATGCCGCCGTCGCCGCTCGTGATGGTCTTGTTGATGTTCAGGGAAAACGCGCCGATGTCCCCGTAGGTCCCGATGGCCTTTCCCCGGTACGTGGCGCCCAGGGCCTGGCAGCAGTCCTCGAGCACGAGGAGTTTGTGCCGGCGGGCTACGGCGTTGATGGCGTCCATGGCCGAGGGGTTTCCCAGCATGTGCACGGGCATGATCACGCGCGTCCTGCCGGTGATCTTCCCCTCCAGGTCGCCGGGATCCATGGTGAGCGATTCGTCCATCTCCGCGAGGATGGGTATGCCGCCGACGGCGAGCACGGCCGAAATCGAGGCAACGAAGGTGTAGCCGGGAACCAGGACCTCGACCCCGGGACCTACGCCCAGGGCCACCAGCGACGCCATGATAGCGCCGGTACCGCCATTGACGGCCAGGGCGTGGCGGACCCCCGACCGTTCGGCGAACAGCCGTTCCAGCGTGACCACCTTGCGCTTGAACCGTGGATCAGTCTCGCTGCCATAGCGCGACAGGTAGCCGGTCTCCATGACCTCGGCAACGTGCCTTCTCTCTTCCTCTCCGATCAGGAACGATCCAGGGCCCGGCATGTTGTTCACCCCCCTTTTCTGTAACGGGTATCATAAACCGCGGCGGCGAATTGACCAAGGGAACCGAGACCGCCTGTCGGGCAACCACGTGGATGTGCGCCGGCAGGCCGTCAGGCGTGCGTTTCGGGGGATTCCCGTTCAGGTTCACGAGCTGGGTCCGCCAGCACGGCCCGGGCGATGGCCAGCAGATGCCGCTGTCCCTGGCTGAGGTTGCTGACGCGCTCGGTCAGCACCGTCCGGCAGCCGTGCGGCAGGCGGTGGATGAACGTGTCCGCGTTGGCGAGCCGCGCGGCCACGACGACCTCCTCGTTGCCCGCTTCCAGCCTCCCGTGGCGGATGAGATATTCGTGATCGACGGAACCCTGAGCTTCCGGGGCATGCGCGAGAGCTACTGTGTCGGGCTCTCCGGGGGTCCAATCGACGTGAGGGGCAGACCCGCAAGTGTCGGCCGCACGGCCGCCGGGTCTGCGCCCAGCTCGGCGAGCAGGGTCGGCACGATGTCGCGCTGATCGCCGCCTCGGACCACTGCGGGGTCATCAGTCGCCAGAAACACCCGAGGCGCATCACGGTGCTCGCGGCGCGCAAGATCGAAGCCGTGGTCCGCGGTCACGAAGACCATCGTCGTACGATCGACAGCCAGGGCGCGCAGCTCCGCGGCGATCGCGTTCAGCCAGCGGTCGCAGGAGACGATAGCCTCGGCGTACGGGTCCGAGCGCTCGCCCTTCTGGTGCCCCGCCCGGTCGGCATCGCCGAAGTGGAAGAAGGCGAAGAAGCGCTGCCCGGCGAATCGGCGGAGACAGGCGAGCGCGAGCTGTCCGACAACGGAGGCGTCGCGCAATGCGTCGCCGTCCCACACGGTCAGGCTCGGCCGCACGAGGGACCAGGGCTGGCCGCGCCGTAGGAAGCCGGGACCGGCCGAGCCCAGGTTGCCGGCCTTGGCCGTGATCATGATCGTGGCGATGCGGTCCGAGCCGAACCGTCGCTGGAGGGCTTCGAACACCGAGAGACCGGCGGGAATCGGCCGGGACCGGGTATTGGAGCGCACCCCGGTGACCTCGGGCCCGTAGCCGGTAAGCATCTCGGCGTGGCCGGCCTTGGTGTCGGTGCGGTGATCTGTCACGTCGACGTCCACCTGGGAACCGTCCCGCACGAGCGCCGAAACGCCCGGAAGGCGGCCGGCCGCAAGCAGCTCCCGCAATCGCTCGCGCCCGACGCCGTCCCAGGACACAAGGACAGCGCTGCGCTGGGCCGGCGGCACCGCCGAATCGAAGGCTGCCAAGGGGAGGGCTGCGCCGAACGACAGGAGCGCCGCCAGGAGGCGTCGTGGACCTCGGGGAGCTTGATGCTGCACGAACGGCACGATAGCCGGCTGCGCCACGCGAGTAAAGCACCGCCTGCGCCCTTCAGGTGCTCGCACGCTCCATGACCGCATCCCGCATCGCAATGTTGTTGCCGGCAAGCACATCCTAAGAGAACGAGGAGAGACGGCGGCGTGCTTTTTACGAGGCGGGAGCCCGCGCGTCTATTGCTCTGCGTGGCCCTTGAACTGGCTCATGTAGAGCCGGTGGTAGAAGCCGCGCTGCGCCAGGAGACTCTCGTGGTCGCCACGTTCGATGATCCTGCCGTGGTCGATCACGAGCACCTGGTCGGCGTCGCGGATGGTGCTCAGCCGGTGCGCGATGACGAAGCTCGTGCGACCCTTCATCAGCCGAAGCAGCGCCTCTTGGAGATGCTTTTCCGTGCGGGTGTCG
>JAPLSM010000217.1 GCA_026398635.1 Spirochaetota bacterium | reverse complement strand
GATCACCGCGGGGGACGGGCGGGAAGCGCTGTCGAAATTCGGACGGGGACACGAGATCGACCTGGTCATCCTGGACATGATGATGCCCGGCATGGGCGGCAAGGAGTGCCTCGGCCGGTTGCGTGAGCAGGACCCGGGCGTGCGCGTGCTCGTCGCCACGGGCTACACGAGCGATGGCTCAGCGCAGGAGCTGCTTCTGCAAGGCGCCCTGGGTATCGTGGAGAAGCCGCTGGATCTGAAGGTGCTCGCCGAAATCGTGCAGAAGCACGTGGCCTTGCCTCGGTCCGAATAGGATCTGCGCATGCCGGGCGGGTGCCGGAGAGCAGCCCCGTCCGCCATTCGCGGCGTTGACCGCTCACCACCGGCCAATTCCCGTCAATCGTCCTTACGACGATCTCCAGCCGCCCGTCACGATCGACATCCGCCAGGACCGGGTTCCCCGGAGGAACGCCCAGCGGAAGGCGGAAATCCAGGCTGCCATCATGGCGCGGGGAAGTGAGGCAGTCGTTCGCTATTGGCGAGAGAGGCAAGCGGGCGTCTTGGATGAAGTCTCGCGTTGAACATACACCGTGGGATTCGGTGCTTGGCCCTTCGCCCGCCTCGCCGAGGATACTCTTGCCAAGCTCGACCGGCTGTTGGAGCGCGAGGGCATCGGCCGCGCCCTGGTCTCGAGCGCCGATCCGTGCTCTACGAGGAGCTGGAGGAGTACAACCTCGAGCTGGAGCGCAAGCTCGCGCGCTTCCCGCGCCTCATCCCGGTGCTGGTGGCCAGCTCCCGGGCGAAGAGCGCCTCCGCCATCCTGGCCCAGCCGGGGATCAAGGTCGTATAGGCGACGAGCGGGCAGTTGCCCAGTACGGCGAGCGCGGAGGCGTTCCGCGACGGCTACCGCGCGCTGCGCGCGAGGACGAGGGAGCGCCTGGACGCCGCGATCGTGATCTGCGAGCCGTTCGTGCTGCCCGTGCCCGCCGACCGTGAGGCCTGGCGGGCGGACCTGGACCCGAAGATCGCGGCCGCGCGGGCCCTCGCGCGCGAGTTCAAGGGGGTCTACGGTCCCTTCGACGGCGTGTTCGCGGCAGCCTCAACGACCGTAGACCCGGCGGACGCAGGTCACGCCCTCATGGCTGAAGAGTGGATCCGGAGGGTGTGCGGGGAGTGAGCGGCACTGCGCATTCGCGGCATCGAGTTTCGTCGCTTGCGCGGAGAAGACCGGTGTGGCACAATGCTCCTGATGGATGAGAAACAGCCCTGCACGCATGAGGGCAAACGTCCGCACTTGAGTGACACGTTCCTCGCCTCGCTCTGCCGGAGATGGAAAATCCGGGAGCTCTCCCTATTTGGCTCGATTCTGCGCGGCGATTTCAGACCCGACAGCGATGTCGACGTCCTTGTCGAGTTCGAGGAAGGAGCTGGATGGAGTCTCTTCGACCTCATGGACCTCGCGGATGAACTGAAAAATGAAGTCGGGCGGGACGTTCATCTCGTAGAGAAGGATGGATTGCGCAACCCATACCGACGCCTGGAGATCCTGCAACAACGGGAAGTTCTGTATGTCGCCTGAAACACGAGATTGATCCTTCCTCTGGGACATGCTCGATGCGGCCCGGACGATCCGCGAATTCACCTCCGGCACGACATTCCGCGATTTCGAGAAGGATCGAAAGCTGCAACTCGCTATTGAGAGGCTGCTGGAAATCCTGGGTGAGGCAGCCCGTCGAGTATCGGAAGAATTCCAGAAGGAACATTCCGAGATTCCCTGGAGAAAGATCATTGGCCAGCGCAATGTCCTCGCCCACGAATACGGAGAGATAAAGCTTGAACGGATCTGGGTTCTGGTGACCGAGAACGTGGTCGATCTGCAGCGGATCCTCGAGGCGCTCTCCCTCGATCCTTGATCCCGGCTGCTGTGATCCGGGTGATAGACAAAACGATGGCTTGAAGGTGGCGTTCCCGATGCGCTGGAATTGTGCCGCCGTACCTTGAGAGGAGCCCGCTGGAGCTTGGGGCGCAACCTCAGCTTCCCCCCGGCGAGCAGCCCCTTCTCCTTGCGGTCTTTGGCGCTCGCTACACTCCGTCCGCGACTCCGTATGAGGAAGAAGGGTCATCGTAGCAAGAATGTGTTGTGTTTTTTACGCGAGCGGCACTGTCTCGGCAACCGAGGGCATGGGGAGAGTGGATGTCGGTTTCAGTTCAGCGCGCTTGAATCGAGTCCGGGCGGTGCGGTGGCCCGCCCTAGGGGCGGTGCCCTCCCGATCTTGACCAGGTGGCGCAGGATCTTGCGCACCTCAGGAGGGTCGGTGATGACGGCGACGAGTCTCATCTCGGATCCACAGCGGGGACAGCTGCCGCCCGAGGGATCGACCTCGTAGACCATCGCAATCAGCTTGGCCCATGCTGAGCGGCAGGCGGCCTGCGGTAGCGAATGCGTCAGGTTGGGGGTAGTGTCGCCGGGGAGATGCTCTGTGTAAGAGTCTCTCCAGCCCGCCGGGGCGACGCGGGCGACGTGGGGCCACGTCTGCCAGCGCGCCTTGCGCCGTGAGGAGTACAGCCCGTCGTAGTGGATGAGCCGCACCCCCCCCGGGAGGAATGAACTGGGTCAGGTGCGCGATGAGATCAGGGGCGCTCCACAGGCTGGAAAACCGGAAGCTCGTGCGGGAGGCACTGCTCGAGGCGGGACATGCCGACCTAATCGACCGCGGCCCGCCCGAGGCGTCAGAAGACCGCGCCGCCCTGAACCGCTCATGGCCAGGGTGGACAACAGCTGGGACCTGCTGCGGCCTGGCACCAAGCAGGACGAGGCGAGGATGGTCTCGTGGCTTGGGGCCGTGGAGCGGGGCGCTGGACTTGATGAAGCAGCCGCTCCCGCGGTACCGCTGTGGCGGGACGACCGTTCATGAACCTTGGGGAAAACGCCAGCCGTGAGGGGATGATGGATGACCTTTCTGGTTTTGAGGCAATCCTCAAGCGCGAGGGTGGTATCGCACTTTTTCATTATGGCGGGCCCGGCGTTCAGGCTGCGGGCTAGAATTAATGCGGGGGGTGCTGGAGGTCAGACCTGTCTTCTTGAAGAGCATTAGCCGCATCGAGGCGTTCCTGTTCCTGGAGTTCGTGGCCGTGATTCTCGATGCGGTGATCGAACGAGAGATCAGGGGAGCCATGAAGCGCGCCAGGATCATAAAACTCCCGCTGTATCCCGAGGAACGCGAGTGTGCTGCCCCGACGGCGGGGACGGATCTTCGAGCTGTTCGGGAACCTTCAGCGTCACCTGCTGAGGGATGGATCGCGGATCGTGAAGACGTTTCTGCCCGGCCTGTCGCCGGTGCGGAAGAGGGTCCTTGGCTTGCTCGGTATCCCGGCTGCGAGGTTCCGCCAAAAGCCCGACTGACCGCTCTCGCAGACGCGTTCAGGTGGAGGGAGATATTGAAGGCCTGACCTGCGGAAAACAGGTTGAAGTATGCGTGGTGCGGACGGTGTTCTTCCGGTGATCAGAGACCGGGAATGGGCCACGTTGGGTTCAGCGTTCCCTGGTTCAGCCCGGGCGGTACCGTGGCCCTCTCATTGGGCGGAGCGTGTCCGACAGGCGGGATCAGCATCGTCGGGGTCGTTTCACCACGAACGTTTTTCCACGCCCTCGCCGCTTTTATCCCTGCGTTAAATCCGTAACGGCCCGGAAAAACGATTTCGTCTTGGAATACTCCAGACC
>JAPLSM010000010.1 GCA_026398635.1 Spirochaetota bacterium | reverse complement strand
AGTCGAGGGCGATCCCGGCCTGGTGAAGAGCGTCGCGCAGCGATGCGCCCGGCGCCGCGGTCACCGTCCGGCCGAGCGGGAGCACCCTGATGGTGGGCATGGCGGGGATAGTACGGGTTTCGAGAGGCACGGGCAAGGTCGGCTCAACGTGCGGCTCTCGCAACACTGCGACGCTGCGTGGCAGCGTAGCTGTCGCTTTCGCGACGTCACTGTGCAACTGCCTGGCCTCTCGCTACGTGCTTCGCACGTAGCTGTCGCCTGTTTCGGCCTCTCGCTACGTGCTGCGCACGTAGCTGTCGTCTGTTTCGCCCTCTCGCCACGGCGTGTACGCCGTGGCTGGCTTGACGTTCCGGTTTACGGGGGCTACCTTTCAGCCCGATGTCAAACAGGATTTACCGGGCGCCCGCCGCCCTCCTCTTCGCCGCCCTGACCGTTGCACTCGCGGCCTGCTCGGTCAACCAGGTGCTCGTCATCAAGGCCGACGGGTCGGGCACCACCTCGATGCGCGTGGTGACCACGAAGCTCCTTCGCGAGTACATCCTGGACCTCCAGGAGGTGACGGGCATCGCTCCCGCTGCCGACGGCTCGATCTTCGACGTGAAGAAGCTGCAGAAGGAGCTTTCCGCCCGGCCCGGCCTGACGGTGAAGAAGGTCGCCTCCCCCGCGCCGGACGTGCTCGAGGTCGAGCTCGCCTATCGCTCGGTCGAGGAGGTCTACGGGTCCGTGGAGTCGGTGAAGAAATCCGGACTCCTCGTGTATGCCGAGTCGGGCGGCCAGAAGTCCTTGAAGGTGCACATCGACCGGAAGAACTTCAAGGAGCTCTCGGCCGTGTTTCCCGTCATGAACAACGCTGCCTTCGAGGGCATCGCGCCGCAGGAGCAGGACACCATCACCGAGAGCGAGTACTTCGACATGATCCAGTTCACCCTCGGCCCCGACGGCCCGGCGGCCTTGAAGGGCTCCTTCATCGACCTGGTGATGAAGCCCGAGGGCACGATCGTCTCGCAGACGGGCGGCACGACGGCGAACGGCTCGGTGACGTTCCGCATCCCGCTGATCCGTCTGCTCCTGCTGGACAAACCGCTCGACTACGCGCTGGTCTGGAAATAACCGGACCCGTCCCGCGTCCGCGCCTGCCTACCCCCCGGCAGCTTACCGCGCTGTCTGCCCGACGCGCCGGGCCTTCCGGGCGTCCGGCAGCGATCCGACGTACAACACCGCCGGCAGCAGAATCAGGGCGCCTGCAGTCGTCGTGACGAGCGACAGCGAGATCAGCACGCCGAAGTAGACGAGCGGCCGGAACGCCGAGAACACGAACACCAGCAGCGCGAGCATGATGGACAGGGAAGTGAGCACCATGGGCCGGCCCGCCACCTTCAGGGTGTGCTCGATGGTCTTTTCAGGGTCTCCCGGCCAGATTTCCCGCTGCCTCCGGTACTGGATGGTGAGGTGGATAGCGTTGTCGACGCCGATGCCGATGGCGACGCTCGCGAAGGAGATGGTGACCGCGTCGAGCGGGATCGAGAAGACGGCCATGATGATGAAGTTCAGCATGATTCCCACGGCGAGCGGCGCGAGCACCATCAGGCCGTGGCGCACGGAACGCAGCACGATGGCCGAGACCAGGAACACCAGCACGGCCGACAGCAGGATCGAGCTGATCTGGTTGCTGAGCAGGATCGACGACATGTTCAGGATCGTGATCGTGTCTCCCCAGTACTCCCCCGTGACACCTGGGGGCAGGGTGCCGTTCCCGAGCGCCTTCAGGCGCGGCATGATGACTCTCAGGCTGCTCTCGTAGGCGAGGTCGTGGGCCGTGCTGTCCCAGACGTGCAGCACGATGGTGTAGCGGCTGAAGTCCTTGTTCATCAGCGTGCCCGTGAGGGCGCCGCCCGCGGGCGTCGACGACAGGGCGGCGAAGTACTTCGACAGCAGCAGCACCAGCGGCCGGGACGAGGGGACCTCCCCGGCGCCCGTCATGGCCCGGTTCATGCCGCGCAGGTAGGCGCCGAACGACGACAGGTACTTCACGTCGGGATCCGCGGCCAGCGCGGACTCGTAGCGGCCGATGGCGGCGAGCACCGCGGGATCCTGGAAGTAGCCGGGCTGCTCGCCGGCAGTGCTGAGGGTGAGGTACAGGGTCTCATAGCCCGTGAACTTTTCGACCAGGAGGTTGTTGTTCACGACGACCGGTTCGGTGTTCCGCAGGTACTTCATGAAATTCGTCTCGAACCGCACGCCTCTCAGCGAGATACCGAACACGATGGCGATGACCAACGAGACGATGAAGACGATCCAATGGCCGTGCGTGACCACGCGGGTGAGCCGGCCGAGCGACCGGGCGAGGAACCCTTCGAGCACCCGGTCGCGCTGCACCGCGGTGGGAGGCTTCAGCAGCGAGAGCATGGCCGGCAGGAAGAACAGCGCGAGCACCCCGCAGTAGGTGATGCCGATGGCCGTGGCGATGCCGAACTCGCGCAGCTGGCGTATCGAGGCCGAAAGGAGGCTGAGGAACCCGAAGACTGTGGTGATCGCGGCGAGAAAGATCGTGGTGTTGATGTGCGCCACCGAATCCACGATCCACCGCCGGTCGGTGCCGCTGACCCGGGCCTCGCGGTAGTACTGGTTGAGCACGTGCAGGCTGTAGGAGCTGCCGAGGATGAGCACGAGCGGCGGGGTCGCGACCGACACCACGGTGAGCTTGAATCCCAGCAAGGTCATGGTGCCCACGGTCCACACGGTGCTGAGCACCACCACGAGCACGGGCAGCACCAGCGAGCGCAGGGTGCGGAAGCTTAAGAAGTACGAGACGAGGATCACCACGAGCGCGAGGCCGAGGAAGACGGGGAGGTCCGTGTAGAGGTGATCCATGATGGACCGGCTGAGCGGCAGCGAGCCGACGATCCGCACGTCCATCTCGCTGCGGAGGGGTGCGATGATGGCCTCGAGGTCTTCGAGAATCGGCCGCCGGTTTTTAACCGGTTCCACGGGGAAGATGGCGCACAGCGCATCGCCGTCGCTCGAGATCACCAGGTTACGCGCCTGCGGGTCGGCCAGTAGCCGCCCCCGCAGCGCTTGGGCCTCCTCGTCCGTCGCGGGGGGGCGACCGCCCGGCGCCATCGTCCCGATGGCGAGCCGCCCGTCGCGGTTCTCGAAGGTGAGGAACATGAACGGCGTGATGCCCGACTTCACGTGCTCGACCGCCTCGATCCGGCTGCAGGCGTCCGCAACGAGGGAGAGCTTGGCCGCGGTGAACAGGTCCGGGGCCATGAACATCAGCAGCGCGTGGGAATCCTGGGTGTTCGTCTTCCCGTACTTCTCCGTCAGGCGCTTCACCGCGCTGTTCTCGGGTATGATGTTCACGAGGTCCGCGTCGACCTCGAGGCGCAGCGCGAGGAATCCGAGCACGACCGAGATCGCCGCGACCGCGGCGATCACGAGCCAGGCGTGGCGCTGGGTGAAGTCTACGAGACGGTACACGATCTTGTTCACGAGCAGTCGTCCTTCATGCCGCGTTTCGGGGATGCCCCAGAGACGACTCGAACGTCCGGCCTACGGTTTAGGAATGCGAGTCCGAACCGTCTCGGCGTGCGTCTCTCTGCA
>JAPLSM010000259.1 GCA_026398635.1 Spirochaetota bacterium | reverse complement strand
ATATTATTATACATCAAATGACCGGTGACGCAATGGCGTATAACGAATCGAACGTATGCGACGTGGCCCCGAGCCCAACCAGGGCGAGGGGCCATGTGGCGGAGCGGCGCGCCGCAGCGCCGCGGAGCCCGAGGCGCCCCGAAGGGGCGCCGATGTACATACGTGCTGTTATACGCAGTTGCGCCGACTCTCTTTCCCTTTATCTATTCCGTAACCTTTCACACCGGTAGATATTTCATTCAATGACACATAACATAGAGTTGAGTCGCCGCTCCGTGGAGCCCCCAAGCGGCCTGACCACTCCACGGAATCTCGACCTCACTGCCAGGCCGGCCGACCGGAGGTCGACTCCAACAATATGTTAGGTTTCAAGGAACGAACCAGAGCATAGCGTGAACGCGGATGATGCGGGTGTCCTCTATCACATACACGTTGGCCTTCTTTAGCGTCTCCTGAAGCGTCTCGAGAAGATGATTCATCTCCCCCACTGCGTTGTTGTTGATCCTGACTTGCTCCGCGGTAGCTGACAGCCCGTCTTGTTCGGCCATCATGCTCTGCATCTTCTCTCGCACACTCTCCATCCGAGCCAGTTCAGCACTCGCCTCAGCGGTAAGAGACCGAACTTCCGCCGCTAGGGCTTCCGCTTCGGGAGGGTCAGGACGCTCCCCGGACTGATTCTGCGCGTTCTCGAGCTCCTTTTGGAGCTGGTCGTGTCTCGCGATCAACCGCGCGAGGTATGATCGGTCTTGCTCGAGTTCGGCGATCGCTTGGTCTATTTGGTGAGCAATATTGGCCAGCTTGGTCGGGTAGTCTGCTGGGATTGGCCGGAGCCTCTTTACCTGGACTTTGATGGACTCAAGGATCTCGATTATATCAAGACTCGCTTCCACGCTGCGCTTATTCCGGCGGAAGTGCAGTTTCCCCAAGAGAGCCTCCAAGTGATCTTTCTGGACGGTTATCGAGTCTATCTGCGAAGAAGCCCTCCCTACCGTGTCTGCATCGATGGCGACAGTGAGCGCCATCAGCTGATTCACAAGGATCTGCGAATTGTCGATGATGTAGGCCGCCTTCCCTTCTTCAGGGATTTCGTTGCCGACGTATTCTCGGAAGATCGGATCATAAATGTATTGCGCTGGACCCTCATAGTCTGGTGGGAACAAGCGCAACAGCTGAAAGAGGCCCAGGTTGGTTAGCCCAAGGCATGCGATGGATATCAGCAACGAGAGAAGCTTGTAGACCCCACGGTTGAATAGGAACGGGTATACGAAGGTGAACACGAGCACCGGAACAAGTATGAACAGGTAGAATACGTAGTACAGAGGATAGAATTCGATGCCCGCATAGACAACGAGCACGATGAAAGAAGGGAGGAGAAAAGTGATAGTTGAATGCGAACAAAAGAACACGGAGGTCAGAATCAGCCTTCGGAATGACAATCGCTGGAACAGGAAGATACCCGCGAACACGAGTGAGTAGGCCAGAGAGAAGAATAGCAGAGCCAAGGCAGTCGGAAATAGCGCAGACAGCCCAAAACGAGACGTGAGGAGCGAGCGAACCAAGAGCAGAAGAAGGGCAGAGCAAACGGACAGCACGACTATGTCGACTGCCAGTTTTTTGAATGAACTGGTAGTGGCAGTTCGATATAGCGCCTTTGGTTTCAGCGAGCGCTTGATCGTCGATCCGAAGAAGGCCCCGAACTGTTTCGTTTGTTTTCTGATGTCTGCTGGGTTCATCTCGTCCCCTATCAAAGGACCTTGAAACCTAACATGGTATTATGCATCAAGTAGAAAATAAGCGCAATTGCGTATAACGTATTGCACGTATGTGACGTGGCCCCGAGCCCATCCAGGGTGAGGGGCCATGTGGCGCAGCGGCGCGCCGCAGCGCCGCGGAGCCCGAGGCGCCCCGAAGGGGCGCCGATGTACATACGTGCTGTTATGCGTAGTTGCACCAACATATTACTTCATTAGACCCTCTTTCTACTATCTATTAGAAATACAATGAGTTGGACCGGCGAGTCGCCAACGCGGAGCGAGACTCACAAACCAGAACCGCACCCAAAGGGTCAACTCAAACGACTGGTCTATCGATTTATCGGATACTCAAGCAACAATGAGTAGAATGGCGTGACCGACTTGGTCAATGAACTTGATTGCATCCAGAGCATCTTGAGTCGTCATAACCCACCGAATATGCCCAGCGGGGTCTGTTGGATCCATATCTGCTTCATGTGCGATCTTGTCTCTTCTATCCACAATCGCACTAAGCCTGGTCTTTACATCTGCAGGAAGCATTCCAAGGCATCCGCCTACTTCTTCCCAAAGAGCTTTCTCCGAAACAATTCGGATTGCGTCGGCCACCTTGTCTGGCCGCTGAAACGCCCTCCACGAGTGGCGCATTCGAACCTCGCTGTCGATGGGGCCATAGTCTTGGGGATTCGCAAGAACCAGACCCATCGATTGGAACGAAACCTCGAAGCGCAGGTATGTCGGCGTAGCCGGCCGCATTCCAAGATATATCTGGCCGATTCCTATTCGAACCATTTCATGAATGAGGTAATCAAAGGCGCTGACCGACTGGACAACTGCTGCACGGAGAAGATCAGTGAGATCTAGCGCGGATGTAGTCGAATTCAATAGTGCCTCAAAGACGCCGCACATGATCCTGGCCCGGAGTATGTTGTCCTCAAATGCTTTCTGTGCGGAAAGCATTACCCGCTACCGAGTCAGCGCGAGGATTGTTGTCGCAAGGTCATTAAAGATGCCTTTGAAAGCATCTCTGGACTTAATGGTATTTTTTAGAATAATACCGCCACTTCCAATCTGCTTAGGAGACAGGGCGTAGATAGGTGTTCTTGCGCTTTGCGATTTGGCGATAAGGGTATTGAAATCTGCGATTTCAGATAGACAGAAGTCCTTTCCGACTCCGGCCTCTTTGTAGGTGCTCTCTGGCAAGAGAAGACCATACCTATTCAGCACAGGTGACAACTTGTCCGTGACCGTTGTCTTGATCTCATTGACCCACTTCTGAAAGCCTTTTGCGGGGACACCGCTTCTGGGCCGGTATTTTTGGATGATTATTCCCAAGAACTTCGGTGAAACGTTAGGGAAGGGATAGGTAGCAGAAGTAAGTATCTGCAACGTCTGAGCTTTTCGAGACCAGTCTGCCCAACGAGGAATGACAGTTGAAAGCGAGTCGAGTGCCATCACCGAGAAATAATCAGGCGAAGTTGGAATAAGGAAGTAGTCACTTGTGAGAAGAAGATTTTGATTTATCGAGCTGAGGCTTGGATTCATGTCCAGTAGAATGTAGTCGGCGTTGTATGCCTCTGCTGTTTTTGCCAGGACATAGCTGAAAGACCCTGGAAGGTTCTGCAGTGTTTGAATAGATCCAGACAATTCCTGCGCAATACCAAGAGTAACTTCATACTCGGATAGTTTAATGCTACCAGGTAATAAGAACAGATTCCGCCTGCCTTTTGTTTCGATGCATTCTACAGCTGTTATCTCTTTCGGCCTCGACTCGAATGCGGGGGCGAGAGCAGCCTGCAGGTTACGCTCGGGGTGCTTTTGGTAGTAGTTATCGAGTTCAGAGAGCCCCTTGTAACCGAGGACGAGACCAGTCAAGTTGCACTGGGGATCTGCATCCACCATGATCACGCGTTTCCCTTTTGACGCAAGCATCCACCCAAGATTGAAGGTAGTGGTTGTTTTGCTGACGCCGCCTTTATGATTAAACAGTGCTATGCGCTTTACCAATTGGTTGCTCCTCTCGCCTGCAGATTGTTGTATGAAAGTGCATGCTTCCCGTCAAGCAGGGCGTTTTAAGCGAATTACTGTGTATTCTGTATCAAAGAATTGTTTGGTGCAATTACGCATAACTTCAATTATGTGCATAACACATATATACACGGTTGTGCCGTAATAGCTGCTAAGGGTAACACCGTAATATCTCGGAGTGGAGTTGGTATTGCAGCCTCGTGAATTATCTGTACCTCCCTGTGGTCAAACTATTCGCCATTTTTCCGGTGGCGGGCATGTTCGAATGCGAGCATAACGAAAAAAAAGGTGGTTCTGGAATACCCTATCCCCAGAGTGTTTATACAGCTTTCAAGAATAACTGGTAATAGATAGGATTCGCATCCGGGTGCCACCAAGAATAAAGATTCCCCCATTCTGTTATGCGGAAAAGCAAGGCATCGAGCCTGTACCCTTGCTATGGCAAGTAGCCTACGGGCTCGTCATGCAATCGTTCGAGGTGTTTTCGTCAACAAGCGTGGCGCCCTAAGCAGTGCATCCCATTCTACGAAAAGTGGAGCTAAATGAACTTGGCGGTTCTGCGCAGGAGGATGTCGGGGTGCATGACCCCTTGCGCAGCGCCATGGTATCAGCCAGGGTACCAAGAATACTTCACTCCCGATAATCGCCTATCACCGGTCATGTTAACAAAACCGCATAAAAATGCCGGATAATTCATCACTGAGAACCAGCGGCAAAAAAGCGGTAACAACGGCAAAAGCGCTTGAAGTGCAAGGGGTGCCAGCTTATCCCTACGGTCGACCCTAACGAGAAGGTTTCACTCGGCTGAAGCGCCGCAGCCCGCTTGTTCCCAGTATACTCCCCTGATCCTCTCTTCTGCCGGGAGCCGTGCCCGGCATCAGTCAGGTGCACGCCGTCCGCAGCCCAGTACGCGGCGCTCAGCCTTCCTTCTTCGCTGATGTTTCCGGTTTCCCGGGCGACCGCGGGCCCACCTCGCCGTGCTTCCCCGACCTCATGCGCGCGATGTAGAGGTACGCCGCGAGGTCCGACGACACCTTCCCGTCCGCGGCCATGCCCGAGATGCGCTCGCGCAGCTTCCGGCGCTCGTCGTCACGCGCCTGCTGCACCATCGCCGCCAGCTCCTCGTAGCTCCAGCCCCGCGCCCCCGCCGCCCTGCCGAAAAGCCGCCCGAGCCGCTCGCGCACTCCCTCCGGGAGGGTGAACTTCCGTACCGCCACGTCGAGGAAGAAGAAAGCGAGCGCGAGGGCAAGGAGCAGTGGCCACAGCGCCACCTGCCGGGACGAGGTCCCGCGCTCGCGCCGCAGGAGGCGTTCGAGCGAGCCGGCATCGCCGGGATCCACCACGCCGCCGCCGGTCACGGCAGCGAGACTTTCAAGCAGCTCGCGGTTCGCCCCGGCGTCGAGGTACTCCTCGGGATAGGAGACGCTGGCGCCCACGGTGCGGACGGAAACCGCCCCCTCGGCGGACCGGGCCGAAACGGTGGCCACGTAGTCGCCAGCCCCCTCTGCGGCGAAGGTTCCCTCGTACCGGCCGGGCCCGGATTGCGGGAGCGCCACCTCCAGCCGGTCCCGCCGCGGTCCCGCGACGACCGCCGAGACCTCGAGCCCGTTCACGAACTCGCCCAGCGCGTCCCATGCGTCCACCGCGATCGCGCCCTTTGCGCTGGTGATCGACACCACGGGGTGCAGGACCTCGGAGGTCACCGGGGGCTCGACCCAGCGCACCAGCTGCGCCGCAAACCGGGGAAAGGACTCCCACGCCACCCACTCCCTCCCCCACCTGCCCGTGAGGTCCGAGGTGAACGCGGCCGCCCGTCCCAGGCCGTAGCGCCAGGTCGCGAGCAGCGGAGCGTCGTGGAGCGCGCCGAGCACGCGCGTGGCGCCCTGCTTCGGGTAGGTGAGCACGAACCCGAGCAGGGGCGGGAGGGAGGATGGCGCGATGCCGGAAAGAAGCTCCTGCGGCGTGGTCGCCTGGGGCAGGAACCTCGTCTCCACGAGCAGGCCACGGCTCGCGAGCAGGGTTTCCGTCATGAAAATGCGGGGCACGTTCCGCGGGTCCGCGGTGGCGTAGGTGCGGCCCCCGGCCCACGAAGCGATGGAGGCCATCAGCTCACGGTCCGCGTCATCGCCCACCGCGACCGTGGACACCGTTATCTTCGCGCCGCGCATGGCACGCGCGAGCCGCTCGAACTCCCCGGGGTTCGTGAGCCCGTCCGAGAGCACGATGACGTGCTTGACCGCGGCTTCGATGCCCGCGAGCTCCCGGTAGGCTTCCTCGAGCGCGGGGTAGAGGTTGGTGCCGCCGCCCGGCTGGAGCGTGGCGAGGTCCGCGGCGACCTGCTCGCGGTTCTGCGCCTCGGTCAACGGCACGGTCCACTCCTTGTCCGCATCGAAGGCGAGCAGGCCGACCCGGTCGAAGGGATTGAGCAGCTCGAGCACCGACAGGGCCGCCGACTTCACCACGTCGAGCTTGGTCTCGCCCGTGGGGACCATGCCTCCCATACTGCCCGACTTGTCCGTCACGATCACCAGGGCCAGGCGCGGCAGCTGTGCCTGCGACGTCACGTCCATGTCCACCGGCAAGGCGCGCTCCACCGGCGTCTCGAACCATCCGCCCGCGCCGAAGGAATGCGCGCCGCCGATCATCAGGAGGCCGCCGCCGGCGTCGCGGACGAACTGCTCGATGGTCTCCATCTTCTCCCACGAGAAGCTGAAGCCCGGCACGTCGTCGAGCACCACCGCGTCGTAGGGCAGGAACCCCGCGAGGGTGCCGGGCACCCCGGACGCTTCGCGCTCGACCGCGCTGATGCCCTGCGCGGCTAGCGCGGAGAGCAAGGCGGACGAGCGGCGGCCGGGGGACGACACGTAGAGCACCGCGGGGCTGCCCGTCACCTCCACGAGGCGCGTGAAGCGGTTGTTCTCGGAGAACCGGTCCGCCCCGGCTTCCACCACTGCGGTGACCGCCGCGAGCCCCCGCTGGGGAAACAGGAGCTCGAAGGGAATCGCGTTCTCGCCCGGCTCCAGCATCAGCGTCCGTCCCGCCGCGACGCTGCCGTCGCTCAGCAGCAGGACCCGGGCAGGGGTCCGGGTGCGGGAACGCAGTACCACGGTGACGTCGCGCGTCTCCCCGGCCCGCACCTCGGCGGGCGCGGACACGTCCCGTACGAGCACCTCGCCGCCCATGACCGCCGATTCGATCGGCAGCACGTGCAGCTCGACGCCGGAAGCTTTGGCGACCGCAGCCGCCGCCGCGGCATCGCCCCGGTTCGCCGCGCCGTCGCTCGCGAGCAGGATCCTGCGGGACCCCTCCTCGCCGAACTGGGCCACGGCGTAGAGAATCGCAGCCTCGATGTCCGTGGCGCCCGGGTCGACACCCGACGAACCTGCCGCGGTCTCCGTCGCGGCCGCGCGGCTCCCGGCGGCGAGGCGCTCGATGTCCGCGTCGGCGCCGAAGCGCACGATGCCCGCGCCGTCGTCGGGCCGCAGGCGCGCACGCAGCCCGTCGAAGGTCTCGAGCGCCGTCCGGCGCGCCTCTTCGTCGACGCTGTCCGAGGAATCGAGGAGAAGCAGCAGGTCGATCCGGTCGGATCCGCGCGAGAGCCGCAGGCCCGCCAAGGCGAGGGCGAGCAGCGTCAGGGCGGCTGCCCGCAGCACCACGAAGCTCACCCGGCGGCCGCGCGGCAGGTCTGCGCCACGACGCCAGAGCAGGATCACGAGCGGCGGCACGAGCGCAAGCAGGGCGAGCCAGCCGGCAGTGGAGAAGCTCACGGGGTTACCCTGGCGCTCCCGCGACCCGCTCCGCGGCTCGCTGCCGCGCCGAGGGGCCGCTGCACCATCCACAATAACCCCTCGGCGACCACCAGCAGGAAACCGGCGAGCGCGAAGGCGAACCAGGCCGGCTCGCGCGGCACGGACTCACCGGACCGATCCTCGACGCCGGCCTCTGCACCGGCATCCTGACCGGTTCCACTGCCCGTTGCGGGCACGACGTGCCGGGAGGCGAGGTCGGTTTCGGAGGCATCGCACAGGCTCACCGCGATGTCCTGCGAGAAGCCGGCCGCCCCTAGGGCGGGCCGCTGCACCGCCTCAACCCGGTGGAACCCGGCCCGCGACGTGCCGGTGTAGGAGAGAACACCCGCGGTCACCGGCCACGGCGTCTGCCTGCCGTCGGGGCCCGTGACCCGCGCCTCGCGGGCGTCCCCCGGCACCCCGACCTCCACCGTTTCCCCGGTACGGTGGCCGGCCGCATCGGCCCCGAGTACGCCGGGACGGAACCAGGACAGCGCGTTCGCCACGAACAGCGGGAATGCCGCGCGCAGCGGCAGGTCGGACTGCGACGGCTGGAACGCCACGAACAGCACGCGCAGGTCCTCGCGCTCCCAGGTGGCAACGAGCGGCGCATCCCGCGAACGGGCGATGACCTTCACACCCGGACCCGCCCTCACGTCCAGCGCCTTCTCGATCACGACCGGGCCGAGAGCAAGCGATGCGAGCAGGGGGTGGTCCCGGTCCCAGGAGACGAACCGCGGACCGGTGATGACCCCCTTCGGCTCCAGGGGGAGGCCCGGCGGCACGGTGCCGAAGACGAGCACGCTCCCGCGCTCGAGGGGAGGCGGGTCGCCTCCGTTGAACACCGCGAGGTCGTACCCGTCCAGCTCCCGGGCACCGCTGACCGGATCGACCGCGTCGACGCGCTTGAGCAGCACGCCCGGGAAGCGACTCAACGCGGCCTCCAGGAACGCATCGGGTCGTCCCACCAGCAGCACCCGCAGGGACTTCGCCGGCTCGAACACCGCGTACGCCGCGTCGTCCGCCGCGAGGTCGTCGTCAACCTCGATCCGGGCAGTCACCCTGCCCTCGGTGGGTCCTTCCCACGGAAGGCTAACCGAAGCGTGACCGGTCCCGCCGAGCGTCACCTCCCGGCGGATCACCGTCCTCCCGGCAGCGCTTACGACCAGTGGTACGGCGCGTGGTATCCCGCCGCTCGCAGCGATCGACACGAACAGCTCCACGCCGCCCGCAGCGGTCCGCCGGAAGCTCATGGCTGTGATGCCGGCGTTTTCGGCACGTCCGCCGACCGTGATCACGCGGACGCCGGTGCGGTCCGGATCGGCGTCGCCGTACGTGGAGAACGCACCGTCGGTCACGAACACCACCCGGGTAGCGCGACCCGGCTCGCGAAGCCCGAGCGCGAACAGCAGACTGTCGGCCGGCGCTCCCGGCTCGTCCGTCGCCGACGACCCCCTGATGGCGCGGCGCAGGGCTTCGCGGTTTTCGGTGAAGGGCACGAGCACCCGGGGCGCCCCGCCCGCGGCGACCACGCACATCCGGGCGCCCCGGCGCAGGCCGGCCACGAGCTGGAGGGCCTCGTCCTTCACCTCGTCATACCGGGTCGCGCCGCCGGACCGGGAACCCATGCTTGCCGTGACGTCGAGCACGAGCACCATGTCGCCCGCCTGCCCCCCCGGAGGACGGCCGACGAGGGGCCGGGCCAGGCCGAGTGTGAGCGCTGAGACCGCGAGCACCGCCGCGAGCAGGGCGAGGCTTTTCAGGAGCCGGCGGACCCGGAGGCTGGTGCGCATTTCGCGCAGCGCCTCCTCCCAGAAGGCGAGTGACGAGACGTCGCGGCTCGTCCAGCGCGCCGCAATGGTGTGGAGCAGCACAACGAGAGGCACGAGGAGCAGGGCCATCAGCGCGAGCGGCGCGGCGAAGGTCACGGCACCCCTACTTCCGGGCGTGCAGGTGCGCACCCTGCCGCAGGTAGCGCAGCACCAGGTCCTCGAAGGGGACCAGCGTGCCCGCCCGAAGGTACTCCACGCCCGAGCGCAGGCAGAAATCCTCGACCGACCCGTGGAAGGCCGAGAGCCGCTCGCGGTAGGCGGCCAGCACCGGTTCGTCGACGGTGAGGCGCAGGGTCCTTCCGGTCTCGCGGTCCACAAGCCGCGAGGGACCGGAGCCGGCGGGCGAGATATCCTCCTGGTCGAGCACCTGCACGAGCACCACGTCGAACCGGCGGTACCGCAGGGCGGCGATGCCGCGCTGCCAGCCGGGGGACCCCAGCAGGTCGGAGATGACGATCGCGAGGCCCGGCGAGCGCGTGCGCAGCGCGTAGTCCTGCAGCGCGGCGCCGACCCCGGTCCCGCCCTCCGCCGTCACCCGGCTCAGGTACTCGAGCAGGTGGAAGGCCTGGCCCCGGCCGCGCCGCGGGCTGAGCGACCCGCCGAGGCCGGCCGCAAACGTCGTGGCGCCGACCCGGTCGAGGGAGTGCAGGGCGATGTAGCCGAGCGCCGCAGCGAGCCGGCGCGCGTAGTCGAGCTTGGGCGGCGTCCCGAAACCCATGGACCCGCTCGCGTCAACGAGCAGGTGCACGCCGAGGTCTTCCTCCTCTGCGAAGAGCTTCACGAACAGCCGGTTGAGCCGGGCGAAGATGTTCCAGTCGATGGTGCGGAAGTCGTCGCCGGGCTGGTAGTCCCGGTGGTCGGCGAAGTCCGGGCTCGCGCCCCGCAGCGGCGAACCGTGGCTGCCCCGGGTTTCGCCCCGGTAAAGCCGCCGGGCTACCAGCGACAGGTGCTCGAGCTTCGCGAGGAACTCCCGGTCGAAGAGAGCCCGGTCCATCAGCCCGGCACCCCCTCGGGCAGGGCTACGCGCTCGAGCACGTCCGCGACGATCCGCTCGGCTGCCACCCCCTCGGCCTCGCCCTCGAAGTTCAGCAGCAGCCGGTGGCGCAGGGCCGGCAGGACCACGGCGCGCACGTCCTCGCAGCCGGCCGCGAGCCGGCCGTCGAACAGGGCCCGGGCCTTGGCGCCGAGTACGAGCGCCTGCGGACCCCGGGGGCTCGACCCGTAGCGCACGTACCGGTTGACGAGCTCGGTGGCGGTCGGTGAGCCGGGCCTGGTGGCAAGGGCGAGCCGGATGGCGTAGTCTCGCACCGGCTCCGCCACGGGCACCTCGCGAACCAGCCGCTTGATCTCCGCGATCTCCGCAGCGCCCATCACCCGCTCGAGTACCGTCTTGGCTCCGGAGGTGGTTCGCTCAATGATCGCCGCGATCTCCGCTGCTGAAGGGTACTCGAGAGCGAGCTTGAAGAAGAACCGGTCGAGCTGCGCCTCGGGCAACGGGTAGGTGCCCTCCATCTCGATGGGGTTCTGCGTGGCCAACACGATGAACGGCGCCTCGAGCGGGTAGGTGGTGCCGCCCACGGTGACGGCCTGCTCCTGCATGGCCTCGAGCAGCGCCGACTGGGTCTTCGGCGTGGCCCGGTTGATCTCGTCGGCGAGCACGATGCACGCGAACACCGGCCCCCGCTGGAACTGCACGAGCCGCCGGGCGCTGCCGCCGGCCTCAGCGTCCTGCACGAGCACGTTGGTGCCGATGATGTCCGCGGGCATCAGGTCGGGGGTGAACTGGATGCGCGACGTCGCGAGGTCGAGCACCTGGCCCAGGCTCTTGATGAGCGTGGTCTTGCCGAGGCCCGGCACGCCATCGAGCAGCGCGTGGCCCCCGCAGGCGAGACAGGTGAGCACTCCGTCCACGATCTCCGCGTGGCCCACGATCGCCCTGCCGATCTCGCCGCGCAGCGCCGACACCCGGTCGCGCACCCACGCCGCCTTCCCGCGCACGTCCGCCGGTTCCATCGTCCCTCCTAATTCCCCAGCACCCCGATGCCCGTGAAGTATCCCTTGATGTATTCGCGCAGCACGAGCGGCACCTGCTCCGCGGACAGTGCGCTCTCCGCCTGCCGGCGGTACTCGCCCAGCACCTGTTCCTCGGTCGTCGCCGCGGCAGCGGCCTCGGGCAGCGCGCGCACGAGCATGCGCGCCATCTCCCCCTCGCCCACCGGCGACTCGGCCTTGAGCGGCTCCCCGGGTTCGGACCTCGCGATCTCCGACGGTGCGCCGGGCTCGTCCGTCACCGCCGCGGTGCCTGCCTTCGAGGAGGCCATCGGATCGCTGTCGTTGCCGGCGGATTCGTCGCCGCCGCCGGCCGTACCCGATCCTTCTCCTTCCCCTCCCCGTTCGCCGGGCGAACCGCCTTCCTCTCCCGCGCCGCCAGACCCGCCCTTCGACACCGAGCGCTCCTTCAGCTGCCGCAGCAGATCGAGCGCCTCCGCGAGCTCCCGGGCCTCCGGCGGGAGGGTCGAGGGATTAATCTTCTCCCAGGCCTGGCCTCCTGCATCGTCGCGTCCCGACCCCGGCACCGCTTCGGTGTCCCCCTCCCCCGGAGCCGGCTCGACGCCGGGTCCCGTGCCGGCCGGATGAGCCTGGTCCTGGAACCGCTGCAGCATCAGCCTGTACTCCCGGCCGATCCGGCTCTCCAGCTCGGAAAGCCGCCGGGACAGCTCCTCGGCGGGCTCCTCCTGCATCGACAGTGCCTTCCCGAGCTGCTGCAGCTCGCGCGAAAGCTCGAGGCCCTGTCGAAGGTCCTGCCGCCGCGATTCCTCCTCGAGCCTGCGTCCGGATTCCTCGAGCTCGCCCCCGAGGACGGCAATCCGGCGGTCGACCGGCTGCCGGGCGGGGAACAGGTCGCGCAGACTGAAGGGCAGGAGCCCGGTCGCGATCACCAGTGCCGCGGCGGCCAGCGTCCACGGCAGGAGACGCAGGCGCGGCATCCCGATGATGCGCCGCGGTCCCGCGCTCCGCAGCCCGGACGCGGCATCCTCCAGCAGGGGACCCGCGAACGCGCTGGAACGGCGTCCCTCGGCCATCTCGAGCGCCGCCGAAGCGAGTCCGCGTGTCCCGAGCGACCGGTCCACCTGGACGGCGAGCGCCGCACGTCCGATCCGGACCGCGCAGCCGACGACTACACCCGCCAGGCTTCCGGCCGCGAGAAGGAGCCCGGGCACCACGAGGGGATGGAAGAGGGTGAATGCGGTCGGCAGGAACGGCCGGACGACGAGGTAGGCGAACCCAGCTGCCAGGCCAACGAGCGAACCGGGCACGAGCCGGCGCAGCACGACCGCGAGACGGGCCCGACGGGCGACGCGCCCCAGCTCGCGAAGGTACTCAGCCCCGTTGTCCCGCCCCACCCCGCTCATGAGCCTTCCCCGGCACGGATGCCTAAGGGCGGCCGTGGACATGGATGTCCGTCAGGCCGCCCCGCTTCTTCGCCGCCGCCCGCGCCGTCCGCAGCGCTGCCCAGGACACGACCGCAGCGACGGCGAATACCAGCAGTCCGATGATAGCCGAAACGGCGAAAAAGGGCAGGGATGCACCGGCCACCGGGAGGGTGCGGTCGCCTCCCCCGGCGAGGTCC
>JAPLSM010000290.1 GCA_026398635.1 Spirochaetota bacterium | reverse complement strand
TGTTCCTCGCCAGGCAGTCTTTCGCGCATACGGTGTGGATCTGCACGGTCCGCGGGACTTCAAAGCCGGAAACGTCCACCGCAGTCTCCTGGCTCTCCCGGTGGTCGCGGTTGATGACGAACACCGTCAGTCGACGGTTATCCACGGTGACGCTCGCATCGAGCAGGGGGAACGCAGCGCGCCGGGGAAGGTCGAGGAGTTTCGGTACGTTCACGGTTGGACCGGCGACCTCGGACAGAACCCGCGCGCTCCCCGTGAGGCGGCGGTACATCCGGAGCACGTGAAACACGGGCGTACGCACCAGCGCATCCCTCGTGGTGAGGAGGGGCGGGCTCGCGGAGTTCAGCATGGCGAACATGGCTGCCATGCGTACGTGCCGTGCCTGACGATGGAAGGCGTGGATGATGCCCGCGACGCCGATCGCCTCGCGCAGGGAGTCCCAGGGCGCAGTGAACCTGCGCAGGGAGCCGAGGATGTTCCACTCGTCGAATGCTATGGGGATGGCCCTCCCCAGGAGCTCACCCGACAGCTCCACAGTCCTCCGAACCTGCTCCTCCAGGGCGAGGCCTGCCGCGGCGATCGCATAGTAGGCCCCGGACGTATCTTTGATTCGGGTCAGGGAAAGGCCCGTCGGCGTGTAGAGGTGAAGGGATAGGTAGTCCATGTGCTCCCCGATGCCCCGGATGATCTCCCGGTTCCAGCCCGGCGAGAGGAGCGCATCCGCCCCGGAGGCGATGAGCCTGATCGCCGGGTCGGCGCGCCTCATGACCTCCGCGAACCTGTGGAATCGCTCCACGTACCTTCGGGGCCGGAAAGCGCAGCCTCCCGGCTCGACGGGGTTCCACTGCTCGTTGCCCACGCTCCAGGTCGGTACCGCCCCGGATCCGTATCGTTCGCGGATGGTGCCGACCCATTCCGATGCCTCCCCGGGATCATCGGCGCCGAGGCTCGCGGTGATGCTCGGCTCGGCGCCCGTGCGCCGGCACAGACTCAGGAACTCGTCCGTGCCGAACCGATTGTCGTCCAGGGGCCCGACCGGAAACGGAGGATTGCCGAGGAGGAGCTGAGCCGGAAACCTGCCCCACATCCGGTTCGGAATCCTGGGCCGGTCGGAGCCGATACCGTCGCGCCAGTGATACGAATCTGCGAAACACCCACCGGGCCAGCGCAGGAGCGGCGGACTCAGACTCTCGATGGAGTCTGCCGTGTCCAGGCGGAACCCGCGGTCGTCCTGCGGGGCCCGTGACCCCGGCTCGGCCACGAGCCCCCCCAGAATCTGCCGGCCCATGTGCTCGATGTTCTGACCGTAGATGCGCGGATCGATCGAATCCAGAACGACGTCCGCCTTGACTGTTATGGAGCTGAGTTGCTTCAACGTGCTCTCCCTGCCGGGCCGACAGCCACTACCATGCCGACAGCCTATCGGCTTTCCGACTGCTGCATGGCGAGAACTTCACGCACGATATCCTCGGAAGTGAGCCCGTACTTCTCCCTGAGGGCTTCCGGGCTGCCTGACTCTGCGAACTCATCCCTGACGCCGATCATCCTAACCGGTGTACGAACCCCATGCCGGGACAGTACCTCGACAACTGCGCTGCCCAGCCCGCCCATCAGAACACCTTCCTCGGCCGTGACGATTCCCCTGGTCGTCTGCGCTGCTCGCACGACCGCGAGCTCATCCATCGGCTTGACGGTGTGGACGTTCAGCACCATCGCAGAGACCGACTCCTTCTCGAGAGCGTCCGCTGCCCTGAGGGCTTCGGCCACCATTACCCCGCAAGCAACTATCGCGACGTGGCTGCCTCGTCTCAGCACCTGAGCAGTCCCGATCTGGAAATCGTCATCTGCCCCTGTCACCGAGGGGACGGGGGGGCGGCCCATGCGAAGGTAGACGGGTCCGTGGTGCATCGCCGCGGCGAGGACGGCTTTCCTCGTCTGGGGTGCGTCGGCAGGGACGATGACAGTCATGTTCGGGAGAGAGCGCATGACGGCGATGTCCTCGATGGCCTGGTGGGAGGGACCGTCCTCCCCCACGGTGATCCCCCCGTGCGTCGCAGCGACGACGACCGTGATGCCGGGGTAGCAGATCGTGTTGCGGATCTGATCCAGCGCCCGCAGCGAGGCGAACACCGCCATTGCGGAGGCGAAAGGAATGAACCCGGAAAGGGAGATGCCCGCGGCCACCGCCATCATGTTGGCTTCCGCGCAGCCGCAGTTGATGAATCGCTGCGGAAACTCTTTCGCGAAGCGATCCGTCTTCGTGGCCTTGGAGACATCGGCGTCCAGCACCACGATCCTGGGGTCCATTCTGCCAAGCTCGACGAGCGCCTCCCCGTACGCGTCCCGGGTGGATTTCAGCTCAGCCATCCGACGATCCCTCATCGGGCGACCCCAGCTCCCGCAGAGCCGCTGCAAGCTGATCCCGATCCGGCGCCCTGCCGTGCCACTCCACCCGCCCCTCCATGAACGATATCCCTTTTCCCTTCACGGTGTGGGCGATGATCACCGTCGGAGCGCCCTTCACGACATTGGCCCGCTGCAGAGCGGACATGAGCGCTTCGATGTCGTGACCGTCCACCTCCAGGACTTCCCAGCCGAACGCCCTCCACTTGTCAGCGAAGGGCTCCAGCGACATGACCTTCTCCGTCGCTCCATCCACCTGCAGCGCATTCCTGTCGACGAGTGCCGTGAGATTGTCCAGGCGGTAGTGCCTGGCAAACATCGCAGCCTCCCAGACCTGTCCCTCGTCGCACTCCCCGTCACCCAGCAGCACGTACACCCTGCCGGCAGTTCCGCCGCGCCTGGCCGCCCATGCCATCCCGCATCCGATCGACAGCCCCTGGCCGAGGGAACCGGTCGAAGCCTCGAGGCCGGGGGTCTTGTTCATGCATGGGTGGCCCTGAAGCGGATGGCCGATCTCCCGCAGGTGCTCCAGCCAGGACAGAGGAAAATACCCGCTTTCCGCGAGGACTGCATACAGAACCGGAGCGCTGTGGCCTTTCGACAGGATGAACCGGTCCCTTTCCTCCCAGTGGGGATCGGTAGGCCGGTGCCGCAGATGGTGGAAGTAGAGCACCGTCAGTATCTCGACGGCGGAGAGCGATCCGCCCGTGTGGCCTGATCCCGCTTTCTCCAGCATGCACAGGATCAGGCGGCGAATCTTTCGTGCCCTCTGCTCCAGTTGCCCGACGACCGTCTGCACGGACTCTACCTTTCTCAACTCCATTCCAGTCTCAAGACGGCGATACCGCCCGGGTCGAGGGAAGGGCACGCAACCGCGAGCCCCTCGCCTCCGAGCCGGCAGCGAAGTTCCTCCCTGTCCTCCGGCCTGCCCGTGCGGTCAAGGGATGCTCGGATCCCTTTGGGGAATCCCGTCGGATCGGTGAGGCGTACCGTGGGAGTCGCCGTCCTTTGTCCCTTGTTCCACAACGTGATCATCCTGGCCTTCTCCGCGACGAACAGCCTGCCGTCGACGCTCCGGGAGCTCACCGCAAGCCCGACCCTGTCCCTGAACTGCCCATCCACGAACAGATCCCGATGAGCCCGCCGCAGATCGTTGATCTTCTTCACCTCCACCGAGATCCGGGGATCAAAGGAGAGCCGGCCCCGGTTGTGCGTGTGGATCTCCAGGTCGAATACCAAGCCCAGGAGGAACGTCTCCCGCACTTTCTCGAGGTCGCCCATGTCGACGCATCCCCCGCTGATCCCCGTGACCCAGGGCAGAGTGTAGCGGAAGACCTCCGGAGCCGCATGGGCCGGGAAATCGCAGCGGGAGTGGTAGACGGCGACCTCCGGCGCATACAAATCGCACACGCCCTCCATGGCGATCTCGAACTCCGGATTGGCCTGCTTGCCGGCCGCAAGCGTCTGTCTGGCCATGCGCAGGGCCCCGGGGCCGTATGATGCCTCTGGACTCGAATGCCCATGCCGTGTGTCGTGGCACATGTCCGCGACCAGTAGCTGGTCCATCAGGCCGCAGTCGGCGCCCAGAGCGACGGCTTTCTTCATCTCCCCTACGAACATGTCCTGCCATCCGGCCGCATGGGGACAGAGATTGCCGAACCTCACTGCCTCGAAAGAGGGGTAGTTCCCGACTGCCCACCCCCATTCCGTGACGTTCACGAGGCCGTCGTGGCTCTTGATCGCCCACGGCAGGAACCGTGCGGTGAAATCAGGGCGTCCCATGTTCGAGGCCCGCATATTGAGGTAGAGGAGCAGCCGCCCGCCGCTCTTGTGGACTCTCTCGAAGGCCTCGGGCAGAGCGACAGGATCGATCGGGTTGTACTCGGGGTAGTAGGCCCCATCGTGACCTCCGACGTACCATCCGCAGACGAAAAGCAGGTCGATCCCGTGCGCCTTCGCTTCCGCGAGGATCTCGTCCAATTCGGCGATCTCATTGACCGTGCTGCCGTCCTGGTGCCGGAGGATCAAATGGCAGAAGCCGTTCGTGTTCCTGGCCCATGCCGCCTTTTCCCTCTTTGCCTGCCAGCCTTCAAGCCAGATCCGGTACTTGTCGGCGCCGAGGTGCCAGTCGCCACGGTGCGGGCTGAGCACGAACTCGGGTGAAGTCCAGCTCTGGCCACCTCTCGCGTACGGGTAGCGCACCATGGCCATGGACAGATGCTCCGTGTCGTCCCAGAGATGCTTCTGCACCCTCGGCACCATGAACATGCCGTCCCGATCATGAGAGCAGAGGTACAGCCCGCATGCGGAGCTGCCGAAGTCCATCCACTGCATCGATGAGTGGCCCGGGTACGATTTCGCCAGCACGGTCTTCGCCAGCGCCCGCGTGTGTTCATGATAGCCCAGCGGTTCGCCGCGGCGCGGGAAGAACTCGATCGGTCTCGGGATCAGGCTTCCCGCTCCCGCCGGGTAGCAGAGAACGTCATCCTTGCCGTCCTCGCTCACCGTCACCAGTCCCCGCACCCACGGGAACCACACCTGAGTGAGCTCTCCCCGGTCGTCGTTGCTCACGTGCAATCCCATGACCAGTTCATCCGAGCCCTCGACGAGCGTGGCGCGGATCGAGACCGTGACGGCGAACATCCCTTCACGGGAGCACATCTGTCCGTATTCGATGGTCAGCGTCTTCTCGCCACCATTCTCCACGAGATCGATCCGCGAGACCTTCTGCCGGCACGCGTCCAGATGGTGGCCGCGGAAATCCTTCAGCGCATACACGAGACGGAACAGCTGCGGACTGCCCTTGTAGCGGAGGAACTCCTGTCCCAGCTCCTTCTGGACGATGGAGCACAGCACCCCCGTCGAGGTGTCGAACTCCACCGCGACGAGGTTATTTTCAAGAACGACGGTCTTCTGCCGCGTCCACACGCTCTGTCGCCAGCAGCTACTACGCTTCTCCATGTGGGTCAGCCCCCCTGCCTGCCTTCACCGGACCGCCGTTTTCGTCCATGCCGCCAGCGCAGCCCCGAGTACCCCCGCCCTGTCTTTCAAGGCCCAGGGAACAATCCGCACGTGATTCAGGTCGTAGGAGTAGGCGCGCCGCGCGACGACTTCCCGCAGTCCGCCGAGGAACACCTCACCCCCCTCTGCGACCCCGCCGCCGACGATGATGAGCTCGGGGTCCAGCATCAGCACGACGCCCGCCAGCGCATTTCCCAGAAGGGTGCAGACCTTGTCGACGATTTTTTTCGCGGCGCCGTCACCCTGCTCAGCGGCGAGGAAGACAGTTCTGGCGTCTATGCGTTCGGCGTGTCCACCCGCCAGCTCCAGAATCCTTGACGGCTCCCCCTGTGCGACAGTACGGCGGCCGGCTTCCGCGATGGCGGGTCCGGCGCAGTACTTCTCCAGGCAGCCGAAGTTCCCGCAGCCGCACAACGGACCCCCGGGGTCGACGGTCAGATGGCTGAACTCCCCTGCATTCCCGTGAGCACCGCTGTACACATGACCGTCGGCAACGATTCCCATCCCTATGCCGGTCCCGACGGCGATGCAGACGAGATTCTGCGCTCCTCGGCCGGCTCCCCACATCCACTCGCCCCGGGTGATCATCCTGAGATCGTGATCGAGAAGCACCGGCACCCCCAGCGTCTCTGCCAGCGCTGCGGCCATCGGGACATCCTCCCAGCTCTGAAAGTTGGGCGAGCGACGCACAACCCCGTTCGTCGAGTCGATGAGTCCCGGAACTCCCACACCCACTCCCACCGGTGATCCCCGGCCCAGGCGCATGACCAGGGAGGAGACCATGGCGGCTATCTGCCGGCACACCGCCTCGGGGGAGTGATCCTGTCCCGTGGGTTCCCGCACGATCTCCGCGACGAGGCCGTCAGGTCCCGCTGCACCCGCTGCGATGTGCGTTCCCCCCAGATCAACACCGACAGCGAAGCCCTTCGGCGTGTCGCGCCGCCCGCTACTCATGCGGGCTCTCGGTGTCCTCGTCGATCACGGCGATGGGCGTGTTCACCGGCACGGTCTCACCCTCGGCTTTGAGGATGGCGCTGAGAATCCCGTTCGCATACGAGGGGACCTCGACCGTGGCCTTGTCCGTTTCGACGACGAGCAGGGGCTGTCCCCTCTGCACGCGCTCGCCGGGCTTCCGCAGCCACTGGATGATCGTGCCTTCTTCCATGGTCTCTCCGAGACGGGGGAGCAGGAACTGGATCGCCATCTCACTGTCCTCCTGTTCCGCCTGGCACGCGTGCGTCGGAAGGCCGCACCAGCTGACGGATCGCCTCGACGATCTTCTCCGTCGTCGGCACGGCGGCCTTCTCGAGTATCGGTGCGGCAGGGATCGGGATGTCGAGTCCAGCGACACGCACCGGGGGCGCCTTCAGAGAGCTCATCGCGCCTTCGACCACCCGGGCAACGATCTCCGCGCCAACCCCGCCCGTCCGGCATCCTTCTTCGACGACGACGAGCCGCCCGGTCCTGCGGACCGAGTCGACGATCGTTTTCGAATCGAGGGGGTTGAGGGTGCGCGGATCGATCAGTTCCAGATCCACGCCTTCCTGGGCAAGCTGCTGTGCCGCTTCCTCAGCGAGAACGGCCATCCGGGAATAGGCGACGACCGTGACGTCCTTTCCGGAGCGCTTTATTTCGGCCCTGCCCAGGGGCAGCGTGTAGTCGCCGTCGGGGACCGGTCCCTTGGTGTTGTACAGCATCTTGTGTTCGATGAAGAGCACCGGGTTGTCATCGCGGATTGCCGCCTTGAGCAGGCCCTTGGCCTCGTACGGGGTTGACGGCGTGACAACGGTGAGTCCCGGCACGTGGATGAACCACGCCTCCAGGCTCTGCGAGTGCTGCGCAGCCGAAGATCGACCGGTCCCCTGCTGCGTTCTGACGACGAGGGGCACCCTCACGCCGCCGCCGTACATGTAGCGCATCTTGGCAGCCTGGTTGACGAGCTGGTCCATGGCTAGGGTGAGAAAATCGATGTACATGATCTCCGCCACCGGCCGAAACCCGACGATGGCCGCGCCCGTGGCGAGGCCGACGATGGCGGCCTCCGACATGGGCGTGTCTCTGATCCGGCTCGTCCCGAACTCCTCGAAGAGCCCCTTGGTCACGCCGTAGGCCCCCCCGTACGCTCCGACGTCCTCGCCCATGACGAAGACGCTTTCATCGCGTGCCATTTCTTCCCGGATCGCCTCGCGAAGGGCCTCCCGGTAGGTCAGAACGCGCACGGGAGCAGCTCCCCTCTACACGTACACATCGGTGGTGATTTCCTCCCGGGGCAGGTACTCGCTCGTGTCCGCATAGCGTACGGCCTCATCAAGAATGCCGCTGATCTCCGCATCGATGCGCGACAGCTCTTCTTCGGTGACGATGCCTTGGGAGAGGCTCTGAGAACGCAGATGTGCCACAGGGCATCTCTTCTTCCATTCCTCCTCCTCGGCCCTGGTGCGGTAGGGAGAGGGATCGCCCCGGCCGTGGCCATAGAACCGGTAGGTCCTGCACTCGAGCAGGGTAGGGCCGCCGCCACTGCGGGCCCTGTCGATCGCCGCCGCAGCCGCGTCGCGGACAGCCATGACATCCATTCCGTCCACAGACATCCCCGGTATGCCGTATGCCGCCGCCCGGGCGTGAACAGGAACCGCATGGGTGTGCTCCATCTGCGTGGAAAGGGCGTAGAGATTGTTCTCGCAGACGTAGATCACCGGAAGCTTCCAGATGCTCGCGATGTTGAGCGACTCATGGAAGATCCCCTCGTTCACCGCTCCGTCGCCGAAGAAGCACGCCACGATGCTGCGGGATGCCCTGAGGGAACAGGCCAGGGCGGCACCGGTTGCGATCGGGATGCCCCCCCCCACGACTCCGTTCGCTCCCAGATGCCCGAGGCTGAGGTCGGCGATGTGCATCGAGCCGCCCTTGCCCCTGCAGTAGCCCGTGACCTTTCCGAAAACCTCCGCCATCATCCGTTTCGGGTCCCCGCCCCGCGCGAGCATGTGACCGTGGCCGCGGTGGTTGCTTGTGAGCAGGTCGCCTTCCGCGAGCTGGGCGCACACGCCGACGGCGACCGCCTCCTGGCCCACGCAGAGGTGGAACATCGATCCTGCGACCTTCCCCTGAAGGAAAGTCTCGAGGATGCGCTCCTCGAAGCGACGGATCAGGAGCATCTTCCGGTAGAGATCGAGAACTTCACGCGCCTCCACGGTTGCGGCCTTCCCTGCGCTTCGCGGAAGGAACAACGGACGGTTTCCCCTTCCTTTCCTTCACACGGACGAGGAATCCGCGGGTCTTCAAGCTCTCATAGTCATGACCCGCATCCCCCGGGAAGCAGTAGAAACAGACGAACTCTTCCGATCCGGTATTGACCGTCCGGTGGGCGAAACAGGGGGGAACGTAGACGGCGACCCCCCTCCTCATCCGGAAGTGCCTGGTTCGGCCTGCCCGATTCTGCATCAGCAGAATCCCTTCTCCCTTCAGGCAGAGGTAGACTTCCCCCGTCGCCAGCTTCGCGTGGTAGTGGCCGGCGGTCATGAAGTACTCCCTGCCGATCCTTCCGGGATGAATCGTGCTGGTCCCGAAAAAGAGCTGACCGGGTTCCGGGGGAATCACGGGACGGGTGTACTCGTACACGACCCGATCCTCGCGCGACAGGCTCTTCTGATAGTCGGCCTCGTCCTCGAAGATCTCCCGCAGACTGCTCAGGCGCTTCACGTTCCTGACCATCCGCGAGCTCTTCGCAAAGGCCCCTTCCTCGAGATCCGCAACAATGGAAAATGGATCCATACGGCACCTCGTCATCTAGCCTTTGACCGCTTCCAGGGTCAGCCCGGACAAGAGCCACTTCGAAGAAAGAAGCAATGCTCGGATCCAAAGGGCTCTGGTGGAGAACTACAGGAAACCGATGCATCATAACTCCGGGATAGTATTTTTACAAACTTTCATTGAACCCGCCGTGCAGTCATTAAGATCCTCTGACTTGCACGCCGACAGCGCGAGGCACCATAATGACGATCGTGGCAGCACGGTCCTTCTCGCCCGTCTCCGTCCATCCCGATTGGCAGGCCTTCCAAGACTGCATCCTGCGCAGGGGAACACCCCGTCGCGTGCACAACGTGGAGCTCGGCCTCGACAGCGAGATGCAGCAGGCTGTGGCCGACCGGTTCGACCTCGAGGAGGGACTTGACCGGGACGACCCCTTTTTCCCCCTGCGCCGGCAGATCGCCATCCAGAGCTTCCTC
>JAPLSM010000275.1 GCA_026398635.1 Spirochaetota bacterium | reverse complement strand
CCGGGGACAGCTTCATGGCGGAGAATGCATCATGGGCCTTGAACCCCTTCATCAGCCGGAACGGGTTGTTCCCCGTCGCGTCCAGCTGGAAGCCGCCATCCCGGACGGTGATGCTGCGGATGCGTGCCGCTCGCTCCCGTTTGACGCCGGTTATGCGCAGATCCTATGTGGATCGCGGCAAGGCCACGTGCTTCTGTACGATTTCGACGCCCGGGTCCTGCTCACGCAACCGGCCGAGGCACTCCTTGCCGCCCATGCCGGGCATCATCATGTCCAGGATGACCAGGTCGATCTCGTGTCCCCGTCCGAATTTCGACAGCGCTTCCCGCCCGTCCCCCGCGGTGATCACGACGTATCCGCAGTTGGTCAGCACGCGGGACATGATCTCACAGATCTGCTTCTCGTCGTCCACGACGAGAATCGTTCCATGACCGTGGACGATTGCGGGGGGAAGCGCTTCTTCCGCCCGCGTTTCGCGTTCGCGATGCGTCATGGGGAAGAAGATCTCGAAAACCGTCCCCTGCCCGACACCACTCTGCACGTCGATGAAGCCCTGGTGGTTGGTCACGATCCCGTAGACAACGGCGAGGCCGAGCCCCGTGCCGCTGCGGACGTTCTTCGTCGTCACAAAGGGAACGAAGAGTCGATCCAAAAGGTCCGGGGACATCCCGATCCCGGTGTCGCGCACTCGGACCGCAACGTATTTCCCCGGCCAGGCCGTCACGTACTTCCCGACCCTCTCCTCCGCGAGCTCGACGTTCGCCGTCTCGATCGTGAGCCTGCCGTCGCCACGGGCAAGCCGGGCGTCCGTCATGGCGTCGCGGGCATTGACGCAGAGGTTGACGAGCACCTGGCTCATCTGGTTGGGATCCGCCTCGATCGACCAGAGAGAAGGGGCAAGGGCGAGGGTGATGGCGATGTCGGGAGGAAAAGTGCGCTTGAGGATCTCCCACGTCTCCCGGGCGACCTCATTGAGAGACAACACCTGCCGATTGCCCGAGGTCTGCCGCGTGAAATACCGAAGCTGCCGCGTGAGACCGGTACCCCGATCCACCGCGGCCCGCATCTGCATGAGGTCCTGGTGCATGCGCGAGTCGAGCGGGACATCGTCGAGCAGGAGCTGGAGGTAGCCGCTGATCGCGGTGAGCAGGTTGTTGAAGTCGTGCGTGATGCCGCCGGCAAGCTGGCCCAGGGCGTCCATCTTCTGGGCCTGGATGATCTGGGCCTGCAGACGCTTCCTCTCGGTCGCGTCCACGAAGGAGGTCATGATGCCGATGGCTCTGCCTTCCTCATTGCGGATGAGAGAGGCGGACAGCTCCACGCTGAAGGTGCTCTGGTCCTTGCGCCGCGCGGCCAACTCCCCGCGCCACCCGCCCGTTGCGGGGAGCAGATCGAGGACGCGCCGCGCGTCATCCCCCGCCCAGAACGTTTCGATGTGGGACCCGATCACCTCCTCCGCCGCGGCGTATCCCCACAGGGTGAGGAACGAGGAGTTCACCCAGGTCACCTTTCCGTCCAGGTCTGTCAGCATGATCCCGTTGATGGAGGTGTTGATGGCATGGTTCTTGACCAGGAGCTCCCTGCTCTGATTCTCGAGCGCCGTCGAGAGGGCGCGCCGGAGCTGTTCCTGGTCCTTGAGGATCAGGGCCTCCTGCGCCGACATGAAGCCTTCGAGTGCCCGCGAGGTGTAGAGCTCCGTCGCGTCGAGACTCGATCTCAGCATGAGCGCTTCACCCTCGAGCTGCCGGCGGCAGAAGAGGCGCAGCGCGCTCATGACGGCGAGAATCGTCTTCTCCCCCAGTCCCTCC
>JAPLSM010000089.1 GCA_026398635.1 Spirochaetota bacterium | reverse complement strand
GAGCGGCCGCGGCGCGTCCACCCCTGCCTTTTCTCCTTGAAAAGCGCGCCGGGATGCATATGATTATAGGTGAACGGAACCCAGGAGGCATGGTCCCTATGCGCACAACCACTGCCATCGTCGTCCTGCTCGTGCTCGCCTGTTGCACGGCCTTCGCGCAGGAGAAAGCCGGGCGGGACGTGTACGTCAAGACCGTCCCCATCGCCAGGGTGTATCCCCACATGCTCGGCTACCGGATCCTCTACTTCACGAGCACCCTGGAGTACGCGGAGATGTACGTGCCGGGCTCGTGGTTCAGCTTCAGCGGCACGAGCAAGGCGAACGTGATCTGGGGGGAAACCAGCGAATTCCCGTACTTCTCGATCTACTGGGCGGACGGGAAGTTCGACCGCATCCTGCTGTACCTCCACTCGAACATGCACCATATCTCGTGGGGCTCGCTCCCGCCCGGGATCGACCTCACCTCGCAGTTCAACGTGCAGGAACCCCCGAGAAATTTCTAGCGCTGCTGCGGCATGACGGACGTCACGCGCATCGCACGGGCCATCCAGGAGGCAGGTCTCTCCGGATGGCTTTTTTATAACCAGTTCCACCGGGACGAGATTTCCGACCTCGCGCTCGGCATCCCGCGCGCGGTGCACAACAGCCGGCCGTGGGCGTACGTCGTGCCCGGCGCGGGGGAGCCGACCCGCATCGTGCATGCGATCGAGCCGGGCATCCTCGATCACCTGCCGGGACGGCTCGTGCGCTGCACGGCGCGTGACGAGCTGTTCGCGGCGATCGGCGGGGCGCTCGGCCCGGGCGCCCGGCTGGCCGCCCAGTTCTCCACCGGCTTTCCGGTCAGTTCCTTCCTGGACCACGGCACCGCGCAGCTCATCGAGCGCATCGGCATCCGGCTGGTGTCGTCCGAGGAGCTCATCGTCGACAGTCTCGGCACGCTCGATGCGGAAGGGGAGGCCTCGCACCTCCGCTCCGCCCTCGCGCTGTACGCCGTGGTCCACTCCGCTTGGGCCCGGATCCGGTCGGCCCTCACCGGGGGCGGGACCGTGTACGAGGCGGACGCGCAGGAGTGGATCGCCCGGCTCGTCGCCGATGCCGGTCTGGAGACCGACGGCCCGGCGCTCGTGGCCGCGGGGGAGGCCAGCGCCGACCCGCACTACGAAGCCGTCGGCCGGGGCCGGTGCTTCCTGCCGGGGGACGTCGTGCAGCTCGACCTCTGGGCCCGGGAGCCGAACGAGCGTTCGGTCTACGCGGACATCTCGTGGGTCGGCGTGCTCGCAGAGCGGCCTACGGCCGTGCAGGCCCGGGTGTTCGACGCCGTGGTCTCGGCACGCGAGGCCGCAGCCGCCGCGATCGATGCCGGCCTCGCCTCCGGGATCACCGGCGCGGACGTGGATCGTGCGGTCCGCGAGTGGATCGGCGGCCTGGGCTTCGCCGGTGGGCTGCGCCACCGGACCGGCCACTCGATCGGCACCCGGGTGCACGGGTACGGGGTGAATCTCGACAGCGTGGAGTTCCCCGACCACCGGCGGCTCCGCGAGGGCTCCTGCTTCTCCATCGAGCCGGGGATCTACCTCGACCGGTTCGGGATGCGCACGGAAGTCGACGGTCTCGTGCGCGGGGGCCGGTTGGTGCTTACCGGGGGTCCACGCCAGCAACGCCTGCTGGACCTCGGGAGCGATGCGTGAACGACGCGGCCGGCGTGCGCCGGTTCATCGAAGGCCGCCGGCTGCTGGTGGTGGCCGGGCACAAGGAACCGGACGGCGACTGCATCGCCTCGCAGCTCGCGGTGGCCGCGCTCGCGGGCCGGCTCGGCACGCCGTCGCTGTTGCTGTCAGCAGGGCCGTTCGACCGGCCGGAGATCGAGGACTTCGCCGGCCGGTTCTCCGCGTCGGCCGAGGGCGCGGACCTCGGTCCGGGTGCGGCGGCGGTCATCGTGGACTGTTCCACGCCCGACCGGACGGGGTCGGTGGGACCGGCGCTTGCCGGTCTCGCCTGCCTCGTCATCGACCACCACTCCTCGGGCGAGGTGTTCGGGGACGTACGCTACGTCGATCCCGCGGCACCCTCGACCTCCGCGCTCGTGCTCGCGATCCACGAGTCGCTCGGCGTGCCCGTGGACCGCGACACCGCGCGCCTGCTTCTCTTCGGCCTGTGCACGGACACGGGCTTCTTCCGTCACCTCGGTACCGATAGCGCGGAAACCTTCCGCGCGGTGGCCCGGCTCACGGAGCGCGGCACCTCGACCGCCGAGGCCTTCATGATGGTCTACGGCCGGCGGAGCCTCGCCAGCCGGAAGCTGCTCGCCCGGATGCTCGAGCGGACCCTGAGCCTCGCGAACGACGCACTGCTCGTGTCGTGGCAGACCCTGGCCGACCGCGAGGCGGTCGGCGCGGCCCCCCGTGGCGAGGAAGACCTGTACCGGCTCCTCCAGACGGTGAAGGGGAATCGGGCGGTTGTGTTCCTCAAGGAGGAGGAAGCCGGCCGGTGGAGCGTCGGCCTCAGATCGAACCCCGGCATCGACGTGGGGGTGGTGGCCCTCGGCTTCGGCGGCGGGGGGCACCGGCAGGCCGCAGGCTGCGATATTGCCGGCACCCTCGAAAGCGTCCGGGCCGCGGTGGTCGCGGCGCTGCTCCCGCTGCTCTGACTGTCCCCGTTTCGGATCCTTCCAGCGGTTTGTCAATGAAGGTAAATCACCCGCCTCAATATCGCTGCCTAAGCGGCCCGACATGGCACGCCGTTTGCTTTCTCCTGCTGCAGAACGCGGGAGGCTGTCATGGAAAATCTGACCGCACGGGTGCTGGAGTACCAGCGCTCCCAAACCGGGCTCGAGGGGCTGGTCGCGGAGATCGCGCCGCGCGTGCTGCACTACCCCCGGCGGCGGTTCGGCTGGGACGAGGACGCCTGCAGCGAGTTCTACCTGTTCTTCCACCCCCGGTTGCTGCGCGTGCTGTGCCGGTTCCGCGACCAGGGGAAGCCCTTCGAATCGTACCTCTCCTCCGTGCTGCACTGGCAGGCGCGCAGTTTCTCGCACCAGCGGAAGAAGGACGAGCAGGCGTGGGCCATGGGATTCCGGCTCGAGCCGGCAGCCGCCCCGGAGCCGGATGAGGTTCACGACCCCGCGTGGTCCCCCGCGCCGCGCCGCCTCGCCTCCCCACGCCTGCGCATCGCCGACCGCAGGAGCCTCCTGTTCCTCGTGCTCAAGTGCTGCCGTCGGCTCCAGCCGGAACACCTCGCCGCGGCCGCAGCGGCGACGGGCGTCGAGCCCCACCGTCTTGCCGACCTGGTCGATCGGCTTCGGGCCGGGCTGGAGCCGGCCGAACAGCGCCTCGCGACCTTGCGGGAGCGGCGGAACCGGGCCTTCAGCCAGGCCCGACTCCTGGAGGCGGAGCTCGCCGGACGGCCGGACCCCGGCCCGGCCGAGAGGCTGCGGCTGCGGCTCGCCGCGGCCAACCGCCGCATGGCCGCCGCCATCGAGCGCATGGCCCGGGTGCGGCGCGACCCTACCAACCGCGAGGTGGCCCGGGTGCTCGGCGTACCCAAGGGCACCGTGGACTGCGGCCTGTTCTGGTTGAAGCGCAGGCTGTCGCCGGGCTATGATCCCGACCGCGAGCGATCGGCATGATGGAGCTGCTGCTGGCGTCGAACAACGACCACAAGCACGCGGAGTTCGTGCGCCTGTTCCCGGGCGTGCGCATCGTTCGTCCCCGTGAGATCGGCGTGGACTTCGACTTCGCCGAGGACGGAGCGAGCTTCCTCGCCAATGCCTTCGGCAAGGCTCGGGCGCTGCAAGAGATCGCGCACCGGCCCGTGATCGGCGACGACTCGGGACTCTGCGTAGCCGCCCTCGGCGGCGGGCCGGGTGTGCGATCGTCGCGCTACGGGTCGGACGGGACGCGGAAACTGGAGACGCCCGAGCGCAACGCGCTGCTGCTTTCGCGCCTGCGCGGAGCGGCGGATCGCCGGGCGTTCTTCGTCTGCTGCCTCGTGCTGGCCATGGAAGACGAGCGGTTCATCGCCGTGCAGGAAACCGTTCACGGCGAGATCGCCGACTCTCCTCGCGGCGCGAACGGGTTCGGCTACGACCCTCTCTTCCTCCTGCCCGATCGGGGCCTTACGATCGCCGAGCTGCCCGAGGCCGAGAAGGACCTCGTGTCACACCGGGGCCGGGCGGCCCGACGCCTGCGCGCGATGCTGGACGGGATGCCGTAGCGGCGGGCCGCGCGGCTCGCTTGCATTAAGCCGGCCGGCCCGTCACAATCCCCACTCATGGATCTCATCTCCACCTATGCCAACGGCGTCTCGGAGCTGACGAAGTTCTCGCGCTCCGCGGAGAAATCGCCGCTCATCGTGGACGTCATCGTCAACCCGCACGCCGGCTTCTTCAAGCGCCGTACGACCCTGGAGCGCCAGGTGCTCGCGCTGGAGCACAAGCTCGAAGACCTGCGCAGCCGCTCCCCCGGGCGCCGGGTGGAGATCAACACGGTCCACTTCACCGAGCGGCCCGGCCACGCCCACCAGATCGCCGACGCCATTCTCGCGAAGGAGATCCGGGAGCGGCGGGGCATCGAGCATCTCATCATCGGCTGCGGGGGCGACGGCACGGCCAACGAGATCTGCCGGGCTCTCGTGATGGCCGAGGACACGCTGCTCGAGCGCATCAAGCTGCTGCGCCTGCCCCTGGGCACGGGGAACGACGTGGCCGATGCCCAAACGTTCGACGAGGCCTACGACCTCATCCTCGGCGACCAGCGCACGGTTCGCTCCGGCGCGGTGGCCGTGACCGTTGCGGACGGAACGGTCTACTGGGCGTTCAACATCGCCAGCGTCGGGCTCGACGCCTACATCGCGGGACTCACCAACCGGTTCAAGCGCGCCATCCCCGGACAGGCCTACAAGGCGCTCGTGAACATCGGCACGCTGTTCTACGGGCAGGTCGTGCACCCCCAGCCCATGGACATCCGGCTCTTCGACGGCCGGCGTGAGACCGCGGTGAAGGGGATGGTGCCCTCGATGGTCGTCGTCGGCGCGAGCGGCCACCGCACGTATGGCGGGCACATGCCCGTGCTGCCGGGGGACGACAACGTCTGCATCGTGGACGGCATGAGCATCATGCGGAAGATCTCGCAGAAGAAGCTCTTCTACCTCGGCACGCACGGCGAGCTGCCCGAGGTCCGGTTCCACCGTGCGGACCGGGTGGACATCGACTACCACAGCCGCATCCCCCTGCAGCTCGACGGCGAGATCGTTTGGCTGGAGCCGAACCACTTCCCTCTCAGCCTTCGGGTGGTGCAGGCGAAGATCAAGGTCCTCCGGCGATAGGAACGGGAGACGATCGATGGAACGACCCCTCGCGCTCTCCGAGCCCGAGCGCCGGCGCGGCCTCCTCTTCCTCTCGCTCGCCTCCGCGTTCGTGGGGTTCGCGCTCGTGCTCCAGATGAGCCTCAACAGCAACTTCCTGGTCGACGAGATCGGCATCTCGGGCCGCCAGGCCGGGTTCCTCGAGGCCGTCCGGGAGAGCTGCGGGATCGTGGCGTTCGGCATCCTGGCCCTGCTCGCGGGCTTGGGCGAACCGCTCGTGGCCTCGATCGTGCTGCTGCTCGTGTGGCTGGGCCTGAGCGCGTACGCGTTCGTGCCGACCTACGCGTGGGTCATGGCCATGAGCGTGGTGTGGAGCCAGGGCCTGCACCTGTGGATGCCGCTGCCCAGCTCGATGGCCCTGGCGCTCGCCGAGCCGGGCCGCGCGGGCGCCCGGCTCGGGCAGGTGAGCGCCGCGGGCGCCCTCGGGTCGGCCGCGGGCCTCGCCCTGGCATTCGTGCTCAATCAGCTCGGGGTGAAGATCCGGCCGCTATACCTCGTGGGCGGGGGGGCGGCGCTCGTCGCCTCCCTCGCCTGCCTCGGCATCCCCCGGGCCATCCGCACCCCGAAGCAGAAGCTGGTGTTCAAGCGCCGGTACCTCACCTACTACGTCCTGAACTTCCTGGAGGGATGGCGCAAGCAGATCACGGTCGCCTTCGCCGGCTTTCTCCTCGTGCGCGTGTACGGGGCGAAGCTGCCCGAGATGATCGCCCTGTCGGCGGGGATCCAGGCCATCGGCTACGTGGCATCGCCCCGGGTGGGCCGGCTCATCGATCGGCTCGGTGAGCGCCGGGTGCTCTTCTTCTACTACACGATGGTCACTGCGATGGTGCTCTGCTACGCCTTCGTGCGGGAGAAGTATGTCCTGTACGCCGTGTTCGTGGTGGACAATGCCACGTTCGTGCTGGCCATGGCCATCACCTCGTACGTGGGACGGCTCGCGCCACGCGCTGAGCGGACGCAGACGCTCAGCATGGGCGTGGCGGCCAACCACGTGGCATCGGTGGCGATGCCCTTCGTCGGCGGCATCCTCTGGAGCGTGCTCGGCTACCGGTGGGCGTTCCTGCTGGGCATCCCCGCGGCCGCGGCGAGCGTCGCGGTGGTGGCGAGATTGCCGAAAGTGAGGGCGTTGACACGCGGGCCGGCGGGCGTATCATCGGGAATGGAACCGTGAGGAGGCTGCGATGAAGGTGCTCGGCTGGCTGAAGGCGCTGCTGGCGGTCGTGCTCGGTGTTGCGATCGGCCTGGCGGTCACGGGCGTCGTGAACCTCCTGGTTCCGACGGTCACCATCGGGTGGACGCTGGCCGCGGTGCTGGTTGCTTCGGTGCTCTCCGCCTTGGCCGCATTCCTCGTGGTCAAGCCTCGGAAGAAGGTGCCGGTCCCCGCCGCCCCGAAGGAGGCAGGAGCCGGCGCAGCGAAGCCTTAGCCGATAGCGGCGTACTCCTTTTCTTTCTTCTCGATCGAGGTGCGCAGACCCTCGATCTCCGTCAGGATGCCGCTCATGGCAGGGGTGTCGCGGCTCACGGACTGCACGTTGCGGTCTACCATGCTGGCATAGACCTCGGCGCCGAGCTTGGCGACGAGCTTCTCAGCGTGTGACTCGAGCTGCGCGATCTCGAGCTTGAGTACGCCCTTGGCACCGAGATCCTTCGCCTTCTCGCTGGCCTTCTTCGCGAGGTCGCGCGAAGCGGCCACGCCCTTGTCGACCATGTCCTTCATCTTCTCTGCGAATGTCATTTAAGCCTCCTGTCGTAACAATACTGCGGATCGGGGATTCCGGGAACCCGGTGCCGGGGCGGCCGGGGCGGTGTCATCCGCCTCACCGGCGCTTCGGCGCCTTGCGCGGTGCGGCGGGCTTCATCGCGCTCTGCGTCTGCGCACGCGATTTCTTCTCCCGCGGCGCTCCGGCGGACTTGGCCGGGCGCGGCTTCTTCGTCGCCGTGCGCACCTTCGGCTCCGCAGCCGCCAGCCATGCGGTCCTGAAGTCATCCCACCGCCAGGCTGAAGCCTCGGCGGCGTCGCGCAGGCGGCGGACCGCGGAAACGGCGCGGGTGACCTCCCCGGGAATCCGGGCGGGCCGGCGCTTCTGCGGCGCATCGGGGACCGCAGCGTCGGCCAACGCCGATGCACCGGCCGTGACGGCGAGCATGTCCGCGAGCAGCTCGAAGCACTCGCGGTCGAACCACCGCACCGCGTCAAACGTGTTGACCCTCAGCGCAGGCTCGGCCTCGGGTGCCGAGAGCAGGCTGCGGGCCGGCGGCTTGTCGGCCAGCGGCGCCGGATGGGCGAGCAGCAGCGAGAGGAGCGCCGGGCCCGCGTCCGCCGCCGCAGCGGGGCAGCCGGCGTCGTGGAGTTCCCCCCGCACGAAATCGCCGAGCAGCCACTCGTCGATCCGGGCCGTGGCCTCGCTTCCGAGCGGGGCAAGCACTGCCCAGGCCGCGCCCATCGCGCGCCGGCCCGGTTCGGCGAGGATTACCGCGGGCGCTTTCCACCGGCTGAGCTCCACGAGCGCGCGGAACGTCCGGCCGAACGAGAGCGAGCACGCGCCGGCATCGACCGTCCAGGCAGCGTTGGCCGCGGCTGCCTCGGCGAACCGGGCGAACGCGGCGATCGCGGGCATCGGATCCGGGGAGCGCAGCGCGGCGAGCGTGTCACGGAAGGAGTCGCGCACGGGCGCGAGCACCATCTCTCGAAGGGCCCGGCCGAGGCTTCGAACCGGCTGCCCGGAGAGCCGCGCGTGCAGGCGTGACCAGCTTCCCCGGGCATCATCGACCATCTCCGCGAAATCGAGGAACACCTGACAGCCGTACGGCGCGAGGTCCACGGCGAGACCCTGTTCGGCGATCTCGCGGGAGCTGCGCAGGTACTCGAGCCCCGAGCCGTGCTCGCGGAACGTCACGTACCGGCCGTCGCCCGTGCCGATGCCGAGTCCCTCGGCCAGCGTGCACCGGGCGAGGCGCTTCCCCCCCAGGGTCTTCTCGGCGTACGCCGCCGATTCGCGGATCCAACCCTGCGCGCGCCGTGGCGCGTTGTTGTAGAGCACCAGGCCGCGTTCGGCGCCGCTCGCGTTCGAGTAGGTGAACACGTCCTCGTTCACCCACCCCTCGGGCGCGAAGAGGTCGTAGAGCCGGAACCGTTCGGCCCGGGCGAAGACCTGCCGGCGCCTGAGCAGCGGGAAGATGAAGCGCTCGTGGCGTTCCACCAGGCCCCGGTCGGGTTCCTCGTTCCAGAAGGCCCGGGTGAACTCCATGCCGTACTTCTCGCGGAAGCCCTCGACCTGGCCGTGCGCGAACATCGGCAGACCGGGCAGGGTGGCGAGCATCGCGGCGACCCCGAGGTACTTCTCGCCCGATCCGAACTGCTCCACCGCGGTCTGCTCGTCGGGGTTGCTCATGAAGTTGACGAACCGCTCGAGCACCCCGGGGTCGAACTCGAGCGTGTTGCGGAGCGTGAGCCGGTAGCCCGCATTGTCCTCGGTCTTCAGCATGTTCATGAAGGCGCTGTTGTAGACCCGGTGCATGCCCAGGGTGCGCACGAAGTAGCCCTCGAGCAGCCAGAACGCCTCGGCCAGGAGTAGCGTGTCGGGCGCTTCGGCAGCCGCCCGGTCGACGACTTCGCGCCAGAACTCCGCGGGCATGGCCCGGTTGAAGTCCGCGCGCGATAAGCCGTTGCCGGCCCGTGAGGGGATGTCGCCGCCCTGGCCGGGCTCGGGGAACCAGAGGCGCTGGAAGTGCTTGCGGGTCAGGGTCATGGCCGCGTCGAAACGGATGATGGGGAACAGGCGCGCCACGTGGAGGATGGTGCGGATCACGGCCTCCCGGGTGTCGGGCCGGAGGAAGTCGAGCTGTGCCGTGTCGTTCCACGGCATGTGCGTGCCGTCGTTGCCGTGGTAGAGGTACCGGACTTCGCCCGTGGACCGATCGACCCGCTTGAAGACGACCGCCGCGTCGGTCCGGTCCCAGTAGTGGTCCTCGATGAAGACCCCTACGCGCGGGTCGCTGGAGAGGTCGGGTCCGCAGAACGAGTATGAGGGGTAGGGCGGGTCGGCGTGCGGCCA
>JAPLSM010000359.1 GCA_026398635.1 Spirochaetota bacterium | reverse complement strand
CCGTGCCGTCCGCTGCACACGCATTCAACGCAACAGTGACTGTTTATATTGAAATTTGCAGGAGTTTGATAGCGGCAAGGGCCGTAGTGCCCTCGGACGGAACGACCGAGTGTTTTAGTAATACTCATAATTGACATTAGTGTTGATAACCAGTATTATGATCAACATGGACGCTGCAGGACTCATCCCCGTCATCGAGCGATTTCATCTGCTGTTCCTCGTCCAGTTCAGCCGGCGAGCCGACATGGGGGCCTTTGTCGTGAAGGGAGGGTGCAATCTCCGCTTCTTTCACCGAAGCATCAGGTACTCGGAGGACATGGATCTCGACGTCGGCGAAGTGGATCTCCAAGTTCTCAGAGACAAGGTCCGAGGGGTTATTGATTCGCGTCCGTTTACTCAGATCCTCGAAGCCAGGGGGATCCGCATCGATCATATCACCGAGGCCAAGCAGACCAGTACCACCCAGTGGTGGAAACTCGGTCTTCGCGCCGAGGGCGGAGATGTGCCGATCCCGACGAAGATCGAGTTCTCGCGCTGTGGCCTGGATGAGGGAGTGGAGTTCGGCAGCATCGACCCCGAGGTGGCCCGTGTCCACCAGCTGCCGCCGCTGATGGTCAACCACTATGGCGCAGCCGCGGCGTTCCGCCAGAAAGTCGGCGCGCTGGCGGGTCGGCGCGAAACCCAGGCCCGGGATGTCTTCGATCTTCACCACCTGATCGCAATCAGTGCCGGCGCGGACGCAATCCGGAAAGTCGACCGGAGTATTGCCGAGCAGGCGAGCGCGAATACCTTGACGGTCGACTTCGCGACGTTCAAGAGCCAGGTGCTGGCGTACCTCCATCCGGACGAACAGGCGCGCTACGACTCGGCGTCGGTCTGGGAATCGATCGTGCTGGAGGTGGTGGAGGCGCTCGGGAGGGGCGATACATGACGCTCCTGCACGCGCTTTCGAGGATTCTTGCCATGAACGTGCCCGTCTTCTCCACGAGCGATGCCGCCATCCAGCTGGATGTGCCGAACGGCAACGCCAGCGTCATGCTCGCCCGCCTGGCAGCCTCCCGCCAGGTGATCCGTCTCAGGCGCGGCGTCTGGGCCATCAAGGACCGGGTCGATCCCCTTGCCCTGCCGGAATACCTGACGGCGCCGTTCCCGGCCTACGTTTCGCTGCAAAGCGCGCTTTACCTCCACGGCATGATCTCGCAGATCCCCGCGGTCACCTATGCCATCTCGCTGGCTCGCACCCGACGGTACTCCACCCCGCTCGGGACCGTCTCGATCCATCACGTACAACCGTCGTTCTTCTTCGGCTTTGAGACAGCCGGTCGTGCCGGCGGTCGCCTTGCGACGCCGGAGAAAGCCCTGGCCGACTTCCTGTACCTCGCGCCAGCGCGGTCCAAGCTGTTTCGCGCCCTGCCGGAACTGGAGTGGCCCAGGGGATTCAGGGTTCGAATCGCACGCTCCATCGTGAAACGGGTGAAATCGCTGAGACGGCAGAGGATCGTTGCGCGCAAGCTGGAAGAGCTGCTCGAGACAAGACGTTGACAGAATCGCCGAGCTGGCGCCTGTCGCCAGCAAACTTCCCGTGAGTTGCGCGGGCGCTCTGCGCGGCGAGCATGGCAGCCCGAGCCGGCCGTCGTGCCCGCAAGATGCGCAGCCGGGGCTCATGGTGATCATGCGGCGCGCTGCCGGTAGCCGTCTAGCAATGCGTGGCAGACCAACTGGCGTTGCCCCTGGATGCGACACCCCCGGGCACCTACCGCCAGCGGGGAACCAGCTCCCTGCAGCGGCTGTTCCGCGCCCACCTCCCCGAGCTCCTCGCCCGCTACGAAGCAGAATTCGTCGCGCGGCTGCAGAGGCGGAGGAGGTCGGCGACGAGGCCCCGGGTGAACATGGCGCTGTCCGCGCCCACGAGCGTGAGCTGCTTCACGGGTGCTCCTTAACGTACCACGTGGATCGTCCGTTCGAGCACGGTCCCGGCGAGTGACCGTGAAAGTGAACCGTCGAACGTGACGAGCTTCCCGTCGTGCCTGAGGGCGAGAAAGGCGAGGTAGAAATCGGTCAGTTGCTGATGGCCCAAAAGGCGCGCGCGTACTGCATCATCGAGCTCTTCGAGCAGGGAAACGTCGTCGGGCCAGAACAGGTGCCCGGGGTGACGACAGAACTCGAGGAGCCGCTCGAGCACCTCGTTCGGTGTCGCCGCGATCGAGGGATACGCGGGGTTGGAGATCACCCGGATGAAGCCGTTCTCGGTGATCGGGCAGGTGGCCCAGGCCCGGCTGCCGACCTCGCCAAACCATCCGTGGGCAGCCTCGTGGTTCACGTGGGAGCCGTCGAACAGGGCGACGAGGCAATTGACGTCGAGTAGGAAGGTCACCGCATCAGTCCCGCAGCCGGTTGACGAGGTCGAGGTCTGGGGCTGCCCCTGACCGTTTCGGGAACAACGGCACTCCGTTCCGGGTCTCCGACCCGGCCCCGACGCCCGCCGCCTTCAGGATCAGTTGAGAGGCGATCTCTCCGAGCGGAATGCCCCGCTGCTTTGACAGCAACCGAATCTTCGAGAGTGCCTCAGGATCGAGGTTCAAGGTCGTTCTCATGCTGATCAATATAGCACATCAAGCATCGCGCATCAAGCATCAAGCATCATATTCTGATATTATGTCATGCGTCACTTTTTCAGGTCATTTCTTTTCGGTACGCCCCGACTGCCCTTTGATCCGGACCGGGAGGCAGTACTCCGGGTAAGAGACGTGGGTACCGTCTGCGGTGCTGTTTCCAGCTCCATCCTGGCCAGGAACATCGGCGGCACCAGGGTCCACAGCGCCTTGAGCACCGATCCGTACCACGGCTCCCACCAGAGGGGGCGCGCATGAACCGGAAGGACTCCGGGCCGAGCGCGTTGACCAAGACGACCAGCGAAAGGGTGGACACCACGAGCTTCGGCCGGGAACGCACGCCCCTGGCGAGACACAGGTACATGGACGTGATGCCAACCAGCATCAGGAGCATCACGAGGGTGAGCCAGAACGTCCGGGGCATGACACCCTGGATGAACGCGTGCACCGCGATGACCTCGTTGGGGACCAGGTTCAGCAGCACCTCGAGGAAGCAGTTGCGGTCTGTTTCGATGGAACGGCTTATACGTTTTCTCCTCGCATCCCGCATCGCTCGCAGCCGGGGAGTTTGCACGGGGGGATAGCCCCGGGGCTGGCCAGCCCTGGGCCGCCGGGTGCGGAACATCATCGTCCCGCAGCCGCGCGTCGGAAGGCCCCCTATGCGTACTTCCGGTTGTTCAGCCACAGGGTCAGCAGGAAGATGAGGTCTCCCGCCAGCCGGTTGAGCCACGCGAAGAGGGTGGGCTCGAAGATGTCGCTGACGAACCTGAACAGGACGATCCGGACGGTCCACACGATCGCGATCATCAGGGTGGTCAGGTACAGCCACCGGGCCTTGACCGGAAAGAACAGCGCCGCGAGCACCAGGATACCCCGCAACGATCGCCACGATCCTGTTGAAGGGGTTGTTGGCACTGCCGAACACCCGGTTCAGGTCGAGGATCAGGCAGGAAAGAAGCCGGTAATCCCGCGCTCCCGGATGCCCCGAAGGATCAGGAGATCGGCGCGTTTTCGCGCAGGGAGGCCTGGGCACGGCTGCTGGCCAAGGTCCACGAGCTGGAGGTGATGGCCCACCCCCGGTGTTGAAGCAAGATGCCGGTGATCGCCGTCATTCTCGATCCAGCCCAGATCCGAAAGGTCATCTCCTGCCTGGAGCGCCACGGTCGGGGACCGCCCCTCCGGGGGTGATCGGGCCGTCTGATACGGTTCCCCGGGTTGCATCGAAGTCGTCGGGTGCTGCTCCGAGGGAGATGAGCATGCTCAGAGGTCCGCGGGTTCCGGGAACACGGCGCTGGAACGTCGTTCGGCATCTACGATCAGCCGTTCGATCCCGACGATCCGATCCTTGGTTCGGGTCCCGGAGTGCGAACGGGCCGGCGGGAGTGTCGAGCAGGGCCGGAATCAAGCTCTGTGGCGACACGGGGGGTCTATAAAACCGCTATCAATTAATCGCCACGTCACCAACCTACGAAACCGTCGTCCAGGAATCGATGGTTCTATCACTCGACTGGGCTCATCGCATGTCGGCGCCCGGCCTCATCACGGCCGGCCGGCAGCTCCTGCTCTGGGCTGTGGAGCCGGACGCGCCCTTGTGCATCGATGCGAGGGCCTGGATGCCGTCCACCGGATCGACCGAAAGGCGCGCGCGGATCCTTTCGCGGACCAGCTCGACCACGATTCGCACGGCCTAGGCAGGGTCCTCTTCCTCGATGAAGGGAGCCACTTCCAGCGGCCGCTCACTCCTTGCGTTTTGGCCGAAGCATCTTTTTCTTGCAGAGAGCGAGGTTGGTACGCGCAAGCTCGTTGGCCGGATCCATCGCGACCGCCTTTTCAAGAAACGTCCGAGCTTCTTTTAGCCTCCCCGCCTCGTAGAGTGAATATCCGAGATCGTTTGCAAGCTCTTGATTCCCTGGGTCGAGCTCGAACGCCCGTTGTGAGGCCGCGACTGCTTCATCGAAGAGTCTCTCGTGAGAAGCGCAACATCCTACACCTTGA
>JAPLSM010000338.1 GCA_026398635.1 Spirochaetota bacterium | reverse complement strand
GGCCGTACCTTCCCGGCGAGACCTACTTCTAAAGCCGCTGAACCGCGATCCCCCGCTGCGCCGCGCGAACGCCGTCTACTGTCCCAGGATCTGCAGGACCCAGGTCCGCTCCTGGGGACCGTCGAGCTCCACGAAGTAGATCGTCTGCCGTGCGCCCCTGATCAGGCGGCCGTTCTCGATCGGGAAGAACACCTCGAAACCGAGCAGCGCGCCGCGCAGGTGCGAGGGTGCGTTGATGGCCATCTGCCCGTCCTCGTGGAGGAATCGGGCGTGGTGGTAGGACAGGTTTTCCGGAACCAGCCTGCGCAGACTGTCGGCGATGTCCTGCTCGAGGTCGTCCAACCCCTCGTTCACCGTCAATCCGGTGGTCGTGTGCAGGGAAAGGATGAACACCGTACCGGACTGCACGCCGGCAGCTTCGACTTCCTGCAGCACCCGGTCGGTGATGTTGATGAGCTCGGTTTCGTGATGCGTCACGATCGTGAACCGCTTGACAATGCTCTTCATAGCAGCTCCTCGGCATTCTTTCGGGTCAGGCGCTCTCGCAGAGAGGGACTGAGAGGCAGCGCCGCGATGCCGCGCACCGTGCGCCGGATGTCCGCCCGCGGGTAGTTCGAGCCGAAGAGGATCTGGCGCGGCAGGCTGCGCTCCAGGACGTCCAGGCCGATGCGCTCGACCAGCACGTGCCGCAGCGCGTCCGCGGGGGTGCCGCTGTAAACGATCGAGGTGTCCAGGTATACGTTCCGGTATTTCAGCGCGACCAGCAGCGCCTCTTCAACCCAGGGCCAGCCGAAGTGCGCGATGACGATGCGCAGGCGTGGGAACTCCTGCGCCACCTCCTCCAGTACGAGCGGGCGGGCGTACTTCGCCTGCCCTACCAGGGACCAGCTCATTCCACAGTGGATCAGGACCGGCACGCCGAGCTCGGCGCAGACCTGGTACAGCGGCCAGGCGAGCCTCCGGTCGTCGAGGTGGAAGCGCTGCAGGGCCGGATCCAGCTTCAGACCTTTCAACCCCAGGTCGCGCACCGCCTTCTCCAGCTTTCGGGGAGCATCCTTTCCAGCAGGGTCCACGGAAGCGAAACCGACGAAGCGCCCGTTCTTACCGGCCAGCTCCGCCACCTGTTCGTTGCTGACGATGCAGCAACCGTGAGCGGTCCTGCAGTCGATGGGCAGGAGGACCGCCCGCTCCACCCCGGCCTCGTCCATCTCGGCGAGGAAGACCTCCAGGGGCTGAGCCGGGAAGTACAGCTGAAACACCTCCCGTACGGCGCGCTGGAGCGCAGGATCGTCACGCACCAGCTCCTGGATCATCACGGGATGGGTATGGAAATCGATCACGTACTCACCTCCTCGGCCGAGGGAAAGCGGTCGCGCTTGCGGCCGATGTAGCCCGCGGCGGTTGCGGCTCCGAAACGAAGGCACCTCTCCAGCGGCTCGCCTCGCTCGCGGGCATGCAGGAAGCCTGCATTGAAAACGTCTCCGGCCCCCACCGTGTCCACGACCGCGACGGGTAGTGCTGGCTGGCGGATGATGCGGCCTGCGCTCAGGACGAGGCTTCCCTGGCTCCCCAGCTTCACCACGACCAGCTCAGGGCCCAGCAAGGCCAGGCGGCGGGCTGCTTCAGCGGGCTCAGTGCTTCCCGTGATGGCTGCTGCCTCGTCCAGGTTCGGCATGAAGATCGTGGTCTCGGCCAGCAGGGCGCGCAGGCCATGCTGAGTTTCCGGATTCCAGCCGCCCGGGTCCCAGCCCGTGTCGAGCATAGTGACCTTGCCCGCCTGACGCATGCGGCGGTACAGAGCCGCGGTCCGAGTCAGGGAAAGCCCCGGCCAGCTGAAGACTCCAAGCAGGCAAACGGTCTGCGCCTGGTCGACCTTCGACCACCTGCGCTCGATCACGTTCTCGTCGGCGTGGTTCAGGCAGGCGAAGTCGGACACGAAAGCGCGCTCGCCGTCCGGCCGTACGGCAGCGACGGTCAAGGCGGTGCGGCCACCGGCAACCGTCTCCAGACCCTCGGTATCGACCCCCCGCGATTCCAGATCGCCTCGGATCTGGCTGCCCCAGGCGTCTTCGCCCACGCAGCCGATCACCGAGACCGGCTCTCGCAGGGCGCGCAGGGCGAAGGCCGTGTAGGTGGTCTGGCCCGAGGACGTCAACAGTGAGTCTTCGCCCGCCACTTCCTGCCCCCAGGCGGGAAGGTGCGGCACGCCGCGGATGATGAGGTCGATGCAGAAGTTGCCGATCAGGCAGATGCTCATGAGCCGCGGCAATCCTACAGCGCCGGGAGGCCGCGATCAAGGAGAAGCATCGCCCGCGCGACACGCCTGCCTCCGGTCACCTTGACAGGGAGCGGAGGGCGCATCTCAATAGCCTCATGCTTGCAGCGGTGCTTCACAAAGCCGGGGACGTGCGGGTCGGCCAGGTGCCCGATCCGCGGCCGGCGCCCGACGAGGTTCTCATCCGCATCCGCGCTTGCGGGGTGTGCGGCACGGACAACTCGCTGTACAAGGGCGAGTACCCGGCGAACTACCCCGTCGTGATCGGCCACGAGCTCGCCGGCGAGGTGGTCGAGGCGGGCGCCGCGGTGCACGGTGTATCTGCCGGCGATCGCGTCACGGTGGATCCCAACAGGGTCTGCCACGCCTGCCCCTACTGCCAGTCCGGCAACGAGCATCTGTGCGAATCCCTGAGTTCCATGGGCGTGCACCGGGACGGCGCCGACGCCGAGCTGTGCGTCATGCCGGCCACCAACGTCTACCGCATCCCGGAAGGCTTAAGCGACGAGGAGGCCGCCTTCACCGAACCGCTGGCCTGCGCCGTGCATGGCGTGGATCTGGCGGGCGTGCGCCTGGGCGACACCGTGCTCGTCATCGGCGGCGGTCCCATGGGCAACCTCATCACGCAGTGCGCGGCGCACGCAGGGGCGGCGGCCATCATCGTGAGCGAGCCGATCGCCCTTCGCCGCGAGCTCGCCCAGGCGCACGGGGCGACGCATGTCATCGATCCCGGCCGACAGGACGTGGAGAAGGAGCTGAAGAAGATCCGCCGCATCGGTGCGGACGTGGTCTTCGAGGTGGCGGGCAACAACGCGGCGCAGGCCGCCTGCATCCCCCTTGCCCGCAAGGGCGGGACGATCATGTTCTTCGGGGTGAGCCCCCAGGACCGTCTCATCCAGGTGAATCCCTTCGCGATCAACGAGAACGAGCTGAAGGTGCTGGGCTCCTTCAACAACCAGTTCGCCACGGCCCGCGCCGTGCAGCTGCTCTCCAGCGGGACGGTGCGGGTCAGGAAGCTGATCTCCCACACGCTGCCTCTGAAGCAGTACCTGGATGTGTTCCGCCTCTTCGGCGGCAGGGACACCATGAAGCTGATGGTCACCACAGGCTGAGGAAAGAGGCTGAGGAAAGGCGTACCATGATCGAGGGCTATCGCTGGAAGCTGGCAGGGGTCATCCCCGCACCGCTGACCCCCTTCACGGAAGGGGGGAAGGTGGACATGGCGCTGCTGGAGAAACAGCTGGAGTACCTGGTGACAGCCGGCGCTGACGGGCTTTTCATCAACGGCACCACCGGCGAGGGAGCGCACCTCACCACGGCCGAGAAGGCGGAGACGCTGAGAGCCGCTAAAAGGATCGTGGCCGGCCGGGCGTTCCTCGCCGCGGCCTGCATCCAGCCCTCCACGCCGCAGGTGCTGGAGGAGCTCGAGGTGCTGGGCAGGCTGGAGCCGGACTTCATCGTGGCCGTGGCGCCGTACTACTACGCGGTGCCTCAAGATGCGGTGCGCGAGCACTTCAGGACCATCGCGCGGCGCTCGCCGGTGCCCCTGATCCTCTACAACATCCCGCAGTGCACGCACAATCCCGTCACACTGGACACGGTACTGGAGCTGGCCCGCGAGAAGAATATCGCGGGGATCAAGGACTCGTCGGGTGACTTCGTGAGCTTCTGCCGCGGCCTGCTTGCCGAAGTCCCGGGGAGCTTCTCCTGGATCATGGGCGAGGACTACCTCGACGGCCCGGCCATGCTCTCCGGCGCCCATGGCATCGTGACCGGTCTTTCCAACGTCTGGGCGGATTACCACGTGGGGCTCGTCCGCGCGGCGCAGGCCGGCGACCGGGAGGGGGTCGAGAAGAACCATGCCCTCATCCACGAGCTGTACGGCATCCACAGGGTCACCGGCGGAAAGGTCATTCCGGCTCTCAAGGCGGGAGCTGCCTTCCTGGGTCGCTCGACGCGCTGGATGCGGATGGCAAGCCTCACCATTGGAGAAGAGGATGCGGCACGGGTACGCGGCGTGCTGGAGGGCATGCATCTGCTGTCTTGACGGCAGCTCCGTGGGGCGCCGAATGGCCCCGATGTGCGATACGACGGGGGCGGGGGGGTAGGCCATGCGGCAGGACATCCTGACGGCGCTTCACCGGCGAGTGCCACAGCGGGTTCCCTGGACAATCCATCACGAGCTGCTGCCGAGGGGCAGCTTGGAGCGTCGACTCCGCAACCAGGGGTTGGCGATTGTCGAAAAAGGGGTGCGTCCCTACCGGGAGGGCACCCGTTCCGTCTCGATCGAAGAACGCCAGGGCTGGGAGGGCGGCACCCGGCTGATCGACAGGAGATGGCACACCCCTCGCGGGGAGCTCCAGAGCCGGGTGCGGGAGGGCCCGGACGGAAGCCTCTGGACGGAGGAGTACCCCCTGCGGAGTGCGTCGGACTTCCGCCTGCTGGAATACATCACCGAGGACACGGAGTACCGGACCAACGATGAGGCAGTCACGGCAGCGCAGCGAGCCATGGGCGAGGACGGCCTGGTCCTGTGCCGCATGATGCGCTCTCCCCTGCAGCGCCTGCTGACCGAATGGATGGGGACGGTGGGGGTTTCCTACGCTCTGGCCGATGACCGAAAGGCGCTGGACCGGCTGCTCGACCATATGGCCGCCAAAGACGAAGAGGCCCTGTCGATCGCTTCCCGATCACCGGCCGAAGCAGTCTGGAGCGCCGAAAACGTGACCGGCGACATCGCCGGACCTGAAATCTTCCGTCGGTATCTTGCGCCGTACTATACGCGGGCAGCAGAGACTCTTCGATCCAGGGGCAAGTTGTACGGCGTTCACATGGACGGTCGCCTCCGATCGCTGAAGGAAGTGATCGGATCGACCGCCATGGATTTCGTCAAGGGGTTCACACCCCCGCCGCTCGGCGACCTCAGCCTGGAGGAAGCGCGGGCCGCCTGGCCTGACAAGGCGATCTGGGTGAACATTCCGGGGAACCTCTTCCTCGGCGACGACCGCGAAGTGATTCGTGCGCTGCGGGATCTTCTCAGGCAGGGAATGGCCGCGGGAGGGTTCCTCCTCACCCTGACCGAGGAGTTTCCAGACCCGGAGCGCAGCCTGCTCCTGGTGGCCGAGGCCGTCGCCGGCGACGGAACCGGGAACAGCCTTGACAACCCCGAGAGGCCGGGGCCATAGTCCCTATATTCGAACCATGAATCACGTCCGTTCCGTCCGCCACGCCACACGAATCCTGGGAAGCCTTCCACGAAGGCTCGTTCCCCTTCATCGAGAAGCTCTCCGACGCGCCGAACGTGACCGTGCAAACCACGGTTCTGGCTGAGCTAACGACCGGCCGCTTCAAAGCCCGTGCGAAAGGAGGTGGATTCGTTCAGGAACTGGGTGCGATTCCGGCAGCCGTCGGCTGCCCTCATCTCTAAAGAGGAGGTGGCATTCATGAACAAGTGGGCGAAAATCATCCTGGTGGTGTGCCTTGTCATGCTCGCCGCGGGCGGGCTCTTTGCGCAGACCTATACGCTGCGCTTCAACACGGTGGCCAGCCCCGCGGACGATCAGGTCAAGGCCATGCAGAAGTTCGCGGACGTGGTGAAGACGCTGAGCGCGGGGAAGATCAACGTGCAGATCTTCCACTCGGGACAGCTGGGCGACCAGAAGACCGCCCTGCTGGGCGTCATGAAGGGTTCCCTGGAGATGGCCTGCGACGCGAGCCCCTCCTGGTTCACCGACCTCGCTGCGTACCCCGAGATCGGCGCCCTGGAGGCGGCCTACCTGTACCGGGACATCGACCACATGTACCGCGTGACCATGGGGCCCGTCGGGCAGGCCTACTGGGAAGCTCTGGCCAAGAAGTCCAAGCTCCGGGTCCTGGACGTCTGGTACCTGGGCACCCGCGAGTTGGACCTGACCGCGAAGGCCGGGATCGTGAAGACCCCCGCCGACCTGAAGGGCATCAAACTGCGCATGCCCAACACGGCGACCTGGCTGGACGTGGGCCGGGCCCTGGGCGCCAATCCCACCCCGCTGGGTTTCGGCGAAGTCTATATGGGCCTGAAGACCGGCACCATCGACGGCCAGGACAACCCCATCCCGACCTCCTACAACGAGAAGTTCCTTGAGGTGACCAAGTACGTGGTGCTCACCGACCACGTGATCGGCTACGTGACGCCGGTCATCAACGAAGACCTCTGGCAGGCGATGCCCGAGACCTACCGCGTGTTCATCAAGCAGGCCATGCGCGTTGCCAGGTTCTGGTTCAACGAACGGGTCCTGGAGGACGAGACCATGCTCCTGGGCAAGGCGGCCTCGGAGTGGGGAATCGAGGTCGTGATCCCGGACAAGAAGGCCTTCATGGACAGTGCGGCAAAATTCTACAGCGATCCCCGGTTCGATGTCATGTACGGAAAGGGAACACTGGCCAAGATCCGCGCGATCGAGTAGGCCGAGCAGGCCCAGAACAGTGCGCTGAAAACGGGCGCCCCGTCGATCGGAGGGGCGCCCCTGTTTTGACCGACGAAGCGAAGGGGATGAGCGCATGCGAAAACTCGTGAACTTCATCTTCGACGTCTTTGAGGTGTACCTCGCGGTGATCATCTTCTCCGCGCTGATCACGAGCATCTTCCTTGAAGTGTTCTTCCGCTACGTGCTGAACAACCCGAGCGGGGAACTGTTCGAGCTTTCGATCTACTGCTTCATCTGGGTGATCTACCTCGGCGGGGCTCTCGCCACCCGGTACAACCAGCACGTGCGCTTCGACCTGATCTACCGCAGCCTGCCGGAGAAGGCGCAACGGGTGCTGGAGATCTTCTTCAACCTCCTGACCAACGGTGTGCTCCTC
>JAPLSM010000295.1 GCA_026398635.1 Spirochaetota bacterium | reverse complement strand
GAGCATCATCGTCGGTTTGGGGTCATGATACCGGCCCTCCATCCAGATCCCGCCGCGGGTGGGGGACCGGGGATTTCGGTCCATGGTCTCGAGAAACCAGTCGACCCGGGCATCGTTGTCCCGAACGATCTTCAGCCAATGGTCGCGCACGGTGAACCTCCTCGTACGGGCCTGTCATTATACAGTCCATGCTCCACGCCGGGCATGCCGTGTTGAGAGTTCACTCATCGGGGGCGGCTGAAAGCGGTTGCCGGCAACTGCCCCCAGTGCGGCACGGGGATTGAGAGGTGTCCATTAACTGCGGGCACCTCCACATAGAAAATCGTCAACAATGATGTTGGATTCGGTCATAGTGAATCCTCCGCGTGCGTAGTAGACTCGAAGCCGAGGCGAAGATGACAAGAGGAAAACCCTCTGATCCTTCGGACCGGGAACGGGGAGACTGAGGATGAGAATCGGGATGTGCGCGCCGATCGATAAAGCTGCGACCGTGGCTTCCATGGGCTTCGATTACCTCGAACCGCGCACCTTTCCCATCGCGGCCCTCGACGAGGGAGCGTTCTCGGCGCTGGAGGAGGTCGTTCGAGGCCTGCCGATCCGCTGCGCGGCATTCAACATGCTCTTCCCCAGGGACATGATGGTCGTCGGCCCGGAGGCCGATGCGAAGCAGACAGCGTCCTATGTCGGCAAGGCCGTTTCCCGCGTGGCCGCTCTCGGGGCCGGAATCCTGGTCGTGGGCAGCGGCGCGTCGCGGATGATTCCGCCGGGGTGGGACATGCGCAAGGGCATGGACCAGTTCGCGGACACGCTGCGGTGCGTGGGTGAAGAGTCGGCGAAACACGGCATCACCGCCGTGATCGAGCCGCTCAACACGCGAGAGACTAATCTGCTCCACTCCGTGGCCGAGGGCGCTCTCCTGGCCGAGCGGGTCGGTCACCCCAATGTCCAACTGCTCGCGGACTTCTACCACATGCGCCTGGAATCGGAGGACATGGGCAGCATCCTGCGGGCGGGGCCGGTACTGCGCCATGCCCACATCGCCAACAGCGACGGCAGGACATTCCCCCGGCAGCGCACCGAGGACCGATACGACGATTTCTTCGCCGCGCTCAAGGCAATCGGGTACCAGGGCATGCTGAGCCTCGAACCCATGTCCGGGCAGCTCGAATCCGAGGCACCGGGATCGCTCGCGCTGCTCCGCGAACTCGCCGCCGATCACGGCCTGTAGCCGGATCGGTCCCGCCGCGCGATGAACGGTGCGAAGCGCTCGTCATGAGAATCGGCGGTTTCCAGAACTTCTCTTTGAACGAGTTCCCCGGAAAAATCTCGGCTGTTGTCTTCTGCCGGGGATGCAATTTCCGGTGCCCGTACTGCCACAACCCAGAGCTGGTAGACCCTGCTCGTTACACCCCGTTGTGGCCCGAAGACCGGGTGATAGGTGAACTCGCGGCCCGGCGCGGGCGGCTGCAGGGCGTGGTCATCACCGGCGGGGAGCCGACGCTCCAGGAAGACCTCGAGCCCTTCATCCGGAAGGTACGCGGCCTCGGCTTCGCGGTGAAGCTGGACACCAACGGGAGCGATCCCGATGCCCTGGAACGCCTGCTCTCCGCCGGCCTCCTCGATCACGTGGGCCTGGACGTGAAGGCGCCTCTTAGCAAATACGTGGCACTGACACGGGCAGATATCTCTCCGAATACTATTACACGGAGCATTTCCACGGTGCTTGCCTCGGGCGTGGACCACGAGATCAGGACTACGTGGCTGCCGTCACTCCTTGGCCGTAACGATCTGCTCGAGATCGCTGGCATGGTTCGAGGCTGCAGGAGCTGGGCCATCCAGCGCTTTGTGCCGAGCAAGACCTTAGACCCGGCCGTGCTCTCGGAGCGCCCCCCCGACGATTCCCAGATGTCGGAGATCAGGTCCGCAGTCGAGGCGCTGGGTATCAACTGCCAGGTTCGTTAACCAGGGTGAGAACCCTGTGCCGTGAAAAGGTTCCACGGGGAACGTTGCAGCCCTCAGCTGGCCTGTCGGACGCTCCCCGCCCCTGAAACGCGCTGCGTGACCCGGGGGTTGCCAGCGTAACTCACACTGCCGGCCCCGCTGATGCGCACATCGAGCTCGTCCGAGACGTCAACGGAGCAGCTGCCTGCGCCGCTGATGACGACCGTTGTGCGCTTCGTGTCGAGTCGGTGCGCGTGAACGCTTCCAGCGCCCGACAGGCGCACGTCGTGCCGGTCAGCTGTACCCGCGAGCTCGACGTCCGCGGCACCGGACAGCCTTGTTTCCATATCTTTCGCCGCGATACCGGCGAGCCGGATCCGCCCGGCGCCCGATACTGACAATTCCAAGCGACCGGCTTCGAAACACTCCGAGCTCACCAGGCCAGCCCCTGTAATCTTCAGTGATTCCACGCCCGTAGAGGTCAGCCGGAACCTGATCCGCTTGTCCGCAGTAAACAGCCACTGCCACCACCACCAGAGCCAGTCGTACCAGGGCATGGAGAACCCCAGAACCAGGCGGTCGCCTCGCACCTCGGCGAGGATCCTCGGCATGACCTGCTCGTCCGCCTCGATCGTCAGGTTCTCTTGACCGGCCTGCCCGTGATGCTGCTCGATCTCGAGGTCTCCGTATCCCCGCATGACCACGGTGCTAAAACCGAAAACCTTGCGGGTTTCTTTCACTGTCGCCATCTCGTCCCTCTCTTCCGGATCGTTGATCCCATTGAGTGCTGAACACCGCCCGGAGCCCCGCGCATCACTCCACGAGCGCATCCAGGAGTCGGGGTACCTGCACGCACGTCTGGAGCCACTCAGGACGGGGCCGGCCCTTGCCGGTGTCGCAGCTCATCACCGCTGCTTTCAGGGCGGGCGGAATGCCCGGTTCTCCATGGAGCGCACCGGACATCCCGCCCACGATGCAGGCGTTCGTGTCCGTATCGCCGCCACCGAGAAGCGTTTCAGCCAGCGCTGCCACGTACGGAGTGCCGAGATGCAGGTGCCGGAACGCGTGCACGAAGCCGTATTTCACGAACCCCGAGTGCGGATGGTATCCGACGTCGACACCCTGCTCGGCGAGGCCAATCCACTCGACGACCTCGGCATTCCCGAGACGTTCCGTCCGCTCCTTCACCGTCGCGAATGCACCGACGCCGTCACCGGGGTTCAGCACCAGGTGCCTGATGGCCAGGCAATAGGCGGCGGAAGCGTGCTGGCAAGTGAGGTTCGGATGCGTGAGCCTGCAGTCGGCCATCGCGGCGGCAACGAGATCGTCCTCTGACAGGCGCCAGCCCCATACCCCGAGCGGCGCGACGCGCATCAGCGCCCCGTTGGCCTTCGATCCCATGCTCTGCCGCTCTGCGGCCCGCCACATGCCGCCATGGACAGTCCCGGGCGCCCCTCGCAGCCCGCCCTCGAGTCCGGTCGCAGTTGTGTTGCCGATGTCGAACGGCAGCGATTGATACCATCTCAGGTATTCGCAGGCGACCTTCTCGATCGGGAACGAACTGGACCCCGCGAGCGCACGAGCCAGGCACAGGGCAAGCTCGCCGTCATCCGTGATTTGTCCGGGCGCCGTGCGCCAGTGCCCTCCTCCCACCATCTTGAGGGCCCGCTTCACCTCGGCGAGGTCCGGCTTCCGACCCAGGAACTCGAGCGTCGCTCCCGCTGCATCGCCGATGAGCGCACCGAGGAGGCAACCCCTGCCCGCGTCGCGTTTTATCATTTCCACCGTCTCGCGTGCATCCTATACCCGCCCGACACGTGCCGTCACCGAGAGAAATGTTTCACGTGGCACTAGGCGTTGAAACACAACATTGCGTGATCCCACAAGCAGGATGAAACCCAGCTTGCAACTAGGGAAGGAGGATAACGACCATGAATGATTACGAAGAAGGCTTCCTGATGGGTTAACTCGTAGGAGAGAGCCATTTCGGTGGTGACAAGATACAGGCCCAGGTCAACATTAAAATTAACGTCAGGCATCAGAAGTTGCTGGCTTGGTGCCCGAGAATGATTCCGGGATCCAAGCTCTATGGGCCGTACCATCACTGCGGCAGACATTACTTGCAGTGGATGGCCCGAGGGAAAGCATTGCGCGCCAAGAATTATTACCGATCCTCCTCCGGAACTTCGATCGCCTGGATGATCACATTCAGTACCGAATCCGCAGGCTGATCTGGAAATACAAGCTTTGCGAGCAAGGCCTGCTGGAATCACCGTCTCCCGATCAGACGGATGTACGCTGAGAAGATTACCGTCTCTCGCGCATCACTCGTCGGGGTTTGATGCGTCCTCGTCGGTGTCGTCGGCTTCGTCATCGGCGCCGCCATCGGCTTCATCGTCTTCCGCCAGGTCCGTGTCGTCGACCAGCGGGTCGGCCCCGTTCTCATCCCCTGCCCCGCCCTGCTCACCTTCAGCCCTCGCAGCCTCTTCGGCCTCGCGCACTTCGACCTCTTCTTCCTTGACCACGCGGGCGACGGCGACGACGAGGTCGGGACGGGTGATATTGACGATCCGCACACCCATGGCGGTCTTGCCCAGCACCGCGACCTCGGCCAGGCGCAGCTTCAGGGTGCTCCCCTGCGAGGTGATGCAGACCAGGTCGTCCTTAGAGCTCACTGACAGGGCGGTCACCACCTCACCGGTCTTCTCCCCGGCACGGTAGACGACCTGCCCTCGCGTTCCGCGACCGTGCAGGGAGAAGTTGTCGTACTCGGTTCTTTTACCGAAGCCGAACTCGCTCACCACCAGCAGCTGCTCGCCAGGCCGGACCATGGCCAGGCCCGCCAGCTCGTCCTTGTCCGAGAGCTTGATTCCCAGCACGCCGCGCGAGGCGCGGCCCATGGCCCGGACGGCCTTCTCGGGGAAGCGAAGGGCCCAGCCTTTGCGCGTCACGAGCACCATCTCGTCGCTGCCCGATGTAAGGCGCGCGGTCACGAGGTTGTCGCCCTCGTCGAGATGAATGGCAACGATGCCGCGGGTCCGCGCGTTGGCGAAGTCGGCCATGGGCACCTTCTTCACCACGCCGCGCCGGGTGGCCATGAACACGAACTGCGGCGCGTCGAAGCCGTGGAGGTTCACGATGGCCGTGATCTCTTCCTCGCCTCCGATGGACAGCAGCACCTTGATGCTCTGGCCCTTGGCCTGCCGGCTGCTCTCGGGGATCTCGTGCACCTTCACCCAGTAGGACTTGCCCTTGCTGGTGATGAACAGCACGTAGTCGTGCGTCGAGGCGACGAAGAGCTGTTCGATGAAGTCATCGTCCTTCAGCACGGTCGAGGAAGACCCCTTGCCTCCCCTGCCCTGCCGGCGGTAGGCAGCCACGGGGATCCGCTTGATGTAGCCGCGGTGGGAGATGAGGATCACCATGTCCTCGCGCGTGATCAGGTCCTCGATGTTGATCTGCTCGGCTTCCTCGTCGAGG
>JAPLSM010000481.1 GCA_026398635.1 Spirochaetota bacterium | reverse complement strand
AGCCCCCGCTGAAATACATCGTGAAGACCACGCCGAGGGCGATGGGGCGGGATAGGAACCAGCTCTTCCGGGAGAGGACGTAGCCGCCCAGGATCGTCATGAGCATGTTCAGCGCCATACCGAAGACCACAATGATGAGGGTGTTGCGGTACCCCGACCAGATGTTGGGATTGCGGAACACCGCGGCGAACGAGACCAGGCTGAAGCCCTTCGGCCCTAGGAGCACGCCGTAGTTGGTCATCAGCCTGCTGGGAACGCTGAAGGCCGCGAACACGACGTACAGGAGCGGGTACAGCGTGAGCATCGCCAGGGAGAGCATGATGAGGATGTTGAACACATTGAAGACCCGTTCGCCCGTCGTCATCCGGATTCCGCGTGACGGCATGGGTCCTCCTACCAGAGACTCGTATCGCTGGTCCTGCGGGCGAGCCAGTTCACGGAGGCGACCAGGATGAAGTTCACGACCGAATTGAAGAGGCCGACCGCCGAGGAGAAGCTCCAGTCGGCGTTCAAGATCCCCCGGCGGTAGACGTACGAGGAGATGACGTCGGAGGTCTCGTAGATGGACGGGTTGTAGAGCAGGATGATTTTCTCCGCGCCCACGCCCAGGATGTTCCCCGTCCTCAGGATGAGGAGCACGATGATGGTCGGCAGCAGGCCCGGGAGGGTGACGTACAGGGTCTGCTTCCACCGTCCCGCCCCGTCGATGCTGGCCGCCTGGTAGAGCTCCTGGTCGATGCCGGTGAGGGCAGCCAGGTAGATGATGCTCCCCCAGCCGATGCCCTGCCATATGCCCGAGATCACGTAGATGGGCACGAAGAGGCCCGCGTCGTTCAGCATTGTCTTTGCCGGGACTCCGAAGGAGGACAGCACCACGGAGATGAGGCCGTTCTGGGAGGTGAACTCCAGGATCATGCCGCAGACCACCACCATGGAGATGAAGTGGGGCATGTAGGTGATGAGCTGGACGGTGCGGGAGAAGCGCCTGCTGCGCAGCTCATTGATCAGCAGGGCTAGAATGATGGGCGCGGGGAAGCCGAAGACCAGGCTCGTGACGCTGATGGTGAGCGTGTTCTTGAGCACGCGGGCGAAGTAGATGCTGCCGAAGAAATCGGTGAAATGCGTGAACCCGATCCAGGGACTTCCCGTGATCCCCGTGGAGGGCGAGAAGTTCCTGAACGCGATCTGGGCCCCGTACATGGGGACATAGTGGAAGATGATGTAGTAGGCGACCACGGGGAGCGCGATCAGGTACAGCTCCCCGTTCTTCGTCATTTCCCGGAGGAATCGGGAACGCACGCTCATGTCTTTCCGTTCACGATATCCGCGCCCCGATTCCTCCGCATTCCGTCACTTTACCTCTTGTAGTACCGGTCCAGGGCAGCCTGGCGGATCGCGAGGGCTTTATCGATCCCCATGGAGCGGACGGTCGCCTGGAACTTGTCCAAGTTGGACAGCGGCTCCGTGCCGAGGACGAACTTGGCCTTCATTTCATCGACGTACGTGTTGATGTCGATCATGATCTTGGCGAAGTCCGACGCTTCCTGGGTGGTCAGGGTGACCGGAGGCTCAATGGAGGTGGAGGCGTCCTTGGTGGACCACTTCTTGAGCGCGGCCTTCTGCTGCGGCATGGTGTAGTACTGCTGGATGTAGCCGACGTCCTGGATGAAGGGGCCGTTCATGGGCGCCAGGCAGTAATTGGAAATGGCCTGGGCGATGGAGAGCTTGGGGTCCTTCATGACCAGGTCGGTGTAGGTGGGCGCGCCGTTCACCATGGTGTAGGAGACGCCCAGGGTCCCGAAGTTGAAGAGCAGGTTCCCTTCGGTGCCGTAGGCATAGTCCAGCCACTTGGCCGCTCCCTCGACATCCTTGCACTTCGTGGTGATCACCACGTGGCCGTTCGAGGTGAACTCGAAGGAGTTGATGTACTTGACCTTCTGCCCTTTCGTGAGGGTCGGGAAGGTCGTAGCTACCAGGTCGTAGTCGGCGTTGGTCTTCTGGCCCGTGATGATATAGGGGCCGACCTGGCCGCCGCCCGCGCAGTAGCCGGCGCCGGCCTTGTTGTTGGTCATGACCGCGTCCTGATACTTCCTGTCGACGGTCATGAAGTTCTTGTCGATAAGGCCCTTCTGGTACCAGGCTGCAAGCTGCGTCAGGTACGCCTTGAATCCGGGTTCCACGGGGCCGAACTTGATGACCTTCTCGTCGGGATAGAAGGCCTGAAGGACCTCGTAGGCCTGGACGAAGACCCTCTGCAGGTGGTCCATGGAGCCCGAGAAGGGCGCTTCGGCGCCGTTCTTGCTCTTGAACGCCTGCATCACGGTCTCCCACTCGGCGATTGTCTCGGGCGGGTTCAGGCCGTTCTGCTTCAGCCAGTCAGCGCGGAGCACGGGGCCGCTGGTGAACCGAAGCTCGTCGCTCCCGCGGATGAAGGGCACCAGGTAGAAGGACCCGTCGTCGCTCTTCACCTGCCGTGCGATGGAGGGATTGTCCGTATAGTACTTGTTCAGGTTGGGCATCCACTTGGCGATCACTTCGTTCAGCTTGATGATGACCTTGTCCGCGGCCAGCTTGGCGGTTCCGCCCGAGTAGCCGGGCCAGTCGTAGTGAATCATGTCCGGGTAGTCCCCCGAGACGAGCAGGATGTTGAGCTGCTCGAGGACGTTCGCGGCAGTTCCGGATGCCGGATGCTGGAATACGATCTTGACCCCGGTGGCCTTCTCCAGGCTCTTGTAGAATTCGATCTCGTTCAGGTCCTTGGCGTAGGTGGTCACGTTGGCCGGAAGCACCACCCAGTAGGTGAACGTCTTGTTCCCGGGCAAGGGATACGTCTTCGGGGCCGTACTGGGAGCCGTGCCAGAAGGCTGGCTAGGACTTGCACCAGTCGCTTCTTTCTTGCCCGTGCCGAAGGCTGCGCCGGCGCAGAGGGCGACGATCAGAATCACCGCAATCACAGTCCTTTTCATAGATCCTCCTCCGTTTCACGATTTGTGTCATGGACGTACGTGAAGCCGCTCCGCGGGAGTATGTAGGGCGTACCCCCGCAGGTCGATTCCACCACGGGGTCCACCGCGTCGTCCCCCGGAACCGCCCGCCGCGTATCTACTGGCGCCAGGACACAGTGGGAGACGGGGGGACAGACGCTCCGCCTGTACAGTCTTTGGGACAAGCGGCAGGGCCGTGTCGCCACCTTCTCCTCGACGAGCCCACGGCGGGCCTGGATCCGGAGGCTGCCTCCACGGTGAAGGAGATAGTTTCATGTCCCCTCAATAACTAGACAAAGCTGCGTTGACCGAGTGGAATCGGGCTGTCCGATCTTGCAGGAAGAGTGAGATGGCCGCCAGAAACGTTGCACCAGGTATTGTGCTGGAGCCTACGGAACGAACGCAGTTGGAGTCATTCTCTCGATCGCGGACTCTTTCGCATGCTTTGGTCATCCGCGCCTAAATCGTGTTGCGGGCCGCTGAAGGGGAAGGGAACATCGGAATAGCCAAGGCGTTGAAAACGACGCGTGAAACAGTGGGAACGTGGCGCAAGCGATTCCACCGAAAACGACTTGAGGGGCTGTACGATGAGCTTCGTTCCGGGCGGCCACGGTCGGTGGAGGATGAGCAGATCGCGCAGTTGATCACCAATACGCTGGTGCGCACGCCTCACGGGGCAACGCAGTGGAGCTGTCGAAGTATGGTGAAGTCGATCGGGGTCTCGAAATCTATGGTGCATCGGGTATGGAAGACATTCGGACTTCAGTCGTCGTCGGCCGGTGTGCGCCGGATCCGCGCCGTGCGGGAGTAGACGCTCTCTCGGGCCCGCTCAGCCCTCGATCACCGCGAGCTGGCCACAGGCCCCGTTCACGCCCCTGCCCTTGCGCAGGCGTTCGGTCACCGGAACCCTCGCCGCCTCGAGACGCTCCTTGAACCAGCGCACCCGCTGCGGCGGCGACTCGCGGAAGGCGATCTCGGTCACCGGGTTCCAGGGGATCAGGTTCACCATCACGCCGAGCGATGCCGCCCACTCGACCAGCGCCTCCGCGTCCTCGGCCCGGTCGGTGACCCCGTCGATCAGCACCACCTCGAGCGTGACGCGCCGGCGCGTCCGCTCCTGGTAGAAGCCGAGCGCCTCCCGCAGGGCAGGCAGCGGATTCGCCCGGCTCACGGGCATCAGGGCGGCCCGCGTCCCGGGCACCGCGGAGACCAGGGACACCGCCAGGCGCACGGCCGGCCCCTCTTCCGCAAGGCGGCGGATGCCCTCGACGATGCCGCACGTCGAGATCGTTGTCCGCCGCAGGCTCATGCCCGGCCCGTCGGAATGCGCGAAGACGCCGACCGCCGCGGCCACCGGGCCGGGGTTGAGCAGGGGCTCGCCCATGCCCATGAACACGATGGTACCCACGTCCCCCGTCTCGCGGCGCAGGTGCAGCAGCTCCTCCACGATCTCGTGGGCCGCGAGGTCCCGTACGAGTCCCATGAGGCCCGTACGGCAGAACGCGCATCCCATGCCGCAGCCCGCCTGCGTGGACAGGCAGGCTGTGCGCCGCCCCCGGCCGTCCTGCAGCGACATCGCTTCGATCGCCGCCCCGTCGTGGAGCCGGATGCGCAGCTTGACCGAGCCGTCCTCCGATTCGCTGCGGCTGTCGACCCGGGAGGTGAGGATATCGGCCCTGGAATCGAGCGAGGAACGGAGGGCAGCCGGAAGGTCGCTCATGCCGGCGAAGCTCTCGATGCCCCGGTGGATCCACCGGAACACCTGCCGGCCCCGGAAGGCGGGGGCGAGCCCGAGCGCGGAAGCGATCCCGTCGGGCAGGAGCCCCGCAAGCGGCGTCACGGCAGCTTCTGGATCTTCTCGAGGGTCTCCGCCAGGCCCATGCTCTTCACGCCCATGCGCGCCGCGCGCGTGAGCACCTCGAGCGCCTTGTCCTTCTTGCCGAGGGCCAGCCAGCTTCCGGCGATCTCATGGTAGAGCCGCGGGTTCTTGGGGTCGCTGCTCAGCATCCCCGACAGGCTCTCGATGGCTTCCGCGTGATTGCCCTTCTCCTTGTTGATCAGCGCAAGGCCGAGCGCCGCGTAGCTGTCGTACTCGATGTTGAGCGCCCGCTGGTAGAAGTCCCGGGCGGTGTCCAGCTCGTTCATCTGGCGGTAGGAGTCGCCGATGCGGGTGAGGATCACCTTGTTCTCGGGGTCCGCTGCGAGGATCTTCTGCCAGTAGAACAGCGATTCCTGGGGGTCGTTCATCCCCCGGTAGCAGTCCGCCAGGCCGAAGAGGGCGTAGAAGTTGCCGTCCTCGATCTCGAGCGCCTTCTTGAAGAACGGGATGCCCCGCTCGTAGGTCTTGAGCTTGCGGAAGCAGTTGCCGATGGACGTGAGCACCCAGATGTTCTTCGGGTCCTTCTCGTGCATCCGCTCCCAGTAGGCGAGCGCCTCGCGGTATTCCTTGAGGTCGAAGTGAAGGTACCCGAGGCCGGTCAGGGCGTAGGGGTTGCCGGGGTCGATCTCGAGGATCTTGTGGTAGATCTCCTTCGAGCGGCCGAAATCCATCACCTTCCGGTAGGCGTCGGCGATCCGCGTGAGCACGGTCACGTCGCTGTCGCCCTGCGAGAGGTACTTCTCCCAGATCTCGATGGCCTTGTGGAACTGCTTCAGCGACCGGTAGCTGTCGGCGAGGCCCACCAGCGCGTACTTGTTGCCGGGGTGGTGCACGAGGCACTCCTCGTAGTACGCGATGGCCTCGGTGAAGCTCTTGCGCTTGCGCGCCGCGTCGCCCATTCCGACCAGGGCGTAGTTGTTCGTGGGTTCGACCTCAATGATGCGCCGGAAGTTGAACTCCGCCTCGGGGATCTTGTCTTCCTTCAGCAGCTGGTAGCCCCGCTTCGACAGTTCCTGGACGGTGGGCGGCGTGGGCGGCGTGAGGTCTCCGACTTTCAGGACTTCGTCTTTCAGCTCTTCATTCATGGGTGACGGGTTGCCCCTCCTCCTTCAACCAGCCGCTCAGGACGCGCGCCATGCGCTCGACCAGGATGTCGGCTTTTCCCCGGCAGCGGCCCGACCGGTAAGCGCTGAGGGCCTCCAGGGGCCGGTTCTGCCGCATGTACCAGTCGCCGACCCGAACGAGCCCGGCGCCGTACCGTGTCGTGCGATAGATCCGCTCGGCCAGGGCGACGTCGCCCCGGTTGAACACCTCGTTGCCCTTCCG
>JAPLSM010000147.1 GCA_026398635.1 Spirochaetota bacterium | reverse complement strand
GCGCGTCGGGCTCGGTGGCGCTCTACGACGCCGTCTACGCCGTCGAGGCGGGCCGGGCGCGAGTCGCCCTCGTGCTCGGCGTCGAGAAGATGAACCTGCTCGACACGAAGGGCGTCACCCACGCACTCGCGACCTGCTCGTACTGGCCCGAGGAGGGCGCGAAGGCCGTCACCTTCCCCTGCCTCTTCGCCGAGTACGCGAAGGGATACCAGGCGAAGTTCGGGTATTCGGCCGAGAGCCTCGCGCGCATGCTCGCCTCCGTGGCTGCGCTCTGCTACCGCAACGGCCTCGACAACCCGCTCGCCCATTTCGGCAAGGGCGGCCCCTCCGACCGGCTCGGGCTCGTCACCGCGGAGGCCATCCTCGGCCTTCCTCCCGAGAAGAACATGGTGATCGCCGACCCGCTGCGCCTGCACGATTGCTCCCTCATCACCGACGGGGCGGCAGCCGTGGTCATCATGCGCAACGAGGACGCCGCGAAGCGCGTAAAAGCGGTCAGCATCGCGGGCATCGGTCACGTGAACGAGCGCATGGCGCTATCGAACCGGCCCAACCGGCACGAGCTGCTCGCCGGCAAGGAGGCGGTCCGGCGCTCCTTCGCGGAGGCCGGCGTCTCGATCGCCGACGTCGACATCGCGGAAGTGCACGACTGCTTCACGATCAACCAGCTGCTGACCACCGAGGCCCTGGGTCTCTCGAAGGACGGGCGGGCCGGCTTCGACTACCAGGAGGGCCGGTTCGGCCGGGACGACCGGCAGTGCTGCGTCAACCTCTCGGGCGGACTCAAGGCGAAGGGCCACCCCGTGGGCGCGACCGGCGTGTCGATGCACGCGCTGGTCTACAAGCAGCTCGTCGGCGAGCCCATCGGCGCGCGGCCGGCCGGGAAGGCGCCCGAGATCGGCGTCACCTTCAACGTCGGCGGCTCGGCTGTGACCAACTGCGTCACCGTGCTGAAGAGGACCCGGTAGCGCCGCGGCCAGGAGCACCGGCTGGCCGAGGACGGCGCGGCTGCCGTCAGTCGACGGCGAACCCCTCCTTTCGTGCGGCTTCCCTCAGCCGGTCGTCTGCCGTGAGCAACGGCAGCAGCGAAGGGTTCTCCGAGGTCGCGATAAGCGCGGCGGCGAGCTGAGCGGAATCCGCGGCTCTCAGGGGATGGACGCGGAGGAGCCGCATCGCCCTGTCACGCAGCTCGCTGGTCGGCTGCACCTCGTGCCAGCTGTCCGCGAGCGTCTCGAGCGCGCCCAGAGCCCGGGCGAGGCTGTCCTCGTCCAGGCCGCCGTCACGGCGGAGCCGGTTGAGCGCCGAGGAGCATTCGAGCCGGCACGCCCACCAGACGGTCATCCGCGGGTCGTCGCGCAGCTGGGCCTTCCTCCGGTCGGTCTCCGCTTCCCGGATCAGCAGGGGCATGAGTGCGGACGAGTCCCAGAACCTCATCGCCCCGCCTCACGCTCGTCGAGAACGGCACGTACACCGCCGGCGCCCGACGCCGGGCTCGCCATCGCGCGCCGCAGGAACGCGGCGGCGTCAAGCGGCTTCCTCGGCGGAGCGACCATGCCGCGCTTCACGAGATCGGCCATCCGGACGGCGGAGAGGTCGGGGTCCCGGTTGACCGGCTCGAGCCGGGCCACGGGGGTGTCGCGGTCGAGGATCAGGACGGTTTCGCCCCGCTTCACGTCGTCGATGAGCCGGCTGAGGGTGTTCTTGGCGACGGATATTGTGGCTTTCTTCATATGGCTATTATGGCCAGATATGTGTCGTGTGGTCAAGCAGGGGGGCGGTTCGGGGCCCGACCCTCATACCGCCGCGAGTCCGGCCACCCTCAGCTTCCTGAACGCCTTCGTCGTCTCGAAGGGCTCGCTGCCGACGGCGGTCATGGCCGCGAGCAGCTCGTCCATGGTGCTGCCCGCATCGGGGCCGGCCGCGGCGATGGCCTCGACCAGGGCGCGCGCCTGCCTGGGTTCCAGCGCGACGCGGTGCAGCCGGTTGCGGTAGGACCACGCGAGCCGCACCTCCTCCCGGCCGCCACGACCCTCCTCCGCGATCAGCCTGCCGCCGAGCCAGATCGCGCGCTTCCCCGTCACAGTCCCTGGAGCCGCATGCCTGCGCCGGGCAGCGCGTGCCAGCCCGTCGACGCAGTCCGCGGGAAACGACGGCTTCGCGACCTTGAACGCGAACCACGCGCTCGCGGGCCGGCCCAGGCCTTCGCCCTCCATCCAGGCGCCGAGGGCCTCATCGAGCCCCGGGCCGTATCGCTCGAACCGGTCCTCGCCCTCGAACGCGAGGTCGTTCGAGCCGAACGTCCACTCCGGTTCGATCACGGAGAGATCGGACCGCAGGCCGGCCTTCCACTCAGCGTAGATCGGCGAGTGGCGCGTGAGGATGAACCGGTGCCAGAAGGCCGAGTCCACCAGGCCGGCCGCGAAGAGCTGGCGCACGATCTCCATTGAGTCCACCAGGTCGCGCTCCGGCTGCCCTGGCCATCCGTAGATGAGGTACGCGTGCGCGAGGATACCGTTTGCCTCGAGCGCGGCGAGCGCGGCTACGGCGCCTTCGAGGGTGATGCCCTTGCGGGTCTTCTCGAGCCCCTGGTCCGTGGCGATCTCCAGACCCGCTGACAGGCCCACCAGCCCCCCCTCGGCGAGCACGGCGCACGCGTCCGGGGTCAGGCGCCGGTCGAGGCGCGCGTTGCCCCAGAACCGGAGTGGCCTGCCCCGGCGCAGGTTCTCGAGCGCGAAGCGCACGAGGTGCGGCACGGGCAGGGCCTCGTCAACGAAGTGGATGCCGCGCTGACCCGTCGCTTCCGCCTGTGCGGCGAGGTGGGCATGGAGCCGCTCGGGCGAGGAGGGGGCGAAGCGCGCGATGTACTCGAGGGTCGTGTCGCAGAACGCGCACCGGCGCCAGTAGCAGCCGTGGCTGAGCCGCGCCTTCAGCCACTTCGTGTCCGACCAGAGCGCGTGCATGGGATTCGTGCCCTCGACGATCCGCACGTAGCGGGAGAAGTCCAGCCCCGCGTAGTCGGGGAACACCTCCCGGATCGCACGCTCGTCGACTGCGCGCCAAGCCGCAAACTGCGGAGAGTCGCAGATCTCGTAGAGCGGCTCGCTGCGGAAGCGCTCGAGGTCCGCGCCGTCGAATCCGTGTGCCGCGAGCCGGCCTTCCCGAAGGACGATGGTCTTGTGAAAGGCGTCTTCTCCCGTGCGCAGATGCTCGAGGATGGCGGCGAGCGCGCCGAATCCCGCGTCGTAGCAGAGGAAGTCCGTGTACGTGAAGATGCCGGTGTCGCGCAGTGCGCGCAACTCCGTGGAAACGTAGCCGCCGCCGAACGCCACGGGAAGATTTCGGCCGAAGACCCGCTTCGCCTCCCCGGCGAACGCGAGGGCCCCGGGCAGGGTGCCGGGAAAGGGTACGGTGACGCACACCAGGTCGGGCCGGCCGAGCGCGGAAACGGTTTCCGCTGCCAGCGGCCGGAAGAACGCTTCGAACAGCCAGCTGTCCCGGGCCGCGGCCTCGACGATCCTGAAGTCCGGCTGCGACGACGCCTTGCTCTCCGCGTAGCGCACCAGGGAGAACTCGGGATCGAGGCTGAACCGGATGAAGTCCGCGATGTCCTCGACGATGAGGCTGGCGAGGATCGGCGCGTCTGCGGCTTGGAGCACACCTTCATTGGCCTCGAGGAATCCCTCCGACCGGTGACCCCAGGGGACCCGGCCGGTGGTGGTCATCGCGTGCGCGAGGGCATCGTCGCCCAAAGCGAGGAGCTCCACGATCCGGTCGATGGACTCGACGTACCGGTCAGCGTTCGAGAGGTAGCGGAGAAGGTTCTCGCGGGTCGGCGCGTCGAAGGAGCCGAGCCTGTCCGTGAGCCTCTGTCCGGCCTCGGCGAAGACGCGGGCGAACCCTGCCGAGCAGAAAATCCGGCGGAAGAGCTCGATGGACAAGTCGACGATTCGCGCGGTGTGCCCTTCGCGGCGCAGGAACGACGCAAGGTACGCGGTCGCCGGGTAGGGGGAGTTGAGCTGGACGAACGGTGGCTGGACCAACAGGACCTGCATGGGCAACCGATTGTAGCGGAGGCGGCCGCGGGGGGCCAGAGCGGCCTTGGCAATGGGCGCCCGGGGGGTGGCAGCCTGGCCGGGGGTGGCAGCCCGGCCGGCGTGCTGCTTCAGCCGTAACTGTGCAGGCCGGCGAGCAGGTAATTGACTCCGAAGAACGTGAAGACCGTGCAGAGGAAGCCGACGACCGACACGATCGCCGGCCACGCGTCCCGGCGTTTCACGACGAGGCGCAGGTGCAGGTACACGGTGTACACGAGGCAAGTCACCAGCGCCCATGTTTCCTTGGGATCCCAGCTCCACCACGCACCCCACGCCTGCTCGGCCCAAATGGCGCCGAACACCAGCGCGCCGGCGATGAAGATCGGGTACCCGATGGCCACGGCAGTGTAGGTGACGCGGTCGCATTCCGCCCGCCGGGCCGGGTCGCGCGCAGCGAGGAAGAGGATCGAGGCGGCGAACGAGGTCACGAAGAAGGCCTCGCCGATGAACGAGAAGCTCACGTGCAGCAGCAGCCACGCCGAGCGCAGCGCCGGGATCGGCGGAAGCGCCTCTGCGGGAACCAGGGGCGAGGATGCGATGGCGAGCAAGGCGATGGCTGTGACCGTGGCGAAGAAGACAACGAGACGAACGACGGGCAGCCGTCGCTGCAGCCGGTAGGCGAAGCACAGCGCGGCCACTGCTGCCGCGTAGAACGCGAGGGATTCCCAGGTGCCCGTGAGCGCCGGGAAGCCGATCGCGAAGCTCCGAAGGACGAGCGCAGCCGCGAGAAATACCGCGGTGCCGGCAAGGAGCCAGTGCGAGAAGGGGTCGAGGGCCCGGTCGCGCCGGAAGAGCCACACCGCCTGCACCGCGGCAGAGACCCCTGCCAGCACGAAGGCGGTGGTGAAGAAGGTGGTGCCGGTCATGCGGCCTCCCGAAGCTTCTGGAGGAAGGTGAGCGCCAGGCCCGCGGCGATGAGCGCCAGTGCGATCGCCACCACCGGCCACCCAGGGTCGGCGACCGCCAAGATGCCGGTGGCGAGCACGCGGCGGATGTCGGCGACGCCCGCCGACGGGCCGATCGGGTCGCCGGGCGCGACGCGTGCCACCCGGGAATCGTCGCCTTTACCGATGCGGACCACGGCGCGTCCGGCTCCCGAGCCGGTCGGGTCCTCCGTGGCCATGAAGAGGACCGCAGCGCCGCCGACCTCGGCGGTTTCACCCTCGCTGAGTACCCGCTCGACGCCGGTGTCGTCGCGCAGCGCGAGCTGCCATTCCTCGGTATACGAGGACTGGTAGAAGGAGAGCCTGCCGTGGCGCAGCGGTCGGTTGACGCGCAGCTCGTATCCCTCAACAACGGACACGTCGCCCTCCGTGATGCGCAACGTGCTGACCCACTCCTTCGGCCTGCCGTCGGGGTACCGGTCGAACCGGAATCCGGTGACGGTGAGTGTCGAACCGTCGGGCAGGCGTGCGGACTCGCCTGGCGTGAGGGTGATGCTGCCCGTCCCCCTGGACCAGTACGAGACGACCGATCCGACCATCAGGATGATGAGTCCGAGGTGCAGCACGTCGGGTCCGTGCCGGTGGCGGCCCGGCCTGCGCAGTTCGTGGACGAACCGCCGGATCGTGCAGGCGGCGAGGTTGACGAAAAAGGCGACCGCGGGCACCAGGAACGCGGGCGAGGTGAAGAACCGGGCGCCCCGGGGTACCAGGGTCGCTGCGATGCCGCCCGCCACGAGGCAAGCGATGAGCACAATGGCCAGCTTCACCGAAGTGATGAACCGGACGAACCCGTCCAGGGGCGGGATCCCCGGATCGTCGGGTCCGCGGCGCGCGGCTGGGCTCATGTCACGCCGCCCGTCCGGCAGTACCGGCCGTGCGCGAAGCCCTCCGCGTGCATGGCGTAGAAGTTCTCCAGGCGCACATACGTGGCCGGGCTGTTGCCCGTGCCGAGGGCATATCCGCCCCCCTCCATGCATGCGGCAAGCACCCCCCGGCACCATGGCCGGAACTCCTCCACCTGCATCGTGGCGAGACGGCCCATGTCGATGCCGCCCAGCACCGCGACCCGGTCGCCGTACCGCCGCTTGAAGTCGACGACGGATTCCACGCCGTCCTGGAAAGAGTGCTTGGCGTCGATGCCGACGTCGTTGATCAGCTCCTCCATGATCGCCGTATTGTTGCCGCACGAGTGCAGGCCGAAGGGCATTCCGTGGGAATGTGCGAGGTCGGCCACCCGTTTCATCCAGTGAAACACGTGCCGCCGGTACACCTCGGGTGGCACCAAAGGACCCCCGCCGTGCGAGAGGTCGTCGCCCATGATGCAGGCGAAGACCCGCCGCAGGTCCACGTGCCCGAAGGTGTGCGCGACCACGCCCAAGATGGTCGATCCCACGCGTTCGAAGATGTCGGCCGCGAGCTGCGGATCGTCGTACAGCATCAGGGAGAGCGGCACCATGCCGACGAGGCGCCGCACGTTCTCGAACACGCCCGTGGGCCGGATCACGATCTTCATGCCATCTGGCAGGTGCCGTGCGTACTCCGCGAACCGCGCGCAGCACCAGTCGCCCACCTTCGGCCACGGATACCGTTCAAAGTCTCGCCGACTCATGACGACCCCGTGATCGCCGTCCAGCCACTCGCGCTGGCCCGCGGTATTGTTCTCGCCCGTGTCATCGGCCTCGAGGCAGTCGGTTTGGTGCAGGCCCGTGTCAGGCGGGAAGTTGCAGTAGTCGTGACCGAGGCGGAAGTACAGCCCGACCTCCGCCGCGGGCGAGAGCGGCTCGCCCGTCATGCGCTCGACCATCGTGTCCTCGATGAACAGCTCGTAGAAGGGGACCCGGTCGGGGATCGCGCTTCGCGTCAGCACCTTCTCGAGGCGCCGGTAGTCTGGCCGGTGGCCGGCCGGGAGCAGGTCGGGGACGGTCATGAGTCTCTACCCGTCAAGGGTGTAGCGCATCCCGGCGGCGGACCGCAAGCCCGCCGCCGGGATGCGAGGTCACTTCACAGTTCGAACCGGAGGTTGACGTTCCCGCCGTAGGCGCCGGTCAGCACGTTCCAGTTCGCGTCGAGGTCGATGCGCAGCACCCACAGATTGATGGACGTGCCGCCGAACAGCCGCAGCGCCCAGCCGGCGGGCGCGTCCGCAGCGATCGTCATGCCCTGGTCGGTGGGAGCGGTTTTGCCGGCGGCTTCGAAGGCAGCCTGCACCGCCGCGAGGCTGCCTGGCCCGGTATACGTGACGGCAGAGAGAAGCCCGCCGCCCACTGACGACTTCATCGCATACGCGGCCCCGAACCCGACGTGGGGCGTGAAGATGAGCAGGTTCTTGCTCAGCTGCACCTTGGCCTCGACCACGTGGCTTTCCCAGGTGAAGTCGATGTCGGGATCGGAGAAGTTGAGCAGGTGAGTGCCGGGCGGATCACCCATAATATCGCTGACGTCAACTGTCTGACTGGCAATCAGTCCCGCGACCTGCACGCCGCCCTTCAGGTACGAGTAGCCGACGCCGACTGACAGGCCCGGCACCATGCCCTTGTCCTGCAGGATCGCGTACCGCAGGTCGCCGCCAGCGATGAAGTAGTCGGCCTGCACGGCGCCCATCATCGGCTTCACCTTGTCGGGGATGAACCCGATCTTGAGACCAATGTCGAACGGCAGCACGAACCCGCCGATCCGGGCGTCGATCGCCGCCGCGGGTAATGGCACGCCGTAGGTCTGTATAAAATCGAGCTCGGGAGGCAGCGGCGTGACGCCGAGGATGTCCAGGACGGGCTTCACCGCCTCGTACGGCATCATCGCCGCTCCAACCGTGAGGCCGAGGCCGAGATGCGGGAACTGGCCGATGTGAGCGGGCGACCACGCGAGGCCCGACGTTGCCGTTGATGCCAGGGAGCCGACAGCGGCATCTGCGAAACCCTGGAACGCCCCTTCGAGGGCAACGAAATCTACCTGGGCCGGCAGCACGGCTGCGGCGAGGACCAAGACGAAGATCGCAAGAATCCACCGGTTCATGGCATGTTCCTCCACCAACGATTATAGTCCCTTCGGCACCCGGTTTCCTGCCCGGCGTGCCGTGCGGGAAGGGGTGCCGAGCGGGCATCCCCTGGCTACTTGTGCGCTGCTTGGCCGTCTGCGCGTCGCCGGGTTGCGTCGCGCCTGCGACGCCGCTACACTGCGCGGCGTGAAGGAGCGCGTATGACCGACCGGGAACGCTTCGTGGCCGTGGTTCGGGGAGAGCCGTGCGACTACGTACCGATCTTCGGGTTCCACGGCGCGCCGGGCGTGTCGGCGGGCTGCATGCGCAAGACGTACGACCGGCTTCGCGCCACGGGCATGCCGGACGTGGGCGGGTGCTGGGACG
>JAPLSM010000008.1 GCA_026398635.1 Spirochaetota bacterium | reverse complement strand
GGCCGCACGAAGAGCATCCCATCGGCCCGGTCGAAGCCGGCGAGCCGCGGCGGTACGCCGCTCACCGTGACGTCGTCCCCCGAGGCGAAGCTCAGGCGGATGGCGCCCGCGTCCCGCGCGACCCGGCAGGGCAGGAAGTTGGCCTGGCCGATGAAATCGGCGACCCGGACGTTCGTCGGCTCCTGGTAGATCTCGTCGGGCGTGCCGACCTGGCTGACCCGGCCCGCGTGCATGACTGCGAGCCGGTCGGAGATCGACAGCGCTTCCTCCTGGTCGTGGGTGACGTAGATGGTCGTGACCCCCGCCTGCTGCTGGATCCGGCGGATTTCCTCGCGCATGTACACCCGCAGCTTGGCGTCGAGGTTGCTCAGCGGTTCGTCGAGCAGCAGCAGCCGGGGGTCGTACACCAGGGCCCGGGCGAGCGCCACCCGCTGCTGCTGCCCGCCGGAAAGCTCGCCCGGCTTGCGGTTGCCCGCGCCCTCGAGGCCGACGAGCTGCAGGATGGCGCGCACCTTCTCCCTGATCTCGGCGCGAGGCAGCCGCCGCACCTTCAGGCCGTAGGCGACGTTCTCGTGGATCGACAGGTGCGGGAACAGGGCGTAGCTCTGGAAGACCATGCCGATGTTCCGCCGGAAGGGCGGCACCGCGGTGAAGTCTTCGCCGCGGAACGAGATGGAGCCCGACGTTGGCTGTTCGAAGCCCGCCACGCACCGCAGGGTGGTGGTCTTGCCGCACCCCGAGGGGCCGAGGAGGGTGAAGAGCTCACCCTCCCGGACCTCGAGGGAGACGCCGGCGAGCGCCGCCACCTTCGCCTCTTTCCCGGCGAACGACTTGTGCAGGTTCCGTATCTGCAGGGTGGTGGAGCCGGCGTTCATCGGGACACCTAAGCTCACTGGGTCGCGAAGATCTCGCCGAACTTCTTGAGGTACGCGTCCCGGTTGGCCGTGGCCGCCGCGTCGTCGTAGGCGAAGAACTTGATCTCGGAGCTGGGCGGCAGGCCGGGGGGCGGGGCGACGTCGGGACGGACCATCCGCCGGAAGTGCGGGGACTGGGAAACGATCCCCATCGCCTCCTTCGTAGTCAGCCAGTCCATCCACAGCTTCGCGTTGGCGAGGTTGGGCCCGCCCTTGATGATGCCGGATGCATCGAAGCGGAGCCCCGTGCCCTCGCTCGGGTACACCGCGACCACCGGCATGCCCTTGCTCTTCTCGGTGAAGACATTTCCTTCGCCGGTGACCCCAATGGCGAACTCGCCCCGGCTCACCAGGGTGTAGGCCAGGGTCGAGGTGGGCACGTAGGTTGCGACCCGGCGTACGGCGTTGATGTGGTCCCACCCGTAGAGCCCGACCATCTGGAACAGCTGCGCGTAGGAGGACCCCGAGAGAGCGGGGTTGGCAAGCAGGATCTTGCCGCTCCACTTCTTGTCCCCGAGGTCCTTCCAGCTCTTCGGCATGTCGGCGGCGGTCACCAGCTCGGTGTTCACGATGAAGGCCTGGATGTTGTAGCTGAATCCGTAGAACAGGCCGTTGGGATCCTTGACCCCGGCCGGGAACGCGGCGTCCTCCTTCACCTTGTAGGCGAACAGCAGGTCGGCGATGACCTCCAGGTTCTCCTTGGCGATCGCCACGATGACGTCGCCCTGCGGCTTCTTCGCCTCGGCCTGCATCCGGGTGATCAGCTCGCCGCTTCCGGCCCGGATGACGTCGACCTTGACGTCGGGGTACTTGGCCTTGAAGGCCTTGACGAGATCGTCTCCCATCTCGGGCGTCCCCGCGTTGTAGACAACAAGGTTGCCGGCGCCGAAGGCGAGACCCGCCCCGAGCAGGAGCAGCATCCCGACGAGGAGCGCGCGGAGGCGAGTGACACTGGTTTTCATACAACCCTCCTTCTCTTCTGCCGCGACCGCGGCGTGATGGTCCCAGCATAAATCTCGATTTCCGCCCCTGTCAACTTGGGGGTTTTCTGGTACCCTCGCCGGCATGCCGGAGCTTCGGGTTGCCTGCTCGACCGTGTCGCTGCGCGGCGCAGACGCCGTGGCGGCGTACGCGTCCGCCTATCGGGCCGCCTTCGCGGGGGAGGCGCTCTTCGAGCTGAGCTACGAGTGGGAAATTGATTCCCCGGAGCAGGCTCCCGGCCTTCGCGGCGCGGTCGTTTCGGTGCACGCGCCGTGCCCCCGCTCCGCGCACTTCCCGAATCTCGGCAGCCGCGATCCGTCGGTTCGCCGCGCGAGCCTCGAAGACATCCGGCGCAGTGCCGAGACCGCCGCGGCGTTCGGAGCGGGGTTCGTGGTGCTGCACCCCGGTTACACCCTCGATGTCGCGGTTCCGGTCGATTCCAGCCGGCGCTTCGCCGTGCTGGCCCGGCATGCGGGGGGGGAGGACCGCTACGTCTGGTCGCGGGAGGGGAGCATCTGCACGCCCGGCTACTGCGAAACCGCCGCCTGTCGGCTCCACCGGGAGGAGGCGACCGCCAACCTCGCGGAGGCCCTTCGGATCTGTGAAAGCGAAGGTGTCGAACTCGCGGTCGAGAACCTGAACCCCCGGGTCACCTATCTCTTTCAGCTGCCCGCCGAGCTGGTGCACGTGGTTCACGTGCTGCCGCAGCTTCGCCTCTGCGTCGACCTCGGCCACCTGTGGATCTCGTCCCTGGTGCACGGCTTCGACTTCGTTTCCGGCCTGCGCGATATCCTCGCCACCGGCCGGGTCGTGAGCGCCCACGTGCACGACAACGACTCCCGGCTCGGGACGCGGGTCTCCGAACGGGTCGTGGATGCGCCGCCCGATGGGAGCCGCTTCGGGGACGACCATCTCGCGATCGGCCGGGGCAACGTCCCGATCGCGGCAGCGGTGCACCAGCTGAAGCGCGCCGGCGTGGGCACCCTGGTCATCGAGACACTGGATCCTCCGCTGGAGAGCGTGCGCCGGCTGATGCGGATGCTGGGTCACGCGGCCGCCGGGGGGGGCTGAGGACGCCCGCGCTGCCGATGCGGTAGAATGACGTCGAGGAGGGTGTATGCGGCGGTTGTTCGTACTGTTCGTTCTGGTTCTCCCCGTGTGCGTCGGCGCGCTGGATCTGCAGGAGAAGCACTTCGACCTCTCGCTCGCTGCCGGAGCCACGCTGCCGGGGGTGATCGAGGCTTCGTGGTATGACGACTTCGATCCCGCGTACACGGAATCGTTCACTACGCAGTTCTCCCCTATGGCCCGGATCTCCCTCACCTGGTGGCCTTCCCCGAAGCTGGCCTGGGTGGCGCCGACACTTTCCGTGCACTATGCAGCCCTGTTTCTCCCTGTGCCGGTCAACATCGGGTTCTGGGACGGCCGGGATCATTGGATCCCCGACGACGGCATCCACTTTGTGGAACTCGAGGGCGGGGTGCGGATTCGATTCTTCCTGTCGGACACCTGGACGGTCGATCCGGCCGTTTCTCTCGGGTACTGCCAGACGTTCTCCACGAGCATCGACGCCCGGGACTCGGGTATGACGCTGAACGCCGCCGCGGATTTCCGGTGGTGGCGCACGAACTGGCAGCTCGTTTCGAGCATCGGCCTGATGATGCAGGCCTACGGCGGAGTCAAAGACATCGCGTGGGTACGGTCGTACCCCGTCGTGTACGCGGCGGTCGGCGCGGGGTTCTGAGAGGCAGCGCTCTGCGGCTCCGCCCGCTCAGGGCACGGTTACGACGATCTTCCTGAACACGACGGACTGCAGGTCGTCGACGAACACGCCGACGTGGGTGACCGCGAGACGGATCTCGTCGGTGAATCCGCCGACTTCCTCCCCATTGACGACGACCTCGTACCGGGCTCCGCGCTTGAGAACCTCGAACCGCGTCACCGTTGTTCCGGTGATCGCCGCCGCTGCAGAGGTTTTCCACGGCATGTGAGCCGACCGATACCTCCCATCGGTGAACCGGGTCGCGATGACCCCGCCTTCGCGCGAGACGCAGAATGCATTGAAGGTGCCGGGGCCGGACCCCAGCGTCAGGCCGTAGGCGGTCGCCTCGTTCCCGCTCAGCCACCGGCATTCCAGGAGGAAATCGAGATCCTCGCGATCGACGAGGGCATTCCCCATGCTGCGGGCCCGCCACGCCGTGCCCTTTGAAACTGTTCCTTCGAGCAGGTAGCCCTCGGGCACGAGAGAGGTCACGGACGCGAGTCCTTCGCCGAGCGGCCATCCGTCGGCGCTCTGTTCGAAGCTCATGAACACGAGGGGTTTTGCCGGCGCTGGCTTGCCGACCGATTGAAGAACACTCTGAGCCGCAGCACGCACCTGCTCGTATGCATCTTCGCGTGCCATGGAAATCAGCAGGGGGGTGGCGGCCGGTTCGAGAGGGGGCGAGATCCGCTCGAGGGCCTTGACCGCAGCCCAACGCGTCGCCCAGTCATTATCGACCAGCGCGGTTACCAGGGGAGCCGGGTTCTTCGCCCTCGGGTCGAAGGGCAGGGGGTGAGTCCCAACGGACATGCGGATGTCATACGTTGTCGTCGGTTCCTCCGAAATTACCTGCATCCGGACCCCCACGTACGTCACCATGCCCTCGGCTACGGGCACCCTGACCCGGCTCGCATTGTCGCGGTCCCGCACCGCGAAGTCGTTCCGCCCGGGTGGACAGGCGGTCGCGACGAGTGTCCCCCGTGAGGTCCGGTCGCTGAAAATCTCGCCTTCAGAGCCATTCGAGATCCGCGAAATGCTCAACGCCAGCCGATCGTCGCTGACGAAGACAACCCATCCCTTCTCCGCGCCGGGCGGGAGGTCGTCCCGCACGCTGATCGTGGCGCACGAGGCGAGAAGGACCGCGAGTACCGCTGCTAAAAGGACGGGAGCTGTTGTCCGAGCAATCCTCGGAAGAGCGCGCATGAGAGCCTCCTCTCGGGTGCGCAGATCCTATCGGAATCGGTCCGGGGACGGCAAGGCGGATGTGCATCGGTCGGCCTACGGCCGACCCCACCATCCCTAGGGCGTCAGTCACACGCAGTGTGATGGGAGCCCCTGGCTTGGATTGACTCCGCCCGGCTGCAGGTCATATACTCCGGGCGACCGACGACTCCTGGGAGGGGGAACCGTGGCCGAGCAGCTCATCCTCAAGAACCTGCCGTTCATCAAGATCCTTCCGGCATGGGCGCAGGAGTTGTCCTACAAGTACTGCTCGAAGACTGCGAACCTGTACCTCCTCTCGGGCAACATCCGCGACTTCCTCCCGCACAAGATGAAGGAAGGCGAGTTCACGTTCGTGAAGATCCAGGACTACGTGTCGGAAGTCCTGTTCGGCAACCGGGACATCATCGCCTTCTATGACCGCAGCTCGGGCGTCAGCTTCTGCACCCCCGACATGAAGCGCGACTACCTCGCCACCATGCGGCGTCTCTCGAAGAAGACCACGCCGGCCCGCCTGCTGTCGCGCAACCCTATCCGGGCCCTCTCCAACCTCGAGCGCTATTTCTACGCGAGCATCCCCCACAATCTGCGCATCGTGCTCATCATCGACTTCTCCGAGACCGTGGTGCCGAACACCGACATCTCGCGCTACACCGACGAGGACCGCTACTGCCTCGTCACCCTCAACCGGTGGTCGAACGACCCGATCTTCACGCAGGGGGACGTGTCCATCATCCTGCTCACAGAGAACCTCGCGGACCTGAACACGGCAATCGTGCGCTCGCCGAGCGCCATCAAGGTGAACATCCCGATCCCCGACGAGAAGGTGCGCGAGAGCTTCCTCGGCTACCTCGAGCGGCAGGGCAAGCTGCTGCTCGAGCCGCGGCTCGCGATCGGCGAGTTTGCGCAGATCACGAGCGGCCTCAACCTCGTCAACCTCAACCAGCTCGCCGCCGAGAGCTTCCAGGAGGACCGGGCCATCGGCCCCGGCTACCTCAAGGAGAAGAAGAAGCAGATCATCGAGAGCGAGGCCGCGGGGCTGCTCGAGTTCCTCGAGAGCGAGCACGACCTGTCGGCCGTGTCGGGGCACGAGTTCGTCAAGAAGCGCTTCCGCAACGCGGCCAAGGCCATCCGCGAAGGCCGGCTCGACGTGCTGCCGATGGGCTACCTCATCGCGGGGCCCGTGGGCACGGGCAAGAGCTTCATGGTAGCCGCGTTCACGGGCGAGATCGGCATTCCGATCGTCAAGTTCCGCAACTTCCGCTCGAAGTGGCAGGGCGTCACCGAGTCGAACCTCGAGAAGGTGCTCAACATCCTGAAGGCCATGGCGCCCGTGGGCGTCATGATCGACGAGGCCGACGCCTTCCTCGGCGACCGCAACCAGGAAGGCGACTCGGGCACCTCGAACCGGATCTTCGCGCAGATCGCCAGCTTTATGGGCAACACGGAGTACCGGGGCCGGATCATCTGGTTCCTGATCACCTGCCGTCCCGACCTCCTGCCCATCGACCTGAAGCGGCAGGGCAGGGCGGAGGAGCACCTCGCCCTGTTCTACCCCGAGACGGCCGACGAGAAGGAGGACCTCTACACCACGCTGGTGCGGAAGCTCTCCCTGAAGATCCAGAAGGTCAACATCGGGGAGATCTTCCGCCGGTTCAAGTACGAGTTCTCGGGCGCCGACCTCGAGAGCATCCTGATCCGGGCCAAGTTCCTCGCGGCCATGGGAGGTCACGTCGTGGTGACGAAGGTGGACCTGGAGCAGACCTTCCAGGACTTCATGCCCCCGGCCTACCCCCACGAGATCGAGCTGCAGAACCTCGTGGCCGTGCTGGAGTGCACGAGCCGCGAGATGGTGCCGAAGCACTTCCGTGACATCCAGCGCGAGCGGCTGGTGACCGAGATCAAGCAGCTGAAGGAACTGCTGCACGAACGGGAGTAGCCCCGCTTCGATTTTATCGGTCCATCGACCGATAGAAGAAGCGAGGCATCCCATGAGCGCAGCCAACCCCCGGCGTATCGAGACCTCCCGAAAGACGAAGGAAACCGACATCACCGTCGTCCTCGACCTTTCCGGGCCCGGCGACATCCGGGTGGACACGGGCCTGCCGTTCTTTGACCACCTCCTGACGAGCATGGCTTTCCACGGGGGTTTCTGCCTGTCGGTCGCGGCACGGGGAGACGTGGAGGTCGACGCGCACCACCTCGTGGAGGACACGGGGCTCGTGCTCGGGAACGCTCTCGCGGACATCCTCCAGCGCTGCCAGCCCGTGGCCCGGTTCGGACACGCCGTCATCCCCATGGACGAGGCGCTCGCGGAGGTGGCCGTGGACGTGTGCGGCAGGCCCACGCTGCATCAGCATCCACGTGGACACCCGTGCCGCGGAGAACAGCCACCACGCGGCGGAAGCGGTGTTCAAAGCCCTCGGCAGGGCTCTCGCGAAGGCCTACGGGCCCGGCCGGGCGATGTCCACCAAGGGCGGCTTGGGGTAGGAGATACGCCCCCGGGATTCCAACCGCGGCCCGCCGCCGGCCCGCTTTACTTTGCCGCTCCCTCCGGATATCTTGAACACGTTGGGTCGCGCGCGGTAAGATGACACCGGAAGAGATACTGAAAAAGTTGCCCGCCGGTGGACTCCTGAAGACAACCCAGGACAAGCCAGCAACGCTGACCCAGCACCAGAGGACGGCGCTCATCCGGAAGGGCAACGAGGTGTTCAACCGGGGCGACGTCGCCCTGGCCGAGCGGATCTATCGCACGACACGGTACGGCGCCGGGCTCGTTCGGGTCGGCGACTGGTACATGCGGCAGAACCGGCCCCTGGAGGCCCTCAGCGCT
>JAPLSM010000356.1 GCA_026398635.1 Spirochaetota bacterium | reverse complement strand
CACGATGTATGCGATTACAATCGTGGAATCTACTCCGCAGTCCCTACGCTGTGGGGGTACGCCCCAGCCAAGGTCGAAGAAAACCCCTGCACCTTCCGTGGAGGCGACCACTGCGAAATATGGATATCATGGGGATTCAACGCTGGGAAAGTGATCCGGCTCTTCGAACGGGTTTTCTCCGGCCGGAAACGGCTGCGCGATTTCATAGAGCAGGTTGAGAAAGACAAGGAAGAGCTGAAGGAAAGAAATAAGATCCTGAAGGACATCAACGACGCCACCCAGACCCTTGTGTCGGCGAAGAACACCCAAGAGGTCCTCGACCAGACCTTGAAACCAATCATCGAGGTTCTCGGATTCGATCGGGCCCTGATCATGGTAGAGGATGAGCATCGAAAGGTCCTGAAATTCCGGCATGGCCAGGTCGAGAACGCCGAAGAACTTGACCGGCTTAGGGGCTACACCATCCCCCTCACCCGGCAAGAAAACTTGATGGTAAGGGTGTACCACACCGGCCGCGCAGAGATGAGCCAGGATCCCATCGCGATGGGCTTAAACCCCAAGAACCCGATCATCCGCGACTTCCATCCCGGACCATCCATCGTCTGCCCTCTGGACGCCAACGGACGAACGATTGGTATTCTAGGAGTCACTCGCAGGGATGCTTCCCGCGAGGTGAAGGAGAGCGATAGGGAATACGTGCAGATATTCGCCAACAACATCGCAACTGCCTTCGCACGAGAGCGGCTCGACCAGAACTTGAGGGACAGTTATGAAGGGGGGTTGCGCGCAATTGTCAAGCTCATTGAGGTGAACGACACTTACACCCGAGGCCATTCTTCGAGAGTCGCGGACTACTCGGTCGGGATCGCCCGCTACCTTGGATACAGCGAACAGCAGATCGAAAACCTGAAATTCGGCTGTATTCTCCATGATGTGGGAAAGATCGGACTCGTGAGTTATCTCGAGCTTCAAAAGAGCGGCCCTCTTTCCAAAGAAGAGTACGAGAAGATCAAAACTCACCCGGTAAGAGGCGAGGAAGTCCTCAAGGAGAACAAGTTTTTCCAGGACACCCACCGATATATTGTACGCAACCACCATGAGCGCTGGGATGGGACTGGATACCCCGACCACCTTGCAGGCAAGGAAATACCCCCCGAGGCGCAGATCGTGGCCGTAGCAGACGCCTTCGACGCTATGATCTCTGACAGGCCTTACCGAAAAGGATTGCCCAAGTCACACGCCGCAAACGAGATCAAGAAATGCTCTGGATCCCAATTCTCACCAAAAGCCACCGAGGCCTTCGTGCAATTTTATGAGGAGCAAATAATTACGGGAAAATTTGAATTCTCGGAGTAAAAGGGCTAAAATCTATAAAATGTAAATTTTAACTTGCATCTCCAAACCTCCTGTGATGTACTTTATCTCGAAAATCACCATTACAGGAGGTTAATCGTGAAGCTCAACATTTCCGTCTTCTTCCAGTCCCCCATCAACATCTTCCTCTTCCGTCACGTGAGCCCGAGGATCTCCCGGAAGTACCTCCAGGCAATCGGGTTCCTCTACTACCTGGTCAACAGGAAGGAGAAGCGCCGAATCTCCCGAAATATACGGGATCTCCTCGACGGAAGCGAAGAAACGCAGCTGCGGAAGGTCACCCGGGCCACCTTCCGGGGCATCTTCTCGCATTATTTCGAGAAGATGTGTTCCGCGTTCATGGAGACCGAGGCCATCGAGCGGTACGTGCGGCAGCACGTCACCATCGAGGGCCGGGAGCTGCTGGACAAGGCCCTGCAGAAGGGGAAGGGGTGCATCCTGGTGACCGCCCATTGGGGAGGGGTTGAGTTCATCCCGTGGCTGCTCACCGTGGCCCGGTACCCGGCGAGCATCATCCTCGAGTGCAAGACCGCCCGTCTCGCGAAGGCCTTCCAGCGCCACGAGTCGCTCGTTGGCACCGAGCTGATCATCGCCTCGTCCTACGGCGGATCCGTGCTCGTGCGGGCGCTCCAGGCCCTCAAGTCCAACCGCGTCCTGATGACCCAGTGCGACGAGGTCGAGACCTGGCATAAGCGGCGGAGCAGCACCATCCGCCTCTTCGGCCAGAGCCTCTACTTCGACAACACCATCGAGGTCATCGCGAAGCGGACCGGGGCGGCCGTGGTCGGCGCCTTCCTCGAGCGGAAGCCGGATGGCCGGTACACCCTCCACGTCGAGGACGTGTCGGTCGAGCGGACCGTGTCCAGCACCGCCCGGGAGTGCCTCGGGCTGTGGGAGAAGTACGTCACCCGGGCGCCCGAGCAGTGGTACCAGTGGAAGCACTGGGACGAGATGAAAGCCCCGCTCTCGCCCGTGGACCCCGTCCGGATCCCTGTGGCTATTCCGGCGCCTTCCGCCGAGTACATTCCGGCTGCTGCCGCCGCGGCATTCGTGCCGCTCGCGCCCATCGGGGAGGCAGCCGCGTTCGCGGTGGCCTGAAGCCGAGCCGGCCCAGGCGCCGTGCCAGTGGATGCGCGGCCGCGCTTTCGGGTATAACTCGCCATGGCCTCCTTCACGGAGTACTTGAGCTTCACGACGCGCCGGCGGCGGGAATACCTGAACATCACGGACCGGGTCGAGGACGCGGTACGGAAAAGCGGTATCGCGGAGGGCATGGCGCTCGTGTCCGCCATGCACATCACCGCCGGCGTCTACGTCAACGACGCCGAGCAGGGGCTGATCGAGGACATCGACAGCTGGCTCGACACCCTCGCCCCAGCCCGGCCCGACTACCGGCACCACCGCACCGGCGAGGATAACGGCGACGCGCACCTCAAGAACCTTCTCATCGGCCACGAGGTAGTCCTGCCCGTGACGAAGGGACGGCTCGACCTCGGTCCCTGGCAGCAGGTCTACTACGCGGAGTTCGACGGCCGGCGGCCGAAACGGGTCGTGGTCAAGGTGCTGGGGGACCGCTCATGAAGGTGATGAAGTTCGGGGGCAGCTCGGTCGCAGACGCCGACCACATCCGCGCGGTGGCCGGGTACGTTCGCGAGGCGGCGCGCACGACACGGGTCGTGGTCGTGCTCTCGGCCATGCGGGACATCACGGACCTGCTGGTGGCCGCGGCCCGGGCCGCGGAGTCCGGTTCGGATGACTTCCGCTCCGCGCTCGACACCCTCAGGACCCGGCACCTCGAGGCGGTGCGCAGCCTGTTCCCGCCCGTCGAGCAGGCCGGGGTCATAACGCCGCTCACCCTGATGGCGAACGAGCTGGAGGAGGTCCTCCACGGGGTCGAGCTGCTGCGGGAGTGCACGCACCGGTCCATGGACCTCGCCATGAGCTTTGGCGAGCGCATGTCCTGCGCGATCTTCACCGCCTTCCTCGTCTCGCAGGGCGAACGCGCAGCATACGTGGACGCCCGGGAACTGATCGTGACCGACGAACGCTTCGGGTCGGGCGCGGTCGACTTCGCCGTGAGCTACCCCCGGATCGTCTCCCGGCTCGGCGCGGTGCAGGGCATCCCCGTGGTGCCGGGTTTCATCGCAGCCACGCCGAAGGGCGTCACGACCACCCTCGGCAGGAACGGCTCGGACTACACGGCGTCGATCGTCGGCGCGGGTCTCGGCGCCGAGAGCATCGAGATCTGGACCGACGTGGACGGCGTGCTCTCCGCCGACCCCCGGGTGGTGCCGGGCGCCTTCGTCATCCCAAGCATCAGCTTCGAGGAGGCCATG
>JAPLSM010000306.1 GCA_026398635.1 Spirochaetota bacterium | reverse complement strand
ACTCCCAGTGCCCCACGTACGCTGTCTGCATCGACGGGCAGTGCGTGAGCCCGGCGGCGAAGATCCGCATCGCCGGGGCAGCGCAGGGCGAGTCCTGCACGGGGCCGGAACTCTTCCGTGGTGACGGCGAGAAGAGCACCTGCTCGCGCTTCTACTTCGACTGGCAGAAGAAGCGCATCACCTGCCGGAAGAGCGCCGAGCCCGCACCGGCCTGCCGCGGGTCGCTCGTCTTCTACGCCAACTCGCTGAAGGACTACGGGTGGAAGTGCGTGGACGGAGGAAAGGCTGTGCGCCAGTGCCTCGCTGCCGACGCGCCGGACCTGGACGGCGTGGGCTTCATTCCCGGAAAGCCCTGGTGCGCACCGGCGGGAGCGACCTCGTTCATCGGCGTCTGCAAATAGGGGATTCGACGATTCGCAACGAACAGGAGGAATCATGCGACGAACGGTCTGTCTTCTGGCAGCGGTGGGGATCCTGGCCTTCTGTACGACGGGGCATGCCGCCATCGGCCCCAACGGCCTGGGTCCGAACGGCCTCGGCCCAAACGGCCTCGGGCCCAATGGACTGGGCCCGAACGGCCTGGGGCCGAATGGTCTTGGCCCCAATGGCCTGGGCCCGAACGGTCTGGGCCCCAACGGCCTGGTCGTGAACGGGCTGGGCCCGAATGGCCTTGGACCAAACGGCCTGGGGCCAAACGGGATGGATGTGAACGGGCTGGGCCCGAATGGCCTGGGCCCGAACGGACTGGGCCCGAACGGGCTCGTCTACGTCATCACGCCCGCCGGAGTCGCGCTCGACTCCAGCGGCGCCGTCGCCCGGGATGCACAGGGAAACCTGGTCACGGTCACGTCGACTTTCGGCACCTGGTTCGATGCCGACCCCGTCGGGGCCGCCCAGTACATGCGCTACTTCGCCCGGTGCGCCTATGACGGCGAGACCGGGATCGCCTGGCTCGATTCCACGGGCAAGACATGGGTCTGGACCGGCCAGTACGGCCTCGCGATGACCTCGCTGAAGACCCAGGTGGTCGAGCCGGTCCTCGGCGAGGTGAGGGGTCGCATGACCGAGGACGAGGGGAAGTGGCTCTCCGCCTGCGTTCTCGCCCACGTGAACATCAAAGGTACCCACCAGTACCTGTCGCTGCGGGCGAACCCGCCCAACCCGGAGGCGCAGGCAGCGTTCCGGCCCACGCCGGGCGAGCGCTGGGTGATGGGCGGCCTGGGCATCTTCTTCGGCGATCTCTTCGCCACAAACCCCAAGAAGTACTCGGCGGCGTACACCGACTTCGCGGTCCAACCGTTCACCGAGTGGATCGACGCGGCGCTCGGGCGCGACTGCGAGACCGCGGCCTGCACTTACGTCGACCCGGCCGGGATCGTCCAGGACGTGCTCACCTACCACATGTACACATGGACCTTCCACGGGCAGAACATGGGCATCTACACGCTGAAGGGAACCCGGACGGACCCGGACTACGAGTTCGACACGGTCACGCAGCTCCCGATCTACAAGGACCTTTGGAAGTCGGACCTCGACACGGTCGACTACCATCCGATCTTCACGCTGCTCCCGAGGTTTTACAACCCGGAGAACGTGCTGAACGCCAATGGTCCGAGTTGGGGCATCCTCAGCCGGGGTTCGCCGATCGCCGAGACCCAGAGCGCCCCCTGCGCGTCGAAGGAATGCATCATTTCTCCCTCGTCCATCGGGCAAGTCGGGGCCGCCGGGGGTGGCAAGCTCACAGGGCTCTCCGGCGGGCAGATCGTGGACATCGTGCATCGCTACAACCCGGTGCGGGCCGTCCCCGTATCCCCGTCCACCGAGGGACTCGTACCGGACATGAACGAGTCCTTCACCGCGCTGGTCCGCTTCTCCAACGCCAAGAGTCGGAACGCCGCGCTCGAGGTCCATACGAGCCAGAAGGATGGGAGCCTGCGCTCCCTGGGCGCGGAGGTCTGGCCGCCGACGGGCAGCGCCACCGGGTACACGTGGCTCTACGTGCACCCGGTCTATCCGTTCCTCGATGCGATCGACAACGCCGGCAACGCCTCGCTCAAGGTGCGTCTCGCCGGTGCAGTCAGGGGCGAGGGTTGCACCGGTCCGAAGGCGCTCCGGGGCGACGGCGAGACCAATACCTGCGCCGGCTTCTCCATCGACTGGAAGAAGTTGCGCCTCACCTGCTTGAAGCGCGCGGAGGGCGCCCCCGCTTGCCGCGGGTCGCTGATCTACGTCGTCAAGTCCGCGAGAGACTTTGGCTGGCGCTGCGTTGACGGTGGAGCGGCACTGAACCAGTGCACAGCGGCCGATGCCCCCGACCTCGACGCGGTGGGGTTCATCCCCGGCAAGCCTTACTGCATGCCGGCCGCCGCCACGTCATTCGTCGGGGTCTGCCAGTAGGGGGCCCCCTCTCAGAACCCAGCGAGCCATTCCGACTGATCCACTCGACATGGCCGACGAGCTGGCGCGCGTTCCTGATGGGGCATGACCCAAGCAGATCGACCTTGGGCACCTGACGCACGTGCCTTGATCCGGCTAGCGCGTCCGCGTGGCGTTTACGCGCGGCCCGCAGGATCATCCAGCGGGCAATACAGAGGGGGGCCCCATGAGGACCGTCATCCGAGGCTTCGCAGTGGCAGTGGCGCTGGCGGTGAGTTCCACGGCCTTCGCTGGGCTCGGCCCGAACGGCCTGGGCCCCAACGGACTCGGTCCCAACGGGTTGGGGCCGAACGGGCTGGGGCCAAATGGACTTGGACCGAATGGACTGGGTCCAAATGGGCTTGGCCCAAATGGTCTCGGACCGAACGGCCTCGGACCCAACGGTCTCGGCCCTAACGGTCTCGGTCCTAACGGTCTCGACGTGAACGGTCTGGGACCGAATGGCCTGGGACCGAACGGTCTCGCCTGGGACGGTTTCGTCTATGTCATCACCCCGGCCGGCGTCGAACTGAACGAGGACGGCGAGGTCGTGAAGGACCCACAGGAAAATCTCGTCACGGTCCCGTCGAACTTCCGCTCCTGGTTCGAGTCCGACCCGGCCGCCGCGTCCCAGTACATGCGTTACTTCGCTCGCTGCGCCTACGACGGCGCGACCGGGATCGCCTGGCTCGACTCGACAGGAAAGACCTGGGTCTGGACCGGCCAGTACGGGCTCGCGATGACGTCGCTCCTGAGCGCGACCCTGGAGCCGCTCGATCCGCTAGATCCCGACGGCCCGAAGGTTCGCTCCCGCATGACGCCAGAGGAGGGGAAGTGGGTATCCGGTTGCCTCCTCGCCCATGTCAACACCAAGGGCACGCACCAGTATCTCTCGGTCCGGCTGGCCGGCAATAACCCGCCGAGTGCGGCTTCCGCGAGCGCGCTGGCGACGACTGCAGGAGAGGAATGGACCTTCCGTGAGCGCTTCGGCGAGTTCTTCGGCGACCTGTTCGCCGTCGACCCGGAGAAGATGCCAGCGCCGGTCAAGTACGCTTGCGGCGCGGGGACGGGCAACGCCTTCCGGACGAAGGTCGAGAATGCCCTGGGCCGCACCTGCGACCTCGGGCAATGCACGTTCCTCGACGCCGGCGGCACGGCGCAGAACATCCTGACCGAGTACCTCGGAATGTGCGGTCCCAAGGAAGACCCGACCAGTCACACCATCTCCTGGGGTGGCGTGACCTTCAACCCGCTGCTGGTGGTCGGGCCCTATCTGTATTCCTTCCCCTGGTCGCAGCTCGACGT
>JAPLSM010000485.1 GCA_026398635.1 Spirochaetota bacterium | reverse complement strand
AAGGGGAGTCGCCGGTGAGGCCGCCCCGGAAGCGGGGGCTTCCGGTCACTCGTTCAGAATCGTCAGGGCCTCGTACACGGCTTACTGAAGATGAAACGAAGATAGCGGCAATGGGCACCGGGAGTCAAGGCCGCTTGCGGGTCCGGTTCCGGAGCAGTAGCCTGTCGTGCAACGTGCATTAAGAAGGTGAACGGCCATGAACAAGAGCGTGGTCATCGCGGGCGCGCTGCTGCTCGCCGCCGTCTGCGCGCTCTCTCGGCCTGCCGGTAAAGCGGATCCGCCCACCCCGTGGTCCCGGTGGACCGAGATCGACGGGGCACGTGTCCACTACATCGACACGGCGCCCGAGTCGGACCTCCCCGTGCTGCTGGTCCTCCCCGGCTTCCTCGGATCGACGGCCATGTTCCTGCCCGTGACGGACATCCTCAGCCGCGAGATGCGAGTCGTCATCCCGGATCTGCCGGGATTCGGCTGGTCGGAAGCGCCACGCGGCGGCTGCACCATGGATGACCGGCTCACGTTCGTCAGTGCGTTCATCGACCGGCTGGATATCGGCCCGATGCACCTTGCCGGCAGTTCCCTGGGCGCCAACATCGCGGTCCGGTTCGCCGTCGCGAACCCGGTCCGTGTGAAGAGTCTCGTGCTCCTGAGCCCGTTCGGCCTGCAGGGGCAGCGCGAGGTGGTGTCGCGGCTCGAACGGGTCGACCCGCTGCTCCCCCTCGTCACGCTCTTCGTCTGCCGACGTCTGCTGGCACGGGAGCTGGAGAAGCAGGTACGCGACCCCTCCGAGCTGACCCGCGATATCCTCGAAAGCTTCCGGCGTCCTTTCCGCTCGGCCGCCGGCAGGCGGGTCGTTGTCGCGGTATCGCGGAACATCCTCTGCAGCAGCTTCTTCGACGAATGCCTGCCCCTCGTGGGGCAGCCCACGCTCGTGCTGGCCGGCTCCGAGGACGCGTATCGGAGCCGGGACATGCTCGGCGTGCTGGAGAGCCGTATTCCTTCGTGCACCACCCGGTGCCTTGAGGGGTGCCGGCACTGCATCCACCTCGACGCGCCTGCAGACGTGGCGGAGCTCATCGCTCGGTTCTGCGCGGCCGCAGAACCTTGATACGCGGGAGGTGCGGGCCTTCGCGAGGAGCGCTGAAGGGGGGGGCGGCTAACGCGGGGCTGGAACGGCAGCCGGAGGGGTGACGGATCCGTCGAAGGTTCCGCGCTCCATGAACTCGGCCCGCGTACCGTCCGGATCGAAGACGTTCGCGAGGCGATGGCGGCATTTCCCGACGCTGTATTCCACCCTGCGCGGAAACCAAGGGGAGCCCTTCATCCGGCCCGCCACTTCCTCCATCACCGCTGGGATCGAGGGGACCTCGAGCCCGAAGTGGTTGAACACGCCGAGCCGTTCGAGCGTCGGCGTCTCGTCGTAGAGCATGAACTCGATGTAGTTCCGGTCGTCCGGCAGCTTCAGCTGGACCCATGAGAGTGTCCGTTCGTCGCTGCTCCCGCGCCAGAGCTCGACGCACCCGAGGATGTCCCGGTAGAAGGCCATGGATTTTTCCATCGAGAAGACGTCGAAGCCCATGTGCATGAGGCACCGGGACAGGGCCCGCGGCCCCGGGCCCCGGCCCGCCGCACGAGCGGGCCAGCCATCCGCGAGGCACTGGACGAGCTCGACTTGATGCCCGTCGGGGTCCTTCACGAGGAAACCCAGGTTCCCCGTCGCCCCACGGGAGATCGAGTCCGGGACCGCGACGCCACGGGACGCGAGGTAGGTCCTTATGGTTTCGGCATCCTCGACCTGGAAGCCGAACTGAATGAGGCGATCGGTCTTCGGCGCACGCTCCGGCTGGAGCTCGACCCATTGAGCGTCGTTGATCATAACGAAGGCGCGACTGATCCCGCCGTCGGGGCTCTTCAGGCAGAGCTGTTCCTCGTACCCGTGGAGATCCCGGTAATAGGCCAGCGCCTTTTCGACGCTGGACGACTGGAACGTCATGTGGGAGAGCCCGATGATCTTCGGACGCTGCGCGTTCTTCGCCATGGTCATATCCGCTTTCCCCGGTATTCCTGGGCCCGGAACCCCGTCCCCGTGGGACCGTCGTCGCTGAGCAGGGCCGGCACGATCGCACCGGGCAGCACGGTCTCCATCTCGAACTCCGCGCCGGGGCCGGCCATGTCCGTCTTCAGCCAGCCCGGGTCAAGGTGGTTGACCAGGACGCCCGTTCCGCGCAGGCCGAATGCCAGGTCCTGGGTGAACTTGATCACGGCCGCCTTCGAGGCGCTGTAGGGCGCAAGATCGGG
>JAPLSM010000096.1 GCA_026398635.1 Spirochaetota bacterium | reverse complement strand
GCGAGGTCGAGCACCTCCAGGAACCCCGCGAGGAAGCAGAGGGCGACGAGCAGGATCCCCTCCTCCGTCGCGGGGAAGGCGAGGCGGCGCTGCGCCAGCAGGAAGGCCGCGAGCCCGAGACCGATCGGGAGCACCTGCTCGGCGACGAGCAGCGAGAGGTACAGCGGGAACCCCGTCAGGGGATCGCTGACGAGCCGGCGGAAGACGAGCACCGCGGCCCAGGCCGGCAGCGCCCAGAGTATGCCCCGCAGGAAGATCGTGGCGAGGTAGGGCCGTCGCGGTACGGATTTTTTGTCCCAGGGCAGGAGAACGACGAACAGCGCACCGAGTGGCAGGGCACCGAGCAGGAAGAGCGACACGTCAGCCCCCGAGCACCGTCTGCTCGATCGTGCGCACCTGGTCGCGGTACAGCGAAACGATCGCGGACCCGTAATCGGCGATGAGCTGGATGATGTTGCGCGGCGCGTCGTGCCGGTCCCCGCCGTTGATGCGGTCGCCCGCATCACCGAGACCGGGCAGGATGTACGCCTTGCTGTTCATCACCGGGTCCATCCACAGCGTGTACACCTCGGCGTTCTCGATGGCGCGCACGATGCGGAGCGCCCCTTTCAGAACCGCGATGACGTTCAGGAACGTGATCGAACGGGGCTTCACCCCATGGTCGATGAGGTACTTCACGATGGTGACGAGGCTGGTCGATGAGGTACTTCACGATGGTGACGAGGCTGCCGCCCGTGGCATTCATCGGGTCCGCGAACAGCAGGTCCTTCCCGTCGAGCGAGCCGGGGTCGAAGTACGACCGGTCCAGGTTGAGCACGTACTCCATGGTGGCCTCGTCCTTCGTGTCGTCCCGGGCGATCTTGAACAGCGCAAAGGGGGTCACGTACCCGTTCAGCGAGTACTCCTGGATCTCCTTGGACATGATCATCGACGGCAGCAGGGCGCCCCGCAGCATGACGCACATGACGGAGTTCTCGATGCGGTCGCCGATGTCGGGGATCTTGTGCACGGCGTAGTTCTGGACCGGCAGCGTGACGGCTGTGGCCACGACGGCGTGGCGCTTACGGCTGCCCGCACTGAAGCCGAAGGCGAAGTTGAAGAGCAGCTCGTAGGCCCGCTGCGTGTAGTACATGAACTCGGGCTGCTCCGTGCGCGCGTCGCGGAGCTTGGCGATCAGGCGTGAGACCTCGCCGTGGATCTCCCGCGGCGTTCCGAACGAGTAGACGTGCACCCGCGGCTCCCGGGCCATGATCTCCTGCATGATGTGGCCGAGGTCGTCGGACAGGCCGATGAGGGTCTCGGTCGCCTTCGCGTGCTCCGCGGAACGTCGGGGGTCGGCCAGCACCCGGAAGATGTCCAGTTCGCGGGCGAACCGCCGCTCCACCTCGGCGAGTGTCGCCTTGTCCGCGGCGGTGAGGTACCCGTCGAGATCCCGCGCTTTCAGGACCACGTTTGCCATTCTCAGCCCTCCCTTCGCCTGTGCGAACAGTACCGTGGACGCGCCGGCCCGTCAATGTTCAGCCGCGCACCACTTGCTCCCGCGCGCCGGTTCTGCCTACCATGCCAGCCATGTCCGAACAACCAGTGAGGGTGGCGATCATCGGCGCGGGCAGCAGGGGTGAGCTCTTCGGTGGGATCATTGCCCGGCACCCGGAGCTCGGCCGCGTGGTCGCCGTGGCGGAGCCCCGTGATGCCTATCGTGATCGCTTCGCCGAACGGTACGGCCTTCCGAAGAGCGCGGTGTTCCGCGACTGGCGCGAGTTCTTCGACGGACCTCGCCGGTGCGACGCGGCCGTGGTCTCGACCCTCGACCGCGACCACGCCGGACCCGCTGTCGCCGCATCGCGCCGGGGGTACCACCTCCTGCTCGAGAAGCCCATGGCCGTCACCCTCGAAGACTGTCGTGCCATCGCCGGGGCGCAGAAGGCGGCAGGCACCGTGAGCAGCGTGTGCCACTCCCTCCGCTACCACGCGGGGTTCGCCGCCCTGAAATCGGCGGTGGCCGCGGGCCGCATCGGCCGGCCGGTCACCATGGATCAGCTCGAGCAGGTCGTCTGGTGGCACCAGGCGCACAGTTTCGTGCGCGGCAACTGGGGCAGCGAGGGACAGTCCACCTTCATGCTGCTCGCCAAGAGCTGCCACGACATCGACTACCTCGCCCACCTGGCAGCTCCGGCAGCGTGCCGGCGCGTCTGCTCGTACGGCAGCCTGACGCACTTCACCCGGAGCAACGCTCCCGTTGACAGCGCCGACCGGTGCCTGGACTGCGCCCGGGAACGGCGTTGCCCCTACTCGGCGGTCAAGGCGTACGTGGACGCGGATCGGGAATCCTGGCCTGCGTGCGTCATCGCGGCGGACCATTCCCGCGAGGCGCACCGCGAGGCCATACGGACCGGTCCGTACGGGCGTTGCGTGTGGAGGACGGACAACGATGTGGTCGACCACCAGGTCGTCGCCCTCGAGTTCGAGGGGGGTCTCACCGCCACCTTCACGATGGCCGCGTTCACCCAGTACGGTGGCCGGAAAATCAGGGTGCACGGCACCGGTGGTGAAATCGAGTTCACCGAGGAGCGCATGCAGGTCCGCACCTTCGCCGACCAACGGGACGAGGATATCGTCTTCCAGCCGGAATCGGGCGGCCACGGCGGAGGGGATGAGCGGGTGATGTGCAGCTTCCTCTCCGCGGTGCTGCGCGGAGACCCCTCGCTGGTCTCGACGGACATCCAGGAATCGCTTCGGACCCACACGATCGTCTTCGCGGCCGAGCGTTCACGACGCCTGGGCCGGGCGGTCGAACTCTCCGAGATGGAAGGGTGACGTCGGGGGGCGGTCGACGCCCTCAGGCGTGTTCGCCCGAGAACTGCACGAGCGTCGTGACCCGGTAGTCTGTCAGCGCGGAGGCATGGTCGAGGAACGGCAGGCCGACCACCCCGAAGATCTCCACCACCCGGGCGCCGGCCTTCGCGATCAGTCCCGCCGCAGCCTTGAGCGTTCCGCCGGTGGCGATGAGATCGTCGACCAGCAGTACCTTCATGCCAGGCGTGAGGTCGCTCTTGTGCACTTCGATCACGTCCTGGCCGTACTCGAGGGCGAAGCCGGCCTGCAGGGTCTCGCCGGGCAGCTTGCCCTTTTTCCTCAAGAGCACGAGCGGCAGCCGGCGGCGGCAGGCGTATGGCGCGGCAAAGACGAAGCCCCGCGATTCCACGGCCGCGACGGCGTCGATGGGCGTGCGGTCGTACAAAGCCGCCATGCGGTCGATGCAGCGTAGGAAGGCCTCGGGCTGCATCAGGATGCCGGTAATGTCGTAGAAGAGCACACCCGGCTTGGGGAAGTCGGGTACCGTGCGGATGGCCGCCTCGATGATCCTATCGCCGGCCATCGCGAACGCCCTTGTGGAACTCCTTCACCACGAGCGTCCATTCCCGCAGGTCGGACCGGCCCGCTTTCTCGCCCGGACCGGGCTCCTCTTCGAGGATCGAGATCTCGGTGGGCTTCAGGGCGCGGCGCAGCGCGGCTGACGCGCGCGAGGCGCCCAGTGAGAAGAAGGCCGCCGCCTTGCCCGCCAGGTTGCAGCCCGGGAAGACGCGGACGAGCTCCGCATAGTCTGACGGGATATCGGCGTCGGTCCGGCCCACGCCGAACAGCACGAGGTCGGCGGGCTCGATGTCGAGGATGGATGATTGCGAGGCCGGCTTCACCGCCACGACAGCCTCGGGTCCCTCGAAGGCCGCCTTCACCTCGTCGGCGATCCGCTGCGCGTCAGCCGTGTCCGGAGCGTACGTGACGAAGACATGCTGCATGGGAAGGAGTTTAGCGCCCGTCCGCGGAATTGTCTACGCCGAGGGTCAGGCATCCGTGCCTACGATCGGCCTTACGCGCATCCCCAGGGCGGCAGTCACGCGCAGCGTGTCGAGAGCCCATGGCTAGGGATATCGTCTCTTGAACATCGACACCCGGGCCTCCGCGTTCAGGTCGAGGCCCGCCGTCTTCCCGTCGCGGAGCAGCTGCCAGCCAAGCCCTGCGACCATTGCCGCGTTGTCCGTACACAGCGCGAGCGACGGGAAGATCGCTTCCAGGCCGGGTTCCGCCGCCAGCCGCTCGCGCAGCCGGCTGTTGGCTGCCACGCCGCCGCCGGCCACTATCCGCCGCAGGCCCGTGTCCCGGGCGGCCAGCAGGACCCGGTCGACCAGGATTTCGATGGCGGTCCGCTGGAAGGAGGCCGCGATGTTCGCGAGACTGCGTTCCGCCTTTCCGTTCCAGAACTGGTCGAGCTGGTGGATGACCGCGGTCTTCAGGCCCGAATAGGAGACATCGTAGCGAGCGTCGTCCCCCTTGTGCAGGTTGGGCTTCGGGAAACGGAACGCTTCGGGATCTCCGGATTTCGAGAGACGGTCGATGGCCACCCCGCCGGGGAATCCCATCCCGTAGTGCTTTGCCACCTTGTCGAAGGCCTCGCCACAGGCGTCATCGATCGTGGTGCCGAGCACTTCGATGCTGTCCCAACGCTCCACCCGCGCAATGATCGTGTGGCCTCCCGAGACCAGAAGGCCCAGGTAAGGGTACTGGATGTCGCGCTCGAGGTGAGGCGCGTAGAGGTGAGCGAGAATGTGGTCAACGCCCACCAGCGGCAGGCGGCGCGCCCAGGCGAAGCCCTTGGCGAAGGACAGGCCCACGAGCAGCGAGCCGATGAGACCCGGGCGCCGGGTGACCGCGACGGCGTCGATCCCCGCGATCGGAACACCGGCCTCCGCGAGGGCGTCCTCGACCACGCCCCGGATCCACTCGACGTGCTGACGCGAGGCGATCTCGGGTACGACACCGTAGTAGGGCTTGTGCAGGTCCACCTGGCTGAGCACGAGGTTGCTCAGCACCCGCTGCCCGTCCTCGACGACCGCTGCCGAGCACTCGTCGCAGGAACTCTCGATGCCGAGCACCTTCACTCCGCCGCCCTCCCCCCGCGGCCGGCGATCAGCGCTGACAGCGTCGCCGGTCGCACGCCGGACCGCTCCATGCCCTCCGCGGCGCGGCGCAGTATAGCGGCGAGCCCATCGGTCTGTACATGACCGATCGCCACGGCGGAACCCCCGCGTGCGGCCGCGTCGACAGCCGCATCGAGGCTCTTCTCGATGCTCCCGTCGACCGCGTCGAGGAACACCTTGCGCGCGAGATACGGCACACCCAGGCGCTCCGCTTCCGAGGCGGCGACCGTGAGGGCGGTCGTGCGGCTGTCGACGAAGAACAACCCCCGGCGGTCAAGCGCATCGAGCAGGGCGGTCATGAACGCGCGGTCCGCCGTGGCCTTCGAACCCATATGGTTGTTCACGCCGACGGCGCCGGGAACCGACTCGAGTGCCGCGTCGAGCAGGCGTTCGAGTTCGGCGGCCGGCTGCCCCGTGAGCAGTGCGCCGGGCCCCGGGTCCTCTCCGCCCTCCGGCTCCATGGGCAGGTGCAGCAGCAGCTCCTTGCCGGCGTTCCCGACACGCCGTGCGGCCTCGGTGCTATGGGGCAGATTCGGCAGAACAGCCACCGCCAGGGGCATGGGGAGATCGAGGAACGGCTGCAGTTCGGAGAGATCGTAGCCCGCATCGTCGATGATGAGAGCGAGCCGCCCCCGTTCGGCCGGTTGCACCGGTTTGGCGGCCGGTGCCTGCGTTGATGGATTCCTGGCTGCCGGTTCCGGCTCCGCCGGCGCGGCCTCTGGCGCCGGGGAAGGACGCACGGCTGCGGGTGCTGCGGCCGGTTTCTCCCGCGGACAGGAGACCAGCACTGCCGCCAGACCGACGATCAGGAACGAGAGCAGCACGACAGCGATGCGGTAGCGGGAGTGCGTACGGGAACGGGAGGAGGGCACGGGTCAGCCCCCCGGGTCAGTTGAAGACATACTCCTTCAATTCCTCGGAGAAACCCTTCAGCTTCTTGAGGGCGCGCAGCTCTATCTGGCGCACGGTCTCGGGCGAGATCCCGAGCTCGTCGCCGATGTGCTTCAGCGTGTGGCGCTTGCCCCCCCCGAAGGAGAAACGGTACATCAGGATCTTCTTCTCCTTCTCCTGGAGGCTGCCGAGGAAGCGCAGCGTGTCGCTGCGCAGGGTCCGCTGCATGAGTTCGCGGTCGGGGCTGAACGACCAGTCCTCGATCACGTCGTGGAGGCTTCCGGCATCCTCGGCGCCCGACGAATCGAGCGACGCGACGGAGGTGGAGGAATTCATGATCGAGGCGACGTCCTGCTCCTCCATCCCGATTTCCCGGGCGATCTCCTGGAGGGTCGGCTCGCGCATCAGGACCTGGGAGAGACTGTTGTAGACCTTGTTGATCTTGCGCAGCTTCTCCTCCTGCCGGTGGGGCAGGCGGATGGTCCGCTTCTTGTTGGACAGGGAGCGCACGATGGCCTGCTTGATCCACCAGGAGGCATACGTGCTGAATCGGACCTCTTTCCGGAAGTCGTACTTCTCCACGGCCCTCATCAGGCCGATGTTGCCCTCCTGGATGAGATCGAGGATCGACACCTCCGGAGTGAGGTAATTTTTCGCGATGCGGACCACGAGGCGGAGGTTCGCCTCGATCATCCGCATCCGCGCCGCTTCATCGCCCTTCTGGATGCGGCGCGACAGGTCCAGCTCCTCCTCGAACGTGAGCAGACGGGCGTGCTTGATCTGGTTGAAATAAGCCCGGAGATTGTCCTCGACTCCCGAGGTAAGTTCCCTTCTCCTGCTCACTACCATACTCCCGTCAAGTTAACTGCAAGCTGCATGCCAAATATGCACTTGCAATCCTTGATTCTAATTTCTTTTCTGATATGAAATAAGGAGTATCCCTCTAATCCTTTAAGCAAGAGATATCGAATTGTCTGAAAAAATAGACCAATCGCGATTACTTTTGATGATTGATCTGGAGGTACATGGTCTCGGCGAGCCCGAACTGGGCGGTCTCGGCCATCTTCTTCGCATACTCGTCGTACAGCATGTCCTCGAAAACATCTTCGCTCAGGCCCCCATCAAGCAGGCCTTCCTTCTGCACGGTCTTCCGCATCACGTTGAGCATCTGCTTGATGAAGATTGCCTCGAAGTCGAGGCACGCCTTGTACAGCTCGCTCGACTTGTCGACGGACGGTTTGACCTGCGACGGATTCATCGAAACCGCGCTGGTCACGGTCATGCTCATGCTCCCCTCCCCTACATGACGACCAGGGTCCCGTACAGGGCCCCTGCCCGCTCCACGGCCTGAAGGATCCCAATAATAACTTCGGTCTTCAAACCGACGGCCTTGAGGGCGGAGACGAAATCGTCCACCGAGGTCGTGTCCGGCACCACGAACAGGGGATCGCTGCGGTCAAGGGTGCTGCCCGCGTACGCAGAGCCGGCGAGCGTGCCCACGGTGACCCGTGCATTGCGGTAGGAGACGGCGACCTTCCCGATACGGACCTGCTCCCCCATCACGATGATGCCGCTCGAGGAGTTGATCACGACCCGGGCGGTCGTGTCCGGGGTGACGGTCAACGCTTCGAGCTTCGCAATGAACGCGACGGGGTTCGCTGCCTGGTCCTTCGGGATCCGCACCTCGACCATGGAGGGATCGGGAGCGGCTGCCGAGATGCCGGGAAACGCAGCAGCGATCGCACGCTGTAATGCCGTGGCGGTGACGAAATCGGGGTTGCGCAGAACGACGGTGATCACTTCGTCGGCCACGTAGGTGGCAGCGACGTCCAGCTCGATCATAGCGCCGCCCGGAACGCTGCCGACCGTCCGTACGCCCGCGGTGTCCGGGGTGCTCAGCACCCGTCCCTGCGCCACTGCGTAGGTTTTCCCGTTCGCGCCGAGCAGCGCGGCCTGCAGCAGCACCCCGCCGTCGAGATCGCGGGCGTCGCCGATGCTGGAGACCGTGGCGTCGATGCGGTCGCCGATCTTCGCGAGGGCGGGCAGTTCCGCACTCACCATGACCACGGCGCAGTTCTTCGACTTCAGGTCGGCTGCCGGCACGTCCACTCCGAACGTCGACACGAGGCTCGCCAGGGTCGACTTCAGCAGGCCCGAGGCTGCCGAATCGCCCTTTCCGGCGAGGCCGGTGACGAGCCCGATGCCGAGCACCTGGTTCGCCCGAAGGCCCCGCAGGTAGGCGATGTCCTTCACGCGCACCTCGGGTGAGGCCGCGGCGGTGAACGCCCCGGCGAGGAGAAGCAGAACGACGGCCGCGGATCTACGGGAGCTCGACATCGACAACCTTCCTGCCGGCCGCGGTGCCGGCGAAACTGTGCCGGCTCTCGGCCACCCACACCGTGACACCCTGCCCAGGCGCTGCGGAGGAAAGGGCCCGACCCTCCATCTCGATCGTCACCGCGCCCCGGCGGAAGAAGACCTGGACGGTCTCGCCCGAACGCACCCCGTCCGACGCCGACGGGATGGCCTGCCGCGCGCGCAGGACCACCCGCGAGGTCCGGTTACCCGCGCCCTGAAACGTTGCCTCCACGACGCCCGAGAGCAGGCCGGCCGTGCGTTCGGCCCGCACCAGGGTGAAGCCGGGCGAAGCGGCGGGAAGCGCGCTCCGCTCGGGTGCCTGGAGTATCTCCAGCTCGACCGCCCCGCGGCCGAATCCCCCCTGGCCGTCCAGCCACTCGACGAGCCGGTCGAGCAGGCCGACGACGTCCTCCTCGCCCAGCACGGGCGGCACGACGAGCGATCGGTTCCCCACGAAGGTCGCGCCCTCGCCGAGGGAGCCGGCGAGCAGGTCCCGGAAGAACGCCGCGGGAACGAGGAGCATTCTCTGCGCCGGAGCCGCGGCGGACCGGGACAACAAATCCTGGGCGGCCTTCGGGATCTCGCCCGCCACCTGCAGCAGGTCTCCGACCGTGAGGCACGCGGGGTCCGCGGACACCACCCGCCGCAGGTACAGCGTCGCCGCACCCGAAGCGGTCGCGGCCGCCAGGAGGACGACGATGGCGAGCAGGGGTACCCGCCTCACGGTGACCGCCTACCGCTTCAGCGTGGTCGCGGTGGCGAGCATCGAGTCGGAGGTCTGGATGGCCCTCGAGTTCAGCTCGTACGCCCGCTGGGCGACGATCATGTTGACCATCTCCCTGACGACGGACACGTTCGACATCTCGAGGTACTTCTGCAGCACCTTGCCCATGCCGTCGAATCCCGGCCGCCCGGCGATGGGCTCGCCCGACGCATTCGTCTGAGTCATCAGGTTATCGCCGATCGACTGCAGGCCCGCGGGGTTGACGAACCGATAGAGCTCGAGCTGGCCGACCTCGATCGGGTCGTCGTTGCCCGCCACCTTCACCGTGATGCGGCCGTCCTGCGAGATCGCGAGGCTGTCGTTCAGGAAGCCCTCGGGCAGCACCACCTCGGGCATGAGCCGGTACCCGTTGGAGTTCACGATCTGCCCGTTGGAGTCGATCTTGAACGCCCCGTCGCGGGTGTAGCCGTAGCTTCCGTCGTACTGCAGCACGCGGAAGAACCCCTCGCCTTCGATGGCGATGTCCGCGGTGTTGCCCGTGGCCTGCAGCGCGCCCTGCGTGAAGATCTTCTGCGTGGCCCCGGGCTTCACCCCGTGGCCGACCTGCACCCCCGTCGGCACCACGGTGACCTCGGTCGACGGCGTGCCCGCGAGGCGCAGCGTCTGGTAGAGCAGGTCCTCGAAATCGGCCCGCATCTGCTTGAAGCCGGTCGTGTTGACGTTGGCCAGGTTGTTCGCAATCGTGTCGATGTTGAACTGCTGGCCGGTCATGCCCGACGCGGCCGTCCACAGGGATCGCATCATACCTTCACCACCTCGTTCCACAGCTTGCCGATCAGCGAGTCCTCGGTCTGGATCGTGCGCTGGTTGGCGTCGTAGGCCCGGTTCACTTCGATCATCTCGACCATCTCGGTGACCGCGTTGACATTGGCGCCCTCGAGGAAGCCCTGCCGCACCTTCGGACGGACCGAGCCGTCGAGCACGACGGCTTCGCCTGACTCGTCCGTGGTGCGCCAGAAGGAGTTGCCCTCCTTCGATAAATATCGCTTGCGCTTGACGTCGACGATCTTCAAGCGGTCCACCCGCTCGATCGCTTCCCACTGGTTCTCCTGCATCGAGACGAGGCGCCGGTCGTCCGCCGCGAAGGCGGCGTTCTGCCAGACGGTGCCGTCCTCGTCGATGACGAAATTGTTCTTTTTGAGCTTGATCGGCCCCTCCTCGCCGAGCACCTTGTCGCCGTTCTTGGTGACGAGGTATCCGTCGACGTCGACGAGGAAAGCGCCGTTCCGCGTCAGGCGCTCGCCCTGGGCCGTCTGGACGGTGAGGAAGCCCTGCCCTTCGAGGGCGAGGTCGAAGTCGTTCTCGGTCTGCTTCATCGCCCCCTGCTCGAAGACCGTGTAGACCTCGTTCACCTCGACGCCCGTGCCGAGACGGCCAACGATCGGCATGGTGTCCACCGAACCGATCGGGAAGACGTAGACGCCGTCGTCGTTCATCCGGCGCATCAGCAGCTCGGGGAACGCCTTGGTGATCGTGGTGTCGCGCTTGTAGCCGTTGAGGTCAACATTCGCGAGGTTGTTGGCGATGGTATCCAGCCGGTGCTGCTGGGCATTCATGCCGCTGGCGCCGGTGTAGAGCCCTCTGACCACGGGTGGCCTCCTCCTCTTGATTATCGGACAGCCCGGAACTTCCTTGACCGCAGCCTTGACGCGGTTGTCACGATGCGCACTTTTCGCTATGCTGGACGGCGTTGCCAAGATAGCTCAGCTGGTAGAGCAGCGCACTCGTAATGCGCAGGTCCTCGGTTCGATTCCGAGTCTTGGCTCTAGCACGTGGGCGTAGCCCGCGTGCGGGAGGCGGCAGCGATGCGCGCAGCGCGTCGCGAAAGCCTCATTCGACGGATGTCGAAAGGGGCGAAGCACGGGGGTTCCCGTCACGTCGCGCGTGACTGCAGCCCCGGGGACGTGCGAGAGCCGTCCTGTCGACAAAACCGCCGCGCGCGGGTAAGGTGGGGTTATGCTGCGCAAGACACTGAGCGGATCGCGACTGGTCCCCGTCCTCATGTGCCTCCAGGTGGTCCCCCTGCTGCTCCTTCCCGGCGAGTCGTGGACCCTCAAGACCCAGGAGTGGTGGCTGCCCGTGCTGCTTACCGCGCTCGTCGTGGTCGCGCTCGTGCAGCTGTTCGTCCGGCACACCCGCTCGCCGGCACCTTGGTACATCATCGCCTTCGCCCAGGGGTTCAGCATCATCAGCCGGCTCATGATGCTGCTGCCGCACTCCACGGTGACCGAAAAAGGCGTCCAGCGCTTCGACCTGCCGTACGTGCTGCTCGCGGTGCTCTCCATGGCTCTCTCCACGTTCGAAATCTGGTACTGCGACCTCCCCGAGGTGCGCAGCCGGTTGTCCGCTTGACACGCGGTTTCTTCGGGCACTAAAGTGTATAAAAATGCACGTGAGGTATTTCCGGGCGGTGCCCGGCGCCGAAGCGGCATGAAGGAAAGGGATTCTCTGTCACGAACCACAAGGAGGTTCTTATGAAGCGTCTGCTGCAGATCGCGGCACTCCTCGCGGTGGTGTTCCTGATCGTGTCCTGCGGACCGCAGGTCGCGCTCAAGATCGCCATCCTCGCACCGTTGTCAGGTCCCGTCCCGACGTTCGGCGTCTCCACGCGCGATGGCGCCCTGCTCGCCATCGAGGAGTGGAACGCGAAGGGCGGAGTATTGAAGAGGAAGATCGAGCCCATCGTCGAGGACAGCCAGTGCACGCCTGACCCCGCTGTCAACGCGGCGAACAAGGTCATCGACCAGGACAAGGTGAAGTTCATCATGGGCGAGGTCTGCTCGTCCGCCTCGATCCCCGTGTCCGAGATCGCGAACGCGAAGAAGGTCATCCAGATCAGCGGAACCTCAACCAACACCCTGGTGACCGTGAACGCGGACGGAAGCACGAAGGCGTACATCTTCCGGGCCTGCTTCATCGACCCGTTCCAGGGCCTCGTGGGCGCGAACTTCGCCTGGGGGAAGGGCTGGAAGACCGCATTCATCATGCTCGACCAGGCCAACGACTACGTGAAGGGCCTCGCCGAGGCCTTCGAG
>JAPLSM010000176.1 GCA_026398635.1 Spirochaetota bacterium | reverse complement strand
TACACCCAGCGCGTAACCGCTCCGCCTGCTGTCTTCTGCACCCGCAGCCCATCCGCATCATAGAGGTAGCTGGCCGCCGCCGCCACCGCCTCGGTCCCGGCGTCGCTGCGCTTCACCGTCTCCAGCCGATCGAACAGGTCCCACTCGTACTTCACATAGCTGCCGCTCGCGCTCGAGAATCCCACCCCTTCCTCGTACTCCGTACCCTTCTCCACCAGCCTCCCCTTCGCATCGTACACGTACGTCCATCCGGCGTAGGTCTTCACCCGATCGCTCGCCGGCCAATAGCTCATCGCACTCAGCGTCATGGTGCTGCTGCCCGCATCCGCGAAGCTTCTGGTCACCTCCACCCGATTGCCCTTTGCATTATAGAGGTATGTCTGCTGCTGCCGCCTCAACCGATAGCTCACCACCAGCAGACGCGAGGACTGGTTGCGGAAGCTCGCCAGGTCCCTCGCCTGGTCGTTCAAATCCCTCTCGTCGTACAGGCAGTGCAGCTTCACCGCCGAGGTGATCACCGGCTCATCGAATACCACCTTCAGCGTCCCATCAACCTTCACGCTCACTCGCACCCCGCTCACTTCCTGATAACTGCTGCCGGATCGCACCCAGACTCCCACCGTCCTCGCCTGGACCCGATGCCCGCTCGTCGCAGGATGCAGCTCTACTCCCACCAGGTCGCGCTCCGTGCCCAGGTCCGCTCCGATGCTCGTCGAGGCCCGGTCTAGCTTCAGCTCAACATCCCCGGAGCCGTACACCAGCTCTCCCTGGCCAGTGTAGTCCTCAACCGCAGCGCCCGCCGCCACGTCCCGCCTCTGTTCCGTCCAGTCCACCTCGTCCGCATACACCAGGCGTCGTAGCTCGTCGTAGTGGTAGCTGTTGCTCCCCTTGGCTGTCATGTCGCCGGCCAGATCGTAGCTGAACCCATAGCTCGGCAGCGACTTAGGCCCACTGGCGCTCCGATACCGCAGCTGCTCAAGCCTCCCGTCAGAGTTCCAGCCCGCTTCGAGCTCCACCCCGTTGCCCAACGTGTAGCCTAGGAGTCTCCCCCCCGCATCCCTTGTCAGGCTCCCCGCCTCTGTCCATCCCTGCACCTCTGCCAGGAGCCCGGTTCCGTCGTAGAGGTAGCTCTGCACCCTGCTCGACGGGTAGCCCACCTGCTTCACCCGTCCTACCTCGTCGTAGCCCCACGCAGCGCCGAACATCTCTCCGCCAATCGTTGTCCGCTGGGTCCTCACCCGGCCGTACGGGTCGGAGATGTATGCATCTTCTGCCGAAAGATTATACAGGGTGGTGACGCTCTCATTAGCGGCACTCTTCCTGATCCCAGCCCTGTCCCAGGTGAAGCTCTGCGCCTGTTCCCGTTCCCCGTCGGTCTTGACCACCTGTTCCAGGAGGTATGCATCCGAATATGCATGCTGGGTCTCCAGCCCAGCGGCATCGCGCGACCAGATGAGGTTCCCCACGACGTCGTAAGCCCAGAGGTATTCAGCTCCATCGGCGCGCGTCTCTGAAATCAGCCGCCCCAGCTCATCGTAGCTCATCAGCCGCGTGTACTCGTTCGCGTCGATTTCGCGGGTCAGATTGCCGCGGGCGTCGTAGGATAACCGCCGCGTTTTGCCCAAAGCATCGGTCTGCATCAGCAGGCGCTTGTAGGAATCGTAGGTGAACGTTGTCGCATGGCCATTGCCATCCTCGACACGACTCGTGTTCCCTGCTGCGTCGTATCCGAGTTTCTCGTAGCTCCCCGAAGGGAGCATCGTCCGGATGATCCTGCCGAGTCCGTCGTAGCTCATGGTGGTGCGGTAGATACCGCCCACGATGTTCTCAATCTTGAGAGCGGATTGATCGTAGGTTCGCTCGATGAGAATTCCCGGCGACCCGCTAGCGTCGCTTTTCCGGTCGGTCAGCGGCTTGTTGCGGGCTGAATACGTGAAGGTGGTCACGGACCCGTCCGCGTCCGTGCGTTGCAATAGATTCCCGCGGGGATCGTAGGCGAAGCTCACCGTGGCGACTGCATCCCCGCCTTCCGCCGAGGGGAGGAGGGCTTTCACCAAACGATTCACGTCGTCGTACCAGAACTCCGCCCGGTAGTTCCCGCTGTACGCGGGATCGTTCCCCCGAGGATCGGTCATCAAGACCTGGTTGTCGTCTGCGTCGTACGCATACGTGGTCCGGTTTCCGGCACGGTCGGTCTCGCTCAACACCTTGCCGCGCGCCGAGTAGACCGTGGTCTTCGCCTTCCGCTCCCCGGCCGGTCGTGTCCCGTCGTTCGCGTCCACGAACGAGATGCGGTTACCGTTTTCGTCGTAGCCGTACAGTTCCCTGGCGACCGCAGGGTTGGTAGTGCCGTCCGCGTGGTCCGTGTAGAAGCGCTCCATGGAGAGAGGCAGGCCGAGCTCGTTGTTCGCGTACCGGGCCTGGAACTCGCCCTCGGTGGTAATGAGAGTCTCCATGAGCCTGGCCCCGGCATCGTCGTACGTCACGACGGTCCGAGGCGAGTAGGTTCGTTCCGCCCCCGCCTCGAAGAACGTCGAGGAAGGAGACAGGATCTCGACCGTGTTGCCCCGCTCGTCGTAGCGCGTCTTTTTCACACCACCCAGCTCGTCGACAGCGATGGCCACCCGGCCCATCCCGTCGTAGCTGGTCGACGTGCTGACGGACCGCCCATGGGCTCCCGGTTCGTCGGGATATGCCAGGGTGCCGATTTTCCGCCCCGCCATGTCGTAGTACTCGAGCGACACGAACCCGCGCTCATCCGTCGTGGTCTGCGTGTTCGTGGAATAATCGAACACGATCTTCTTGTCGGACCTGGCACCCGAATCGACCGGGTACACGATTCCCGAGAGCCTTCCCATGGCATCGTAGCGGTAGTCCGTCCGTTTCCCGTTGGGATCGACGATCGAGGTGATGTTCCCCCACCCGTCGTACCCCACAGTCGTGTTCTGCACCTGGGGATCCGCCTCGACGGGCGAACCGTCGGCATCCAGCTTCCGCACGGTCTTCTCGACGGCCACGAGCCGCCCGGCCTGGTCGAAGTCGTAAACCTCATGCTGACCCCGTACACCCCTGACCGTGACGTTGAACGTGGAGTCGTCGTAGGCCACCGCCGTCGTGGGATTGTCAGCCAGGAACGGCACCCCCTGCAGGGGATCCGCGCGGAGCGGATCTTCGTCCGCCGGCCTGATCGTCTCGACGGGCCTGCCGATGGCGTCATAGGCATACGCACTCAGGTACCCGCGGGCATCGCGCTCATACCGCTTCAAGCCCGAATAACGGTCGTACCAGACCACAGTTTCCACGTCGGTACCGGCAGCGCCTCCGGCGAGTTCGACATCCTCCCTGGTCGTCGTGACGATGTTGAACAGCGAAAGTTCGTAGTCCCGGCTGATCGAAGTGACCTGGCTCCCACCTTGCCCCGCCGGGCTGGTCACCCGAGTCACCTCACTGTGGCTGTCGTATTCGTACAGCGTCTCAAGCGGCTTCCCGCCCACCACGGCGGTCTCCGCGATCCTGCGCCCGAGCGCATCATAGTCGAAGTACTGCTGCGTGGACGCGGTCGCGGAGGGCCCGGAGGGCGCGCTGTATTCGATCCGCTGCGCGAGCGGCAGGGCCATGCGGGGCCGGGTAACCGGCGGGAGCCCGTAAGGAGAACCGCCGGGTGCGGTGTTCGGGGGGCTGCCGATGAACGGCTTCACGAAATACGACGCGATCGTCTTCCGCGAGGTGCTGTTCGAGCCATCGGTCGATTGCTCGAGACTCTCGACCGCGTTCCCCCACGCGTCGTACGTCCAACTCGTCGAGGATGAATGCCCGGCGCCGCGGCTCACCGTCCGTGACGTCATGCGGAGCGAGGTCGGATCGTACCCGAGCGAGGTCGCCTCGATCGTGGAGCCGCCCGGATATCGGACGACAAAGCTACTCTCGAACGGGATGATCTCCTTTCTGATGAACGGAGCCATGACGATGCCTTGCACGGCAACCATGGCCCAGTCCTCGACCGTCAGGTAGGTTTTACGCTGCCGGGTCTGTGTTTTATACGCATGGGTTGTGACCGTCCGGCTGTCATCGACGACGGTCTGCCGGTTAACGATCTGGTGGTGCCCCGCGTAATGGAAATCGTAACGGTATTCGGTTGTCTTCAGCGGTGATCCCGTGCTCGAAACGTACTCTTCGACCGACGAGGTAAAGAGCTGGGCGGGAAACTCCAGGGAGCCCTGCAGCCCTGTCGGTATGAATCCGAACAGGTAGTCGGTGAGCTCCACATCCACGTAGGTGAGTGTCTGCTTTGAGGTGCGCACCCGGGTGTACCCGATTCCCGGCCCTTCCGCGGAACCGAGCGTGTAGGCGATCTCGGTGCTCAGGTGTCCGGAGATGGTGAGCGACGGGGGCAGGTAACTCCCGAACCTGGTGAGCCATCCGAGCCCGAGCGCCTCGATGATGAGCCGCACGAAATTGACCTTGATTGCGACCCCGCCTTCCAGGAGCGGTGTCCGGTCGTAACCGTAAGTCCACGTTCGGCCCACCGCATCGGTGACCGAGCCGAGCAGCGGTACACCGGGGTTCCGGCCATTATCGAGCGTCCGGTCCTTATAGCTGTAGACGACCTTGCGCCCCTGCGGGTCGCCCTGCAGGGTGATCACCTTGATTCTCGGGATGACGGAGAAAGAATCCTGCGAATCCGGCACGTCGTATTCCACCTTGAGGACCCGGCCCATGCTGTCGGTGATCGTGTCCAGGAAGTAATTCAGGGTTCCTCCGTAAGCGAAGGTGATGCGGTTCGTCCCTGAACTGTCTTCCATGGACGTCACCCTGCCGAGGGAGTCGAACGCGCAGCGCGATCCGTCCTTCATGATCATGACCGCTTTTTCGACCCACCAGGAGAGGACGGGACGCGGTGGAGTCCCGATCAGGATGGTGGCGGTGAGGGCCTGCTGCACCTCCAGCGTGAAATCCTCACCCTCGTGATTCTCCAGGACGAGCTTCCGCCTGACCGTCGGGAGCAGGCCGAGAAGTTCGTTTTCTTTCAACTCCATGTTGTTGACGAGATAGAATGCGCCGCTCGCCGTTCTCACAAGGACGCCGCCGCCCCCGGTCCTGAGGTAGGGGAAGTTCAGCCTCCACCCGACGCCGGTCGAGTACGCGTAATCACCGTAGTTCTTGAAAATGCTCGTGATCTTGCTCTGCAGCTGACTCAGCACGCTCCCGCCGACCTGGTCGAGGATCGTCTGGAGGGAATCCGCGTTCAGGAGACTGGCAAGCTCACCCGCATTCGACAGTATGCTTTTCAGGCTGAAACTCAGGGCCGCGTTGATCGAAAGCCCCGGCGAGTCTCCCCGTGCCGTTGCCGTGTCGTAGGTCCGCTTCAGCACCAAATCGAATCCCGCCTTTCCCGGCAGCACCATGTCCGTGGCCTCGGTCATCGCACTGCCGCCCTGGGTGGAGACGGTGATCCCGCCCTGCGTGACCTGCGCCTTGAACGGCGAGTAGCCGACGTCCGACAGTTCCTGCGGTGTGAGATCCTGCACCATCGTCGGCTGCACGGAGAACAGCGTGAAGTGGGACGTGGCGAAGGCAACCAGGTTCTGCTCCACGTCGACCGCGCACTTGTCGACGAGAAACCAATGCGACCACGTCGTGTCCCAATAGTAGAGACCGACGTTCTCCTCGGGGAAGCCTTCGGGAAGCTCGGCCGGGTCGTACTGGATGAAGCCGACGAAGTCAGCGGAGAACTCGACCCCTTCCTGCTGATGCACTCCGGATGCGTCTTCCACCGTCGCCGTGAAGTCGTAGATGGGACTCGCCGTCCCGAAGACCGCCTCCTGCTCGAGCACATCGCTCGTGACCGTCGTCACCGCGATCTCGCGTGTCCCCTCGGGAAGGGATTCCTCGGGGAAGTAGAGCTTGAGATTCTGGAACTCGACGACCTCTCCTGGCTGGGTATCCTCCACCGGTGTCCTCGCGACACCCACAACGGAGCTGTCCGTTGCGGGCGGGCTCGTGTGTCCCGCCCGGTCGACCGCCACGATGGAGTATCCGTACGCCGTCCCCGCGACGAGCCCCGGATCGACGCAGCGGAGTTCCGTCACGACTCGCTGGCCGCCATTCCACGCCGGCGTCCGCTCGATCAGGTAGCTCACCACGTCATCCGCGGGTTGCTCCCAGACCAGTTCCACCTGGTCGGGACCCTCGATGCCACGGAAGGAAACGGGAGCCGGCGGAACGACGGTGTCGATGCGGGCCGCTGCCCCGACGCTCCGCGAGTTGCCGGCACGGTCGAATGCCGTGACCTCGAGGGAGTGCACCCCGTCCGGCAGGGGTCCGACCGTACAGGGGCTGGTGGCCGTCACGCCCGGGCCGGCATCGATGCTGACCTCGTAGCGCGCGATGCCGCTCGTGGCGTCCGTCGTACCGAAGGTGAGGACCGGAGACGGGTTGTCGGTCCAGCCGGACGGATCGACGACCACCGCGAACGCTTCGGGCGGCGTCGTATCGACCATGAAGGTCCGTGCAGCGGCCGAGGTGTTGCCCGCGGAGTCCACGGCATGTGCCAGCACGTGCTTCGTCCCATCCGCGTAGCTCATCGTCACCTCGTAGAGCCCATCGACCCCCGGGGCGAGCGCGCCGTCGATAACCACTGTGAGCGGATTCTCATCCGTCGCGCGGACCGCGAGGGACACCGTGCTCGCATCCGCCAGGAAACCCTCTGCGGGCTGGACGAACGAGACGACGGGCGGCACCGTGTCGACGGTCACCCGGAATGCTGCAGACGCCTCGCTTCCAACCCCGTCGCGGGCAGAGACCAGCAGCGTGTTCTCCCCCTCAACGAGCGAAAGGGGCACGGTGGTTGCGAAGGTGCTGCCCGTCACGACGGCCGCCACGCCGTTCACGCTCACTGTCACCGGCGGCACGGCTCCGGTCAACCTTCCTCCGACATGCATTGTCGCGGTGGCGATGATGCTCCCCGGAACGGGAGACGTCATTTCGATGCCGAAGCCTGCATTCTGGCGGATCACGTGTACGAGCCGGGCCGCCTCGATGGCTCCCGATGTCTTCCGCCTCGCGGTCACCACGATGGTGTTGAATCCGACGGAGACGGGCACCGGGACGCTGAACTGGTTCCCACTTACGGGAACGGGAGTCCCGTTCACTTCGACGGTATAGAGATGCTCCACCGTCTTGCCGGTGATGTCGAAGGAAGGGGCGCTCGTGGACTGCAGCGAATCAGCCTGGTCGACCGTGAGAGGAGCCAGGCCCCACTGGTACCAGCTCCGTTCCAGCGTCGCCGTTCTTCCGGCCTTGTCCGTTGCGCGCACGACGACGTGGTACTCCGCCTCGGCGTCGGGATCTGCGACGTCCAGGCTCATCCAGAAAAAGGGACCGACCCGCCGCGGAGCGAGGCCGTTGACCGTCACTTCCGTTGCCGGATCGTGCACCGTTCCCAGGAGAACGGCGTTCCGGGCTGCCATCTCACCGTCGGGAAGGATGATCTGGATCGACGGCGGGACATCTGCGGTGGGACTGCCCTGGAGGGTCACCTCCGATAACTCGCCTGCCATCGTCAGTTCGAGTCCGCTGATGGTCCGGCTGCAGGGTAACACCGCCAAGCCTTCCAGGGACAACGAAGGAACGAGGGATGTCCACGCCCCTTCCACGAGCACGCGCACCATCGCGGAGGCAGCTGCCGGACCCCTGACCTCGACGGCATCGATTGCGAGCTCGCCGTCCAGCTGCCACCGCGTCGTCCCGGACTCTCCCTCGGACCTGATGAGCGAACCATCGGCCACCGGAGTTCCGGCACCGGGGAAAAACTCGCCCGTTCGATCGACAACGCGCATCCGGCACGAAAGCACAGCGAGGGAGTCCGCACCGGAGATGCTGAGCCAGAGCTCGTCGGCGTCGATGTCAGCCGTGTTGATGTCGGTTCGATACAGCGCGCGATTTTCCGCGACGCTGACACGGGAGAGGCTCACACGAGACCCGTTCAGCAGTCCGCTGATCGCCGTGCTCGACGAGCTTTCAGCGATCAGCTCAAGCGCATAGGGCCTTTCCTCCGGAGGGAGCAGGCGGAACAGCGCCTCGCCGTCCACCGATGCTGCAATGGACTCGCCCAGTATGACCGATGGAGGATGGTCGGGGCGCGTTCCCCAGAGCTCCATTTCCGTGATGTCCCCTGCGTTCCCCGAGGCGTGCGACATCACCACCTTGAAGCGCGTGCCGCTGACCGGCGAAGGAAGGTCGCTGGCCACCCACCCCTCGAAATCAGCGGCAGCGGGAACCGAGAGGATGGTCTGCCAGCCCGCCGTGGCCTCTACCTGCACTTCGGTGCTGCCGCGGGCTCCCTCCGAGTAGAAGATCTTCACCCGCTCGACGCTCACCGCTTCGTCGTATTCGAAGATCGCCCCTCCCGGGTGCAGCCCCTCGGGAAACCACCTTCCGATCGCACCGACCGTTTCCCTCAGCGGGATCTTTGCCGCCTTCCGCGCCGCCAGACGGATCGCGTCCGCCTCATCCTCGCCAAGTACGGTCCGTGACCACGCGCTCCAGCGAAAGGTCCAGCACGGTGTCCCCGCTGAAAGGTCCCGACAGTGTTCCGCCGAAGAAGGGCTTGTGCTCCAGAGTGTCGAGCCATTCCACCGAAAGGCGCGAGTCGGCCGAGAGGCGTCCGGATACCCGCAGTCCCGCAATGAGCCGCGATGCGGGCAGGACGATGACCGCGCCGGCCCGGGTCGATCCCTCGGGAGCCCCCCAGGAGGTCGATTCCTGGCCGTCGATCGCCGCGAGCACCGGCCGTTCTGGCGATGCCGCAGTTGTTGCAATGGCGGTGATCGCACGCGTTTCCTCTACGGGTCGCCCGAAGGTTTGCGCTTCGGCGAAGGAACCGATCGCGGCAAGTGCACCGAAGACGATGAGCACCGTACTCGCGCGGCTCATGGCGAAGCCCCGGAGGATTCGTTGCCGGAGTTGCTCCCCGGCGGCAGGGCATTGATGCCCACGGCGTCGACGACGGTCAGCACCTCGTCGTAGTAGTCGTACGTGTTCGAGTCGAACACGCAGTTCGTGACGACCGGCGATGCGCCCGCATCCTCCTTGATTCCGTACCGGGCGCTGCCGATGAAGCGGGTTCCATCAATAGCGGGGTCTGCGCCATCGCCGATGGCGTGCACGCCGGTCCGGCATTGCTCGATCGATGCTCCCTGGAGCGTCACGGATGAGCCGGATGTCGCCGTAACGCCCCGAATCGCTCCCCGGATCGTGCCGGAAATGACGCTCACCACGCCTTCCGCCATGATGCCGCCCCAGTACTCCCACCCGTTCCCGGCCTGCTCACCCGCTTTCCAGTCCATCGGTTGTACAACGCTGCCCGGCGCGAGTTCCAGCGTTCCCCCCGGTCTGACCGTGATGGTCAGGGCTCCCCCCGTCACCGGATCGATCGCGCGTACGACCGTGATCCGCACCCCGCCCGCGATGCGGAGTCGCACGCCGCCCAGGATGACGATGGACCCGCTCATCACCTGGTCCGTGGCCCACTCCACGTCCCCGGTGATCTCACCGTAGTTGCGGTCGACCTTGATGACGCACCAGGGACTTGTCTGGAGCCGGGTGTTCCCGGCCTCGTGGACGATGTACCGGATCTGATAGACGCCATCGGGCGCCCCCGGAATCGCGTCGGTAAGAATGACTTGCTGCGTCCAGTCTTCAGCGGGCACGCTTCCCGAGATCCCGTCCGGACCGAGGTACTCGAGACGCATGGCAAGCACGTCGCCTTCGGGATCCGGTCCGATTCGTGCCATCACGCCTTCGAAGGACCTGATTCTCAACTCCGGATACTGGGATACCCCTGACCGGTAGACCTGCAGGCTCGTCTCCCCGGCGGAGAGATCCACCTGCCAGGCCTCGATGTTCGGCATTTCAGCGACGCCGGTGACCTGGGCGGTTTCCGACCCGGTCACCGAGAACACCGTCTCTATCTCGTAGGCGAGCGACCGATGGGCGTACCCGCTTCCTTCCACCACGTCCGAGAACACCGCGCGCCCATCCTGGTCCACGAGACGGGACACGAACTCGTCCGGCGCCAGGTCTGCGGCAGCTTCGACGATGCCCGAAGGTTCGATCCTGCGCGTCAGCCGGTAGCGCGCGACGCCCGCCGACAGTAGGTCCCCCCGAGGCCGGTCGAGGGCGATGGGGATGCGGTAGCGGGAGACGAGCACGGAACCGTTCTGGACCACCTCCGCGGTGACGCCCGAGGAAAGCACGGAAGCCCCCAGTGCGTCGGGCGGCATGGCCAGGGAATGATCATCGTTGTCCAGGGTGTTGCCGATCGTGTCCTCCACCACCACGTGGAGAACCAGGCGGGTCGATCGCGGCACGACCAGGACCGGTAGGCTCACAGCGATGCTGCCGCCGGTTCCGGAGACGATGACAAGGTCACCGGCGCCGAATGACCATGACAGCACGTCCGCATCGGAAACCTGAACGGCCAGCGAGGGCAGCGCGACACCGACCCCCTGATCGCTCAACACGAACTGCAGCGAGAGATCGAGGGAGCCGTCCTTACGCGGCTGCGCCGAGGCTGCCACGTCGGACAGGTCCGGTGGACTGTGGTCGATCGTGTAGGTGTTGGGATTGCCTGCCGCGGGCGGACTGTTCCCCCGGTTGCCCAACAGGTCCGCTGCGGTGAACGAGAGATCGTAGGGGCCTTCCTCTTCGAGCGGGACCCGTGTTCCCGAACCTGAAGCGACGATCTCTCCCGTCGATGCCCGTCGCACGGTGTACTCGGTGACCATGTCGAGGTCGGGGGCCATGCCGACACCCGCATCGCGGGGAGCCGCGGTGACGGTCGCGCTCGCGTACGCCCCGGGCGCGGGCGTGAGAGTGAACGTCGGCCCGGTTGAGTCTTTTGAAGTCACGAACCAGTACTGAGGATCTATATATTCGCGGAAAAACACATCGATCCGGTAGAGCTGGATCTTCAGCGTTGTGTTCGCCTTGAACGCCGGAAGGTCCACGCTGCCATTGTGGCTGTAGGCGTACAGGATGTGGACGCCATCACCGTCGTTCACCCAGTAGGTGATCCCGTGGGCATAGCCTCCGGATTCCTCGTACTTCGAGATCGTGATCGCGGTATCCGTTTTCGTGTACACAAACATGACGTCCGAGTTGCCGAGGGCCACCCGCGCCACGATGGCATCATTCCTCGCCTGGAGCTTGACCTTCACTGTTTCGCTGCCGCCAAACGGCCGTGGCACTACGTAGTCACGCTGAAAGATGATCTCGGACGCCGACGCGGGGATCGCGAGGAAGAGCAGGTACAGCAGTGCTGCCGTAGATTTCCTCACTGCGGTTCCTTACCGGCTAATACCGCGCTGCGAGGGTGGGAACGGATCTCTGCCGAAACGGGAGTGACGTGACCAGGAAAAAGCAGCATTCGATCGTACTTTCACCATGCTCTTTCTCCAGCACACAGCGAGGGACGTTACAAGATACATGATGGTAGCCGTCGGGAGAGCAAACTGTCAATTACTGATTACCGCTGACGGCGGCCGCATGCACGTTGCCCCCTGGACAGTCCCCCCTTGCCGGTTCTGGGGTCGCACGGCATCATGGGCCATGGAAACCGTCCTCGATGTAAAAAACCTGTCGAAAACCTTCACGGTCCGGCAGAAACCCCCCGGACTCCTGCCATCGGTGCGCGCCCTGTTCCGCCCGCAGCGGAAAGAGGTGCGCGCGGTCGACGGCATCACCTTCTCGGTGGAGCGCGGCGAAATGCTCGCCTTCATCGGGCCCAACGGAGCGGGCAAGTCGACCACCATCAAGCTCGTCACGGGCATTCTCTTCCCCACCGCCGGCTCGATCCGGGTGCTCGGCCTCGACCCGCATCGCGAGCGCAAGGCCCTCGCCCGGCGCATCGGCACCGTCTTCGGCGAGCGCTCCCAGCTCTGGTACCACCTCCCGCCCCTGGACACGATGCTCCTGCTCGCCGACATCTACGACCTGGACCGGGTCAAAGCCCGCTCTCGCATCGACTTCCTCGTCGAGGCGTTCGGCATCCGGGACTACCTGCGCA
>JAPLSM010000155.1 GCA_026398635.1 Spirochaetota bacterium | reverse complement strand
TTCCGAGGCCAGAGCCGGGAGGATCTCCTCCGGGCGCAAGGCCTCGAGAGCGTCGAGAACGCTGCGCGCGGGTTTCGGCTGCGGGAGGCCGAGGAGCCAGGGCGCGGGGATGTTCATATGGATGGAGGTGATGGAGAAAACGTCCCGACTCTCGCTCGAGAGCCGGGAACGGATGCCCGCCGCCCAGGACGGTCTCAGGCCGAAGTCAGCGGGCAGGTGGATGACGTACAGGCTCGCGAAAAGATCGTAAGCGGTGCCGTGGTCCCAGGTAATCTTCGGTGAAGGGCCGGCAGCCTGCTCAGGCATGCGGACTTTCCGCCGGAAGCAGGATCACGGGCCGCTGCCTCTTCTGGAACAGGCGCTGCCGCTTCCGCGGTCTCGACGACGGTCGGACCGTTTCGATGCGCGCTGGTGCCGAGTTTTTCATGGCATTATAGTAGGCGAGCCGCGCGGTCACGTAGTAATAACCCCACTTGTCCTGCGAGTCGCGGTTCACGCCCGACAGCCGGTCCGCCAGGCCCATCGAGATATCCCAGGGTTTGTTCGAGCGCACGACCAGGTACAGGAAAGCGGCCGTGCTCTTCGGGTCCACGGTGAAGAGGAACTTCGACTCCTTGCCCTTCATCTCGCGGGTTCCCGTGCCCGTGCCGATGCCCACGAACGAGTGACTGTCTTTGCTCTTCGGATCGCCGTCGAGCCAGGTCGGCATCCAGGTCCATCCCGACGTCGTGGCCGTCTTCTTCGCCTGGCCCGGTGCAACGTCCAGGTACCCCGACGCCGGAAGCTCCGCGGCCGGTGCTGCGGCGTCGCTGCGGGTGAGCAGGAACGGCGACGTCCGGTCGAAGTCGAAATCGGTCACGTAGTAATACCCCCACGTGTCCTGGGAGTCCCGGGTCAGCGAGGATGCCCGGTCCGTGACACCCACGCCGAGCCTCCAGGGCGTGCCGATGCCGACGAACGACGCGAAATCTTTCCCAGCGGGGTCGCCGTCGACCCAGGCCGTGGCGTAGCCGATGTCCGTTCCCGCGTCGAAGGTCAGGGTGGCCTCGTAGCGCTTCCCGGGGGCGAACGGCCCGAGCTTGAACACCGCGTAGCAGTCGGCAGCCGAACCGAAGAACGACGGCAGGCCGAAGCCCGTGACGGTGTCCGCCCGTCGAGTCCCGTTCATCGGCACCTCGACGTACGACGAGACCGCGGAAACGGCGCCGCAGGCGATCGCGAGCGCAGCGCAGACCAGCACGGCGAGGAATCGGGGAGAGGGATGTCTTACAGTGGAACTCCTTTGGACGCGGATTGGGTCGCGATAACCGGTAGCCCTGGCACGGGCGGATTTCAAGGGAAGCCGGGGCGGAGAAGACGAAAAGACGTATCGGGGTGCGCTGCCCGGGGTTCTACCAGTTCTTCGCGCCGCTCTTCACGGACACCCGGCCGGTCTTCACGTCGACCGTGTGGCAGTTGAGGCACGCACCCTTGTAGTACAGGACGAACCCGTTCTTCTCGGTGTTCTGGTAGTGGGACAGGTGCATGACCGCCGGGAGCTCGGGACCCGCGCCGCCCTTCTTGTGGCACGAGGCGCAGTCGTTTGGAATTGTCGCGAGCTTGCCGACATCAGGGTGGTCTTTCGGCAGGTACTTCGTGATCCGGTAGTCGTTCTTGCCGTCCACCTTGTGGCAGTCCACGCACCCCTTGGGGAAGCCGTCGGTCTGCAGCAGGCCCGGCAGGTACGCCGAGTCCGCGGCGGTCGCTCCGGACAGGATGACCGCGGCAGCGACCACGCCCAGCGCGAGGAGCGCGAGCAGTACCCAGGTTCTCGCCTTCTTCATCCGGTCCTCCTGATGCTCCATCATCCGCCGACGGGGCGGGAGTCGTCAAGGCCGGACGCGGGGGGTACACTGCCCGGAATGGAGGATGGAACCTTGGCCCGCTTTGCACCCGCGCAGCGCGCGCTGCTCACCGCCCTCGCGGTCCTCCTGACCGCGCTCCCCGCCCGTGCCGACTCCCCGCCTGTTCCCGACTTCCCGACCATCGTCCGTCTTTCGGAAGCATACCGGGCAATGCGCTACGATTCCCTGCCCGAGATCCACGCGACCCTGGACCCGGTCTACGACGAGCTGGTGGTCGTCGACCTGCCGCGGACCAAGAACCGGTACATGCTCGGCACCCGGGCTGCCGGAAGCCGTCACGAAATCTGGATCCGCGGCACGGCCAACACGAAGAACGCGTTCTCGGACGTCGAGTTCGCGAAGCGGCGCGACGCGAAGCTCGGCATCAACCTGCACCACGGCTTCAGGGACATGGCCGTGGCCGTGTACATCGACATCCTCCCGCGCCTGCGCTGCGGTTACGAACTGGTGATCTTCGGCCACTCCCTCGGTGCTGCCGAGGCGACCATCCTCGGGATGCTGCTGTCGACCGACGGCTGGACGGTGGCGCAGGTGTACGCCTCGGGATCGCCCCGGCTCACCGACGCCGAGGGCGCGCTGAAGTTCGCTGCCCTTCCCGTCATCCGCATCATCAACGAAGGCGATCCCGTGCCCCTGCTCCCGCCGCGCACCCTCGTCTCGCCCGCCGACCCCTACGTGCACCTCGGGCTCGCGGTGCTCCTCCTCGACGGCCCGTACTTCTGCACGCTCGGCGAGCAGTACGGCGACGAGGCGCTCGGCCCGGACTTCTGGCGCTCGGTGAAGGTGAACGGCCTGCGCGCGGACATCCGCGAGCACTTCTTCCCGAGCTACCTGGAGCGCCTCAGACCCAAGCTTGCGGGACCGGTCGAGGTGCCCTGGGCCGATCGCGATCGATACCTCGCCCGGCCAGCTGCGCCGTGAGCGGTCGTCACATCCCCGTCACGGCGCGCTGCACGAAGGTCAGTACAGCCATCGCCAGGAACAGGATTCCCCCCGCGATGGTCCAGCCGCGCCCGGCGAGCCTCGCGACTCCGAGCAGGCCTCCCGTACCGGCGAAGAAGAGCATCACGTAGCCGACAACCGCCCATCGAGTGCGGCGGAAATCGACCTTCAGAACGTAGTCCAGCAGCAGCTCGACGACCAGGAAGGCCAGCATCAGGCAGATCTGAAGCCAGTACAGCCAGGGCCGGTCGAGCCGGGGCGCAAGAACGAGCAGGATCATGAGGGGCACGGCCAGGCCGAACGGCACCCAGCCCACGGCATGCCCGATCTGCGGCCGGCTGGCCAGGCGCGACACGAACACCACGATGCACGTCGCGTACATCGCCACGGCGACGAGAGCGCCCGCCAGGTTCGCGCGTTCCGGCATGGTCACACCTCCACCTCCCTCCATCATGAAACCCCGCTGATGCACTGATCAGTCCCGCACCTCGCCGCGCTTCTCCCGACCCGGTCCGGCCTTGAGCACCAGCGCGCCGCCCGCTACGATGCCGTCATGAACGAACGCCAGCCGGCCGCTTACTACGCGCTGATCGGGCTCTCGCTCGTCTTCAGCGTGCTCGCCGTGGTCACCCTGCTTCCGAACCCGTCCGCATCCAAGCCGAACGTGCTCGGGTACCGGTCGGTGTGCACGTTCGCCCCCGCCGCCACCGCGCTCTGCGGGCTCCTCGCAGGCATCACGTGCATCCTTCGCAACCGGCTCGTGTCGGCCCGGCGCGTGGCGACCCGGTTTCAGCCGCCCTTCGTGGCCATTCTCGTGCTCGGCGCCCTGGTCGCGGCGGCAGCGGTCTTCGGCGCGCGTTTTTCAGCCTCGCAGTCGCGGTTCGCCGCGATCATCGCGGACTCTGCGCCCGCGGGCGCTTCGTTCGCCTCCCTCGAGGACGGCACGCGGCTCGCGACGGTGTCGGAAGGCGAGGTGTCCGCCACCGTCGAGATCACCGTGGCGGGCGGCAGCGTCACCGGGCTTCGGCTGGTGGAAGGAACGAACGTGGAGCAGTCGGTGGCGGATGTGGTGTTCGCGGCCGTCGAGGAATCGCAGTCGAGCGCCGTAGACGCGGTGTCCGGCGCCACCGCCTCGAGCAACGTGCTGCTGAAGGCCATCGAGGAGGCCACGGCAGGCCGCTGAACCGAGCCCGCCCGTTCTCAGCCGCTCTCCCTGCCCCGCGCCGCCCTCAGGCCAGCTTCAGCAGCTTCCGCGCGTTCTCCCCCGAACACGAGCGTCCGGTCCGTCGACCCCGCGCCGATCTGCCGCAGGTACACGGCCATGCGCGCCATGTGCTCGGCCTGGGACAGGCAGTTGTCGCTTCCCCAGAGGACCCGCGCGAAATCGATCAGAATGAATTGCTGACCGCCGAGAGCGTTGTAGACGAGGGGGATGCCGTCCGTCCAGGGTCCCGAGCCCGAGATGTCGAGGAACACGTTGGGGTTGGCGTGCGCCACGCTCCACGCCTCCACGTAGTGGGGGTATCCCATGTGCGCGAGCACCCAGGTCACCCCCGGGAACAGGCGCGCGATCCGGTCGAAGTTCATGGGGTGGCCGAACCGGGAGTCGGTCGCCACGCGCTCGCCGGGGCGCTTCGGCAGCGCCCGGATGTTGGTCTGCCTCGTATGCGCGAGCACCGGTACGCCCGCAGCCTCGATGGCCTCGTAGAGCCCGAAGAACTGCTCGTGGCCCGGGTCGAATCCCGCGGGCGGAAACAGCTTCACCGCCCGGAACCCGAGATCCAGGAACCGGTGCAGCGTGTCGCGGGCCGAGGCGTCGCGGGGATCGAGGTACGCGTTCCCCAGCAGCCGGTCGGGATGTGCCTGCACCGCCTCGGCTACCCGCTCGTTTGGCGCAAAGCCGCACTTTTTGTAGTCTCAGTAGCCCTCGGCAGGTCCGCCCATGATCAGGGTGCGCTCCACGCCCGAGGCGTCCATGTCGCGCAGCAGGTCGTCGACCGCACCGGGGTCGTCCGCGCAATGGTAATGGAAATCGATGAGCATGAGCGAACCCTCCTGACGGTTCACGCCGGTCCCGGCCAGTCCGAACCCGCCGGGCTGCGCCCCGCGCCCGCTCAGACCTCGAGGGGGCCCGCCCCCGCTGACGGGGCGGTGACGTGGATGGCCGGCTCGATGCCGGTCGCTTTCCGGTATGCCGTTCGGACGTGCGCCGCGAAGGCGTCCACCCGGTCCCGCTCGACGTAGGCGATCATGCAGCCGCCGAACCCGCCGCCGGACTGCCGCGCGGCCACCACGCCGGGTCCGCCCATCATCGCCTCGTACATGCGCTCCATGGCGGGAACGGTCTTCTCGTACAGGTCACGCTCGCCGGTGAACGATCCCTCGCAAAGCTCGCGCATCGCGGCCCGGTCGTTGCGGACCACCGCCGCCATGAAGGCGACCACGCGCTGGTTCTCCTCGAACACGAACCGGCAGCGCCGGCGCAGCACCTCCGGCAGGCTGCCTTGCAGCCGCTCGAAGAGCGGCGTGTTCACGTCGCGCAGCGTCCGGATCTCCGGGTCCTGCTCCCGCAGGAGGCGCGTGCCCTCGTCGCACTCCTCGCGGCGCTTCGCGTACGCCGAGCCGGCGAGGGTCCGGGGGAAGTTCGTGTCGCAGATCACGATGCGGATGTCGGAGGGGAAGCGCACCTCCACGTGGGTCAGGCTTCGGCAGTCCAGCAGCAGCGCCGTGCCTTCCTTCGCGAACACGGAGGAGTACTGGTCGAGGATGCCGCACATCACCCCGACGCACCTGTTCTCGGCCTGCTGGCATATCTCGGCCGTTTCGCGCGGCGGGAGCGCGAAGCCGCCCGCTGCCTGGAACATCAGCGCGCTCGCGACCTCGAGGGACGCGGAGGAGGACAGGCCGCCGCCGATCGGCACCGTGCTGTGCAGCACCGCGTCGACGCCGCCCGGGCGGTGGCCCTTGAGGCCGAGCATCCGGGACACGCCGTTCACGTACCGGTCCCACGAGGCCGCGGGCTCGGCGGGCTCCTGCCCGACCGTGAACTCCGTGCCCCGGTCCACGTTCATCGACCAAATCCTGGCCCGGGCCGATCCCGAGGGGCGGAAGGCGATCCACGTGTCGAGGTGGATGCCCATGGTCATCACGTAGCCGAGGTGGTCGTCGGTGTCCGTGCCGAGGAGCTCGGCCCTGCCCGGTGCGCGCACCCATGCCGAGGGTGCGGTCCCGTAGAGGGACCGGAACTTCGCCAGCACGGCATCGCGACGTGCTCCGTCCCCGTTCATCCGTCGCTTTCCGCTATGGCCCGCGCTACCGGGGCAGGCCGCCGAAGAGCTTCTTCACCCAGCGGTGGAATGCATGGAACGAGGCCACCGGCTCCGCGTACATCAGGATGCACTGCTTCGTCACCGCAGGCAGCTTGTTGTCCGCGCAGAAGCGCAGCGCCTCCGGGCTCGCGGCGCCCTGCTGGATCCAGATGCGCCGGATGCCGGCCGCCACTGCCTCGCGCACAACCTTCTCCGTGTGCGCCGGGGGGGTGAACACCAGCACGCCGCCGACTTTGCCGGGCAGAGCGCCGACGCTGGGGTAGCATTTCTCGCCGCCGATGGTGGCGGCATTCGGGTTGACGGGGTACAGCTTGTACCCCTTGGTCCTGAGCTCCGCGCACGCCCTGGCGCTGAATGACTTCTCGTCCCGCGAGAGGCCCGCGACCGCGAGGGTCTTCTCGGCTACGAACGCCCGCACATCCTGCATCGTGTTCATGTCCGGCTCCTTCCGCCGCCGTCGCTTCCGGCGCGGCTGGTCACGTACCATGGAAACGGCGCGCCCGAACACCCCGGGCAGCCGTCCGGGCTAGCGGTGCTTCTTCTTCAGCCGGTTCTTCCCCTTCTTCTTTTTGAAGCCCTTGCGCATCTTGTCGCTCCACGTCTTGTTCCAGCTCACTTTCGCCACGGCGCGTCTGCCTTTCCCGCCCGTCCTACCGGTCGAGCGCTTCCCTGACGGCCCGGGGGATCTTGTCGCCCAGCGGCTCGTCTTTCGAGTCGAACCGGCCAACGATGTTCCCGGACCGGTCGATGAGGAACTTGTTGAAGTTCCACGTGATCTTGCCGGCGAACCGGGGGTTCGTCTCCTTGTCCGTAAGGAATGCGTACAGGGGGTGGATGTCCTTCCCTTTCACGGAAATCTTGGCGAACATCGGGAAGGTGACGCCGTAGGTCAGGCTGCAGAAACTCTGGATCTCGGCATCTGTGCCGGGCTCCTGGTGAAGGAAGTTGTTCGCCGGGAACCCGAGGATCTCAAATCCCCGTTCGTGGAAACGCGTGTAGAGCGCTTGGAGGGCCTTGTACTGCGGGGTGAACCCGCACTTGCTGGCCACGTTGACGATCAGGAGCACCTTGCCTGCGAACTCCGACAAGGACCGCTCGGCCCCACCAATGTCGTTCACTTGGAAAGAGTAGAAATTCTTCATCCTTCCATAGTAACCGCAGGCCCGGAAAAAAGAAAGAAAAGCGATTGACAATTTCGCGAAGAACCGGTACTGTTGGCTCACGGTTCCAGTGCACGGGCTTCGCGGAACCGAAAACAAACCAACAAGAAGCCCACTCAATCGGACCTTCCGTGCGAAACCCCCAGGAACAGCCGACCGGACATTGGTGCAAAAATCAAACAAGCCATGTTCTGCTCCTTGGACGGTGAGATGTGAAGGGCGATGATGAACATCTCCAAGGAGGAGAGTGAATGAACAAGAAACTTTACGTCGGTGGCCTGTCCTACTCGGTCACGGATGCCGACCTGCAGAAGCTCTTCGCGAGCCAGGGGACCGTCGTCTCCGCGAAGGTCATCACCGACAAGATGACCGACCGGTCGCGCGGCTTCGGGTTCGTCGAGATGGGCACCCAGGAAGAGGCCGAGAAGGCCATCCAGGCGCTCAACGGCACTCAGCACGAGGGCCGCACCCTGACCGTTAACATTTCCAAGCCCCGCGAGGACCGCGGCAGCAGCGGCGGCGGCGGCGGGTACCGGGACCGGTACTAGTCGAAGTCCGTTCTAGAGTGAACGAAGGGGGGCAGGTCGGCCCCCCTTTTTTTATTTTCCGGCCGAGATCAGCGCCACACCGACCAGCGCGAGGACGAGGCCGGCGATGCGCAGCGCCGTGAGCCGCTCGCGCAGCACGAGTCGTGCGAGCAGCACCGTGGGCCCCGGGTAGAGCGCAGCGACCGCGGCCGCGATCGAGAGCATGCCCGCCCGGCTCGCGAGCAGGAAGGCGATGTTCGCCCCCATGTCGAGCGTTCCCGCGGCGAGCAGCGCGCTGAGGCCGTCTCGGGCCGGCCGCAGCGACCGGCCCGAGACGGCGGCGAAAAGGCCGACGAGCGTGATCGTGGACACGCGGGCGGCAACGAGCGGCCAGAGCCCCGAGTCGGGAGCGGTGCGCGAGATCGCAAAGAAAAAGAGCCCGAAGCCGATCCCGGCGCCCGCGCCGAGGAGGGCCGCGCGGCGCGACGAGCCGGCCCCCGCCCTGGGGCTCGAGCCCGCGGTGAGCAGCGCGATAGCCGGCAGCACCGCGGCGATGCCCGCCCACGCGAAGATGCCGGGCCGCTCCCCCGCGGCCACGCCGAGCGCCACGGGGATGACGGCTCCGACGACCGCGGCGACCGGCGAGGCCACGGCCATGACCGTGGTCGCGAGCGCCGTGTACAGTGCGGCGAGGCCCGCGGCTCCGCAGGCGCCCGCAACCGCGCCCCAAGCGAGGTCAGAAATCCCCGGCGGTGCGGCTCCGAGGAGCGCCGTGGCTGCGAGCGCGAGGACGAGCCCAACGAGCTGCGAGAGGACGAGCACCGCGGACACCGGGCTGCGCCGAGTGGCGAGACCGCCGTAGAAATCCGCACCGCCGTAGAGGAGCGCCGAGAGACCGGCCAGGAAAATCGCCATACCGTCGCCCGCGTTCCCTTCAGCCGGCCCGACCGGCGGGCTCTGCCGGCACGAGCTTCACCACGTACTGCCACGCGTTCAGCAGGGGTCCGCTGTTCGACACATGATCGTCGAATGCCACCTCCCGGTCGTCCACCTCGATCACCGATAGGAACAGGCCGGTGCCCTCGAGCAGCAGGAGGAAGTCCGCGGGCGAGTAGCACCGGAGGGTCTGCGCCAGCGCAGCCTCGTGATCGGCCACGGGCTGCCACTCGTCGGTCCAGCGGGAATGCACGGGGTCGAAGTGGCAGCGCTCGATCATCTCCACCGAGCCCGGCACGCCCGGCAGGGGCGGCAGGCGCTGCTCCGTGCCGGCGTCGCGCGCGGGCCGCGCGGGACTGTACACGTCCATGAGCACGTACCCGTGCGCCGCGAGCCACTCCTCGGAGATTCTCCGCAGCAGGCGGCGCTGGTCCGCGTCCGATCCCAGGCCGAATACCTCCCAGCAGCAGACCACGTCGAATCTGCCCTCGAGCCGTACGGTGGTGAAGTCCTCCTGGCCGACGGTGAGCCTGCCCTTCCGCAGGACAGCCGCGAGCTCCCGCGCGTGACGTGCCCGGTCGCTGAACTCCACGGCAGTGACGTCGTGGCCGAGATCCGCCATGGCCGCCGCGTTGCCGCCGGGACCCGATCCGAGGTCCAGGACCCGCATCGGCCCCGGGCCCGCGAGGCGCTCGAGGGCGGTGGCCCGCGAAC
>JAPLSM010000251.1 GCA_026398635.1 Spirochaetota bacterium | reverse complement strand
CCCCCGATCCTCAGAAACCATGCGATTTCGGGCAGCTATGCCCCCGCGATTGCCCCATTTCGGCCAGTTTTCGTCCGCCCACCCGTCAACCCTGGTGAACTTGGGCTAGTAAATCTCTGAGGATCCTCGCGATCCTGCTCTGCGTAGGCGTGGCGTTCGTGGCGCCCGCTTTCGCCACGGGCAAGGACGAGGCAGCGGCCACGATCACCATGTGGACCGGGTATGCCGAGCGCCTGCCGGTATACAACGCGGCTGCTGCCGACTACTCAAAGGAACACCCGAACATCAAGCTCGAGTTCTCCTACTTTACCCTTCGGGAGGCAGAGCAGAAGCTGCAGGTGTCGATGTCCGCCGGAACGGCCCCCGACATCTCGGGTCTCGGCTCCACGCTGACCCAGCGGAACGCTTCCCAGGCTTCCTGGATCCTGTCCCCGCTGCATACAACAGCTGGCTGAAGCAGAACTACGAGCCGGTCTACACGGACGCGCTCACCTACAATGGCAAGACCTACGGCATACCGGAGGTCCAGGGCTTCCAGCTCTTGTTCTACAACCTCGACGACTACGCTGCGGCCGGCATCACGAAGCCGCCGACCACGCTCGACGAGCTGATGGAGAACGCGAAGAAGCTCACTAAGTATGACGCCAACGGCAAGGTCACGCACTCCGGGATCAGCTTGCGGCTTTCCGGGCAGGGCAGCGGCATCGCCGAGAAATGGGAGATCTTCCTGTTCGCCGGCGGCGCAAGGGTCATGGAGTCCACGGGACCGGGCAAGTGGAAGGCCGGATTCAATAACGACGCCGGATACAATGCCCTCAACTTCTACCTGAACGCCCTGTACAAGTACAAGGTGGACAGCTTCGACGTGCAGCACGACGAAGCCTCGTTCGTGGCCGGAATCGCTTCCCAGTTCAACCGGGAGACCTACATCATCGGCAGCATGAAGAAGAACGCTCCCGACAAGAAATTCGGCATCACGCAGGTGGTTGGCGGACCCGGCGGCCGCGCCACCAACCTCAACGTGGACGCCATGGTGGTCCCGACCAGCGGGACGCACAAGACGATCGCCTGGGACTTCTGCAAGTACCTGCAGGCGGACAAGTACGCAGTGCAGATGATGAGGGACGTCGGCTGGACCGTCAGCAAGAAGGGGGTGGACTACTCCTCCGTCTACGCCATGGAGCCCCACTTCAAGCAGGCCCTCGACCGTCCCAAGGGCTTCAAGCTGTTTGTCTCGCACCCCGCGGTCTCGTGGGCCGAGGTGTACACGAACCTCGCCAGCGCCCTGACCGTCGCCTACACGGATGCGTCCCTGATGGACAACAAGCCCAAGATCATGGCGTGGCTTGCCGCTCAGGCTGACGTGGCCAACAAGGTGCTGGAGAAGAACAAGGAATTCTAGAGCGAATGACCGAGGCGGGGGAGGGTATCCGCCCTCCCCCGGACTCCGGACGGGCAGCGCATGAAGAGCACCCTGGAACGCCGGCAAGTCAGATTCGCGTTCGCCATGATCCTCCCGATCTTCGCGTTGTACGCGATTCTCCGCATCTATCCCATCGCGCAGGCCTTTTACCTCAGCCTCACCGACTACCAGCTGGGAATCCGGAAATTCGGGTTCGTCGGCCTCTCCAACTACATCGAGCTGCTCTCCAACGCGGATTTTCTGATCTCCTTGAAGAACTCGCTCCTGTTCGCAGCCCTGACGCTTGTGTTCACGCTCTCCATCGCCCTGTGCGTCGCCCTGATCATGAGCAGGGCGGCCATCGCGGGAATCGGATTTCTCCAGACGCTGATCTTCATGCCCGTGGTGGTCTCCGTGGTCCCCAGCGCCATCATCTGGAACTGGATCTACGATCCCCAGTACGGGATCCTGAACTACGTCCTCTCTCTCGTCGGCGTCAGCCCGGTGAACTGGCTCTTCAACAGGAGCACCTCGTTGTACGCCGTCCTCGCCTTCGTCGTGTGGCGGTGGATCGGCTACTACCTGATCATTTTCTGGGTCGGCATCCGGGCAGTCCCCGAAACCTACCTGGAAGCCGCGAGGATGGACGGTGCGAGCGCCTGGAGGACCGTGCGATCCATCATCCTTCCCCTGCTGCGTCCCATCGTGCTCCTGGCCACGGTGCTGGCCACGGTTAATGGGTTCACCATCTTTTCTGAAGTCTATGTCATGACCACGGGCTCCCAGTCGGCGCCCGGGAACCCCCTCAGCGTGCTCACGTTCGACATCTACCAGCGCGGCTTGGTGTTCTACCGGGTCGGGGAGGCCAATGCCGAGGCGATCTACCTCTTCCTGATCCTGATCGGATTCACCCTCGCGCAGTTCGCGCTAAACCGCAGGAAGAGGGACCTGTACTGACTATGAAGCCGCTGTGGAAGATGCGCTGGTCGGACGTCCTCTGGGACCTGACTCTCTACGCCCTGGCGCTTCTCATGGTGTTCCCCTTCTTCTGGCTGCTGACCACGTCCCTGAAGCCGCCGCGGTTCATCCTCTCCGTGCCGCCGACGATCATCCCCACCGTGGTGACCTGGAACAACTACGTGGAGGTGTTCCGCAAGGCGAACGTGGCGCTTCTGTACTTCAACACGCTGCGCTTCGCGCTGGTCTCCACGTTCTGCATCGTTCTCACCTCCTCGATCGCGGGCTACGTCTTCGCCAAGTACCGATTTCCCCTCAAGAACGTGATTTTCGTCATCATGATCTCCACCATGATGGTCCCCTTCCAGTCCTACATGATCCCGCTGTTCCTGATGATGGTGAAGCTCCACGTGGTGGACAACTACCTCGGGCTCCAGCTGCCGTACCTCGTCCAGGCTATGGGCACCTTCTTCATGCGGCAGAACTTCGAGGCATTCCCCGACGTCTATCTCGAGGCTGCCCGGATCGAGGGGGCCTCGGAGTTCGCCATCATGCGGCGGATCGCACTCCCCAACCTCCAGTCAGCCATGGGCGGCATCAGCATCTTCGTGTTCGCGAGCACCTGGGACAACCTGATCTGGCCGCTGATCATCACCAGCACGGCAAAGAACTATGTCTGGCAGCTCGGACTTGCCATGTTCAAACAGCAGTACACGGTGGATTACGGGCAGTTCACGGCAGCGGCCATGGTCGTCGTGGCACCGGTGATCCTGTTCTTCATCGTCTTCCGGACCAGGATCATGTCCGGCATCACCCTCACCGGCATCAAGTAATCACGCGGTACGCTTGGCGCTCCTCATCCCTCGAACACAGCTGTGTCCTTCA
>JAPLSM010000388.1 GCA_026398635.1 Spirochaetota bacterium | reverse complement strand
CATCGTGCGCATCACCGACACACGCTCCCCGCTGGCGGCCAGGTACTCCCTGAACAGCCTTGCGACCCGGGGGAAGTCGACGCCGCCGTCGGCGCGCATCATCGTGAACTCGAACACGCCTATGACGAAAGGCGAGACCGTGTACCGGTACTCGCCTCCGGCCTCGAGGTCCGCCTCCTCCTCGGTGTACAGCTCTCGGCGGATGGCACGGAGCGTTTCACTCCAGGGAGTCCGCGCGGTCAGCCCGTCGATCGCGCGACCGAGGTCCTGGTAGACGTCCTTCGCAGCGAGGTGCCCCACGCGCACCCCCTTTTAGCCGGCTGCGCGTCTGACCCTGAACCGCTTGCGCGCCTTGCGATACCACCACATCCGCAGGCGCTCGGCAGCCGCGTACAGCGCGTACACGAGACGGTTGAGCGGTGCGTCCCAGGTGCCCCAGCGCTCGGTCACCGCGGTCGAGAAGCCGGTCTTGAACTGGTAGAGGCCGAACATGGGGTGGGACTCGTCGGCGGCAGGCGGGCAGCCGTAGAGGTCGTAGGACTCGCACCCCGCGGCTTTCGCGAGCCGCATCGCGGCCCACTGGAGCGCGTAGGTCGGCATGAGGTTGCGCTTTTCTCCCGAAGAGGCTCCTGTGAGATACACGGCGCTCTTCCTCCAGAACAGTACGATGTTGCCCGCGAGGAGCTCGCCGCCGGCGCGCGCCAGCAGCAGCCTCACCGCCGGCGCTTGACCCCCGCTCGCCGCCCGGTCGGTCGCAGCCGAGAACAGCCCCTCGTAATACGACCGGGAGTGGATCGCGATCCGGTCCCGGGCGCTCGTTTCCCGGTACAGTGCGTACCACCGGTCCAGGTCCGCAGCCGTGCCCGTTTCGACCGTCACGCCGCGCTTCTCCGCGAGCTTCACGTTGTAGCGGGTCTTGGGCTTCATGGCTGCGAGGATCGCCTCCTCGGACGGCCGGAGGTCCACGAGCACCGTCGCGGGCGGCTGGATGTCGTCCCACGCCTTGCGCAGGCCCGGCCCGGCCGGGCGCTCGCCCACCTTCGGCCACGGCAGATCGAAGCGCAGGAGGAAGGTGCCCCCCGGCAACTGCGGACGCAGGGAGCGGGCAAGACCCGCCAGGAACGCGCTGCGGCCCGGGCCGGGATCGAAGGTCGGCCCGAAGGGCACGTAGGCGATCCGGAACAGCCGGGCGATCCGGCGGGTCAGCACCAGGAGGGGGAACTCGACCTCCCCCGTGCTGGCGAAGAAGGCGTGTACCTGCCAGCCATGAGCGGCCTTGAATGCTGCCCAGCATCCGGATTGCAGCAGCTCGGGGCTCGCGTCGAGCGCGGAGAGAGGCGCGGCCCTGACCGACGGGTCGATTACTGCACCCTGCCCTTCACCACCTTCGCCGTGCGCACGTTCCGCCCCGCGCAGGAGAGCCCGAGGGTCCCCACGCGCACTGCCGAGTCCTCGACCCGGATGGGCATGGAGAAGAAGGTGTCCACGTCGATGCGCTGCGATGGGGAGGCAGCAGCCGGGTCGTCGCCCTCGAGCACCACCCGATCGCCCGGCGACGCGTGATCCACGAAGAGGACCTCGACGACCTCCGCGGGCGCGCCCTCCGGCGCGTCGGGATGCGCGGCCAGCAGCATGCCGTTGCTCTCCACGCCCCGCAGCTTCGCGGGCTTGAGATTGGCCACGAGCACGATGTGGTGCCCCAGCAGGTCCTCTTCCCGGTAATACGGCACGAGACCCGAGACGATCTGCCGGCGCTCCGCGCCGAGATCGATGGTCTCGACGTACAGCTTGTCCGCTTTCGGATGCCGCGCGACCTCGACGATCTTCGCCACGCGAAGGTCGACGGTCTGCCGGAACTTCGCCGCTGCTTCTGCAGGCGGCAGCGGCGCGGGCTTCAGCGCCTGCGGAGCCGCGGCCTTCGGGGCTGCCGCGGCGCCCCGGTCCTTCTGGGTGCCCGAGAAACGCTCGCGCAGGGACGCGATCTCGGGGTCCTCGAGCCGGGCGAACAGCAGCTCCGGCCGGCCGATCGCCGCGATGCCCGAGAGCTTTCCGAGGTCCGCCCACGCGAGCCGGTCCACGCCGAGCATCCGCGCGATCCGTTCCGCCGTGCCGGGGATGAACGGCGACACGAGGATGGCGAGGTCGCGCACGAGGTACACGAGGTTCCCGATCAGGTCCGCGGTCGCCTCGGGCCGCTCCTTCACACCCTTCCAGGGCTCGCCGTCCTGGAACCGCTTGTTGCCGAGCGACGAGAGGGTGAACGTCGCGTGGAACGCGTCGCGCAGCTCGACGCGCTCGAAGTGCGCGCCGATCTTCGCCTCGGCCGCGCGGATCTCGGACCAGAGCGCGGTGTCGGGGTGCCCCGCCGGAAGCCGCCCGCCGTAGAACCGGCCCACGAACTGCAGGGTCCGATTGACGAGGTTGGCGAGGTTGCCGATCAACTCGGCGTTGGTCTTCTCCTGGAAGTCCTTCCACGTGAAGTCGAAGTCGGACCGCTCGGGACGGTTGTAGAAGATGTAGAAGCGCCACACGTCGACGGGGATGCCCGTCTCGCGCGCGTCGGTGCCGAAGACGCCGACGCCCCGGCTCTTGGAGAACTTCCCGCCCTCGTAGTTCAGGTACTCGGTCGAGGACATGTGGTGGAGCGTGGTCCATTCCTCGCCGGTGCCGAGCAGGCTCGTGGGGAAGATCACCGTGTGGAACGGGATGTTGTCCTTGCCGACGAACTGGTACAGCTTCACGTCCTTCGGCGCCATCCACCACCGTTTCCACTCCGGGGTGTGCTCCGCGGTGATGGAGATGTAGCCGATGGGCGCGTCGAACCAGACGTAGAACACCTTGTCCCGGTAGCCGTCCAGGGGAACCGGGATGCCCCACTTCAGGTCGCGGGTGATGCATCGCTCCTTGAGGCCGTCGCGCATCCACGCGTAGGTCATCTGCACCGCGTTGCGCGCCCAGAAGCCGCGCTCCGCCGCGCCCTCGATCCAGTTGCGCAGCTTCGGCAGCCCCTTCACCAGGTCGATGAACAGGTGCCGGGTCTCGCGGATCACGGGCCGCTCTCCACAGACGCTGCAGCGCGGCTCGACCAGCTCCGAGGGATCGAGCAGCTTCCCGCAGTTCTCGCACTGGTCGCCCCGGGCGTCGGGGTAGCGGCAGTGGGGACAGGTGCCGAGCACGTAGCGGTCGGCGAGGAACCGGCCGCACCGCTCGCAGTAGGGCTGCTGCATCGTGCGCTCGACGATGTACCCGTTCTCGTTGAGCTTCATGAAGATGTGCTGGGTGATCTCCGTGTGCACGGGCACCGAGGTCCGCCCGAACCGGTCGAACGAGATGTCGAACCAGCGGTAGATGTCCGCGTGAACGGCGTGGTACCGGTCGCAGAGCTCGCGCGGGCTGACGCCCTCCTCGAGGGCCTTCGTCTCGGTGGCGGTGCCGTACTCGTCGGTGCCGCAGACGTACAGGGTCTCGTACCCCGCGAGCCGGCAGTAGCGCGCGAAGGAAT
>JAPLSM010000194.1 GCA_026398635.1 Spirochaetota bacterium | reverse complement strand
GTGCCGGAGCTCCTCGCGGCCGCCTCGTCGGTGAATCCCGTGTACGCGTCCCTCGGTCTCGACAGGGAGCTCGCGGAGCTCAAGCTCGAGAAAAGCCGCATCGAGGCGAAGACGGAGCGGGACCTGCTTGCCGCCGAGACGACGTTCATCGCGGCCCAGGAGTCCCAACGGAAATCGCTCCTGGAGTTCTGCGATCAGGTCATCAACACCGTCTTCGACGTGGCCGCTGCTGATGTGGACGTTCGCATCGCCTCCCTCTCCGAGGCCGCGGCAGCGGAGGAGCAGCTCGGCGCTGAGAGGCAGCACGAACGCGGCCTCCTGTCGGATGAAGAACGCACGAACGCACTCATCAAGCTCCGCTCCGCCCGGCTCTCCGTGGAGCAGGCAACCTGGGCGCTCGAGGACGCGCGCCGGCAGCTCCGGACGACGACCGGCCTGGAATGGCGAGCATCTCAGGTGCCTGTGGAGCCCGACTTCGCTCTGCCCGCCGACTCGGGGGACTGGACCAAGAACGATCTCGGGCTGCGAAAGGCCGAGATCGCGCTGCGCCTTGCTTCGCTCGACATGGCGGCCCTGCCCGGCAACGCGGCGCCGTACGACCGCCGCATCGCGGAAGCGGCTCTCAGGAAAGCGGAGATGACCCTGGAGCAGGCGAGGCAGAGCTCGGAGCGGAGCTTCCGCAGCGCGGTTCAGACGCTGCAGAGTCAGAAGGCGGCGATCGCGCTGCGCCTGGGCGAGATAGAGCTTCAGCGTTCACTCCTGGCGGACGCGGAGCGCCGGTACAAAAACAGCGCCATCGCGCGGGGGGACCGCGACCAGCAGCAGGTCCATGTGTGGACCGCGGAGAAGGCACACCTGCAGGCGGTGCGGGGGTACCTACGGTACCTGGTGAGCTACCTCGTCTCCACGGGCGCGGATCCGAAGGCTGCGCTGTGACGCGGGCACATGCGCTCCTCCTGCTTCCCCTCTTGGCCGTCGTCGCTCCACTGGCGGCCGACTGGGACGCCTCCTATGCCGCCAGGCTCGAGGAGAACCTCGCCTACCGGCAGGCGTTGACGCAGCTCAGGCAGGCCGAGTTGAAGGCGGCTCAGGAGGAACGGCCTTACCTGCCGTATCTCGGCGTGGGTACGAGCGGCCAGTTCGGCGTGAGCATCCTCGACGGCGAACTCCAGGCGTCGGTGATCACCACCGAGCTGCGGTTCGAGAACCTCCTCGGCGCGGACCTGACTTTTGCGGTGCCCTTAAGCTTCGGGGGCGCCTCGCCTGCCGGCCTCGGCAATCCGAGCGTCACCCTCTCGCGCCGGATCTTCGAGGAAACCCAGTCCTCTCTTCTCAAGGCACGCGCGGCCCTGATCCGCGCCCGGGCATCGATGGAGAAGGCCGCGTCCGACGTCCGGCTCGGCCTCGTCACGGACATCCTCGATGCCTACCGTTCCGTCCGCGTCGTCGAGTCGCATAGGCGGAACCTCGCGGTGCTCGAGCGGCTGCGCGAGGTCACCCGAAGCGAGACAGACGCGCGGGCCGTGGAGCGGCGGATCCTCCAGGCTCGACGAGCCATCCTCCAGGCGGACGCGGCGCTCCAGGCCATGGACGCGGAGGTCAGGGCGAACGTCGAGGCGCTCTATCCGGAAGCCCAGGAGCGGATCAGGACCTGGGTGCGGAGTATGCCGCCGAAGGGATCTCCGGCTCCATCTTCCGCGGAGCTGGAGGCGCAACGGCTGGAGCTCGAGGCGGCCGAGCGGGAGCGGGCGCTCGCATTCCTGCCCTACGTGCCCAACCCCACCCTGTCGGCCTCCCTGACCTACGATCCGGACGAGCGGAAGCTCGGCTGGCGGTTCTCCGTGCTCTTCTCGACCGACGTCATCGACCGCGGGGAACGGGCGACCGCGGCCTTCCTCAGGCGCGAGGGCCCGGCCATCGAGCGCATGACGCTCGAATCCGCGAAGAAGTCCCTGGAGCGCTCCGTGGCCTCGGCCTGGACCGCCCTCGAGGTCCTCGACGTGGACCGTCAGATCCAGGCCCTGGACGTGGAGGATGTTCGGGAGACCGCGAAGCGGTGGCAGGCGCTCTTCTCTCGCGGGTTTGTCTCGGAAGAGGATCTCGCCATGGTCGAGATCGACCTCGCGGTCGAGGAGCTGGACGCGGTCGAGATCGAGCACGAGTACGTCAAGCAGCAGCTCAAGCTGCTCCGGTATTACGGGAGCGCGCGTGCCGAGGGGGCGAGGTAGGCATGCGGAACCGACCAGACCGATGCCGTGCGCGATCCGCGTCCCGCGAGTCCTGCCGATTCGGGAGGGAAGCATGAGGCCCTGGAGTGCTCTTGCCGTCTGCGCGGCCTGTGCATTCGGAAGCGTCGCAGTCTGGGCGCAGCAGCCGGGAGGGCCGGGTGGCCCGAACAGCGGAACCCCGCGCGTCGAGGTGGCGCGCGCGGCGGTCACGGAGAAGACCCTGACCACGACCGTGGGTGGGAGGCTGCGTCCGGCGAACACGGTGACGCACGTCGCGAGCGTCAACGGCATCGTCACCACGGTGAACGTCCGCGAGGGGCAGCAGGTGAAGGTCGGGCAGCGTCTCTTCGGCATCGAGCGCGCGGACGTGGCCGGCAGCTACCTGCCGGCAGTCATCGTCGCGCGGATCGAAGGGGTCGTGTCCGAGGTGCACGTGCAGCCCGCGAACGAGGTGAAGAGCGGAGCCGCCGGGGTCACGGTGATCGACACGAGCGGCTACTCCCTGACCTCGAGCATCAGCGACAAGGACGCCTTCAAGATCCAGACGGGAGGCGAGATCACCGGGAAGGCCGTCGGAGGACAGACGCTCGCCGGCGTGCTCCTGTGGCGGTCGCCCGAGCCGGACTACGAGACGGGGCTCTACTCGCTCACCTTCCGGTTCCCGAACGGCCCGGGCGCTCACCTCGGGCAGTTCGTGTCCATCGAGATACCGGTGGCCACGGCGCGCGGCATCTTCGTACCGCAGTCGGTGCTCGTGCGGAGGTACGGTCGCTACTTCGTCTGGACGGTCTCCGAGGCGAGCACGCTGAAGAGCCGGGCCGTGGTGACGGGAGCGGTCTACGGGGACTACATCCTGATCGAGAAGGGACTCGAGGTCGGGGATCGCTACCTCTCGAGGATCTCCCGCAACGAGCGCGAGGACATGGCGGTCGTCGTGGCGGAGCGATAGGATGCTCGAGCTCATCTTCCGTAAGCGTGTGGGCGTCCTGCTCCTGTACGCCCTCCTGTGCGCCTGCGGGATCGTTCTCGTGAGCAGGCTCCCGGTGCAGCTCTATCCGCGGACGAACCGGCCTCGCGTGAGCGCGACCTTTCGGCACGACGGGTATTCCGCAATCGGCTTCTCCCAGGAGTACGCCGACGTGATCGAGCCGCAGCTCATGTCCATCGACGGCGTGGACCTTCTCGAGGCGCGGTACGGGAGCGATCAGAGCACCTTCACCATCACCTTCGACTGGAAGATCGACGCCAAGAAGGCCCAGGCGGACGCCCAGACGGCGGTATCGGGCATCGTGGCGCAGCTTCCGAGCGCCCTGCAGGAGACGCCTCGAGTTCGCTTCTCCACGGGCGAGAACGCCGGCTACCTGATGCTCGGTGTGAGCTCCCCGACCGTGAGCCCCGAGGTCCTGCACAAAACCCTGGTGACGCAGGTGGAGCCGGAACTCGCCAAGGTCAAGGACGTGGAACTCATCGAGATCTTCAACGTCGAGGACCTCTCGGCACAGGTGCGCCTCCGCCAGCTCGACATGCTGAGCTACGGCCTCACGATCGCCGATGTCAACACGGCGATGCGGACGAACCGGACGACGCAGTCCATAGGCACGCTTCGCGACGCCGGTTCCCGGGTGAGCGTCCGCTACCGTAGGGATGAGATCGGCCTGTTCGACCTGGCCAAGCTTCCCATCGCCCAGATCGAGGACGTGACGGTTCGCCTCGAGGACATCGCGGACGTCACCGTCGCCTACACGATCCCGGAGTCGACCTTCGTCATGGGCGGGACACGGGCCATCCAGGTGACCGCGACTCCCATCGACGGCGGCAACATCCGCACGATGTCCGAGCAGGTCACCCGGGCGCTGCGTGAGGCCAGGGAGGCCGGTGTCTTACCCGCCGACACGGAGATCACCCCGTTTCTGGACCCCACGGACTACATCGACAGGTCCATCTCCAGCGTGGTGGAGGCGGCGATCATCGGCGCGGGGCTCGCGATGCTGATCGTGCTCCTCGCGCTCGGAGAGATGAGGAACACCCTCCTCATCGGCATTTCCATCCCCGTGAGCCTGGTCCTCTCCTTCCTTCCCATGTACGCCTTCGGCGTAAGCCTGAACCTCATCTCCCTCGGCGGAATGGCCCTCGCCGTAGGCATGATCGTGGATGCGTCGATCGTCGTGATCGACAACATTCACCGCTTCCGCGCCGACGAGGACCATTCCGGTGACGACCGGCACCTCAGAGACCTCATCGTCAGAGCCGTGGGGCAGGTCCGCGATCCGGTCATCTCGTCGGTCCTGACTTCGATCCTGGTCTTCCTTCCCATATCCTTCACCGCACCGCTTACGAACGCGATCCTCGGCGACCAGGCACGGGTCGTCGTCTACACGCTCTCCTTCTCCCTCGTCGTCTCGCTCACCCTGATCCCCCTGCTTGCGTTCGTTGCCTACCGGTCCCGGCGCTCGCAAACCGTCAGGCGCACATCGAAAGCCAGGGCACTCTCCGCGACCGTCATGGGATTCCTCGAGGGGGGGTACGCCCGGTTGCTCCGGCCGGTCGTGTCGCGGCCGCTCGTGGCCGTGGCGCTCATCGCAGCCTGCGCGGGCCTGTTCGCGTTCTCGGCACTCGTCGTTCTCCCCCGCATACCCAAGGAGATCCTGTCCCCGCCGACGAGCGACCGCCTGGTGCTTTTCATGCAGAGCGCGGGCGAGACCACGAGCGAAGAGATGGTGGAGGAGATTTTCCCCGCCATGGAGCGCACGATCAGCGAGAAGCTCGGGCGCTACGTCGAGGCGACCTACGCCGAGGTGCGGGGACACTTCAACAGGCTGTTCATCGTGCTCAAGAGCACGCGGGATGTGGATCTCGTCACGAACGAGCTGCAGCAGATATTCAAATCCGACAACGAGTGGTACTACAACGTCATGAACTGGGACCCGGCGCAGATGCCGCTGCCCCGAGTCAATGACCTGCAGATAAGCCTCTCCGGCGAAGATCAGACCGTGCTCGTGGGCCTGCTCGAGCGGATCCGGGATTCGGTGACCAACCTGTCGCTCTACGGGTGGGTCTCCACGGTGCCCGCCACGAGCTACACCAACGAGCTCATCCTGTCCCCTCGACTCGAAACCATCGACAGCCTGAAGGGGTACAGCGAGACGAGCCTCGTCTCGCTCGTGCAGCGGGCGCTGAGCGGCACCCAGGCCATCGAGTTCGATCACGACGGCATGACCGTCACCGTCAGGGCGAGATACCCGGAGGAGATCCTTCAGGGTCGCCAACGCCTGGAGAACTTCCTCATTCCCTACGAGCAGACCGCGCTCCCCCTCAAGCACTTCTTCGAGTTCAGCGAGTCCACGAGCGTCTCGCAGATCGCTTCGGAGGACGGCAAGCCGGTCTATCGCGTCTACGCGAGCATGCGCCGGGGCGAGCCGGCTTCGAATCGTCTGCTTTACGAGCGGAAGGTCAGGGAAGCGCTCGACAAAGCCGTCGCGCTCCCCGCGGGCACTTCGATGACCTTCGAGGATCCCCAGCTCGAGATGAATGAGGCGATCAGATCGCTCTTCGTTTCCCTGGGCATCTCCATCGTGCTCGTCTACCTGCTCCTCGCCCTGGAGTTCAACTCCCTCGTGGTGCCGCTCCTCATCCTCGTAACCGTACCCCTGGGACTCATCGGGCTGGTCGTGAGTCTCTTCGTGTTCCGCTCGACGGTCTGTCTCAACTCCCTCCTCGGGTCGATCCTGCTCGCCGGCACTGCGGTCAACAACGCGATCGTCTTCGTCGACTTCTACCAGAAGACCCTCGGCAAGTACGCGACCCGCATCGAAGCCCTCGTGGACGTCGCGCGCCTGCGGTTCCGCCCGATTTTCGTCACCTCGGTGACGTGCATCGTTGGCATGCTTCCCCTGGCGATCGGCCTGGGCGAGGGATCCAACGTGGTGAAGCCGCTCGGGATCGCGGTGTCGGGGGGTCTCCTCGTCTCGACGGGGCTGACGCTCTTCGTGCTTCCCGCCATCATGAGCTTGAGCCGCTCCCTCGTGAAGGAGCGACTCGCCCCCACTGCGGCAACGCGCTGAACGCCGTTTCTTGCCCCCGCGTCCGACCGCGGTTTATGATGCCGGGATCGGAGGCACGGATGTGGGACGACGCGTTCTCCAGGGGATCCTTCACCCTTCCCGGCGAGGCAGGCTACGAGAAGCTCACGGCGGCGCTCGCTGAGATGTGGGGAGCGGACACCATCCGCGATTCGGACGGCACCCGGCTTTCGGATGCGATCCTGTCCTCGGGCTACGACATCTACTCGACTCTGTGCCTGGTTCGCGCGGACAACGCATGGGCCAGGGCGAACCGGGACAAGCTGCAGCAGAACTTCCTGATGAGCCGGCCCGTCGTTGCGCAGGGACCGACCGTCCGGATCGATCTTCTCGACGGGTACTTCCGCGATCAGTTCGTCGTGGATGCCGATGACGACCCCCGGGAGTTCTGGCAGGTCTTCGACCGCACCACGGGCCGCGAGGTCCCGGTCTCGAACTGGAGTCTCGATGCCACCTCGGGCACGGTTACGATCTCGCACGCGACGCCGTGGCACCGGTACACCGTCAACTTCCTGGTCTGGCGGATCTGGGAAGAGATATCCATGTACAACCACATCACCAACGACTGGGGAGACCGGGAGCGGCTCATGTCCGTGGAGCCGCGACACCCCGAGACCAAGACCCACCTGCTCGAGGTCTTGGAGCGGTGGCTCGAGGATCGTCCGGCGACG
>JAPLSM010000468.1 GCA_026398635.1 Spirochaetota bacterium | reverse complement strand
GCGGGTTCCGACTCTTCGGGCAGCTCGAGGTCCGGCACGGGCGGGGCGGGGGCGGCCACGCTCGGCTTGCCGGTCGGCAGGTCGTCGGGCAGCCAGTCTTCGGGTTCCGTGCCGGCAGCTGATTCAGCGCCCTCGGGTTCCGCGGCGGCTTCTAGTTCCGCGGCGGCTTCCGGTTCCGCGAAGTCGGGCTCCGCTTCCTCGATGATCTCCTCGGTCGCTGCCTCCGGTCCGGTTTCCTCTTCCTCGGCGGCATCGGCCGCCCACCGCGGCATGCCCTCGATCGCCTGATCCGATTCGCTCCCCGCGGGGGGAATCCAGGGCTGCGAGGGCTGTCCCGCGGACCATGGGGGAGGGGACGGCATCGGCGGCGCGGCGGGCATCGCGCGGGGGCGCTCGTCGATGCGGCGCGACAGATCGCGCAGCTCGTCGGACAGCCGGTCCACCATGCGCTGCTGCGCGTCGAACGCCTGCTTGAGCGAGGGGGAAATGCCGGCATCGTCCTGGCTCTGGCGCGCCGGGCCGGCGTACTGGGGGAACGGTGGGGGAGATGCCGCCGGGATGAACGGTCCGGGAGGCGCCGCCGGTGCGAAGGGGAACGGGTGGACCGGGCCGGCCGGCTGCGCGGGTTTGTGCGGTTCGCCCTGCCCCGAGGAGAGCGGCTGGAACGGCTTCCATGCCGGATTCTCCTCGTACAGCTCCTGGTCGTGGAGGAGGTTCACGAGATCCGGCGGGCGTTCGTCGTCAATGGGCACGTCGGGCGGCTCCTCCTCCGTTTCGCCCAGCTTCAGGTCCTCGCTTTCCTCGGGGACCGCGAACACCGGCTCCTTCCCGCCGATCTCGATGATCGGTACCTCGTCCTCGTCCACCTGCTCGAGCTCTTCGAGCATCATGGCGTCTTCGTCATACGCGGCCCGGCCGCGGCGCGAGGTGTCGGTGGACATCTCGCGCAGGCGTCGGATGGTGTGCTCGCGCTCCTCCCGGTAGTCCTTCTCGTGCTCCGCGACCGCCTGCTCGTACTCCTCGAGCGCCGCGGCGAGCGCCGCGATGTCCTTCGGCTCGGCGCTCTTCTCCAGCTGGTTGATGAGGCCTTCGATGGTCTCGATGGCTTTCCGCGGCTCGCCGAGGTGCCGGTAGATGGAGGCGAGGCTGCGCCGCGCCTCCTGGTCGTCGGGGGTATAGGCGAGCACCTCGTGCAGCGTCTGCGCCGCCTGCCGGGCATTGCCGCGCTTGAACAGCACGTCGGCCAGGAGCACCCGGGCGCGCTGGTTCTCGGGATGCGCGGCGAGGTAGCGCTCGACCTCCTCCTCCGACCGGGCGAAGTCCCCCCGGTCCCGCAGGAGCGCCGCGAGATCCAGCCGGTATTCCTCGCCCTCGGCGCCGGCATCCTTCAGCCGCTCGTAGCAGGCCATGGCCTGCTCGGCCTGGCCGCTGCGACGGAAGACCGACGCCAGAGCGAGCAGGGCGCGCGCGTTCGCCGGATCGGCCTCGAGCACGGTCTGCAGGTGCTGCACGGCCTCGCCCCAGTTCTCGAGCGCCGCGTAGATGGTGCCGAGACGGATGCGCGCGTCGGTGTTGTCGGGCTCGAGCTTTAAAAGCCGGCGCAGCTCCTCGAGCGCCTCGCTCCAGCGGCCGGCCTCCTCGAGCAGCGAGGCGAGGTTGGACGACGCCTGCGCGTAGCGCGGGTCGGCCTTCATGGCCTCCCGGTAGGCCTGCTGGGCCCCGTCGGTATTGCCGCCGGCGGCGAGGACCACGCCGAGGTTGTTGAGCGCCCGGGCGTTGCGGGGCTCGGCGCGCAGCGCGTCGCGCAGGCATCGCTCGGCTGCCCGACCGTCGCCCTGCCGGTGGCGGATGACGCCGAGGTTGTTCAGCGCGTCGGCCCACGAGGGCTTGAGGCGGAGCGCGGCCTCGTACTCCTCCCGCGCTTCGTCGAGCTTCCCGAGCCGCTCGTAGGCGATGCCGAGGTTGTAGTGCAGCCGGGGCTGGTTGGCGTCCGCCTGCAGGCCCTTCTGGTAGACCCGGATGGCGTCGCCGAACCGGCCCTGGCTCTCGAGCACCGTGCCGAGGTTGTTGTACGTCGCCACGAACCCGGGGTCGACGGCGATGGCCTTCTGGAAGTTCTCCTCCGCCGCCTCGTTGTTGTCGAGCGCCTTGTACACGTTGCCGAGGTTGAAGTACACGTCGCCGCGACGGGGTGCGAGCTCGATGGCCCGCTCGAGGTGCGGGATGGCCTCGCCATACGATTCCACGCGCTTAAAGACGACGCCGAGATTGTTGTGGCTCTCGGGGCTGTCGGGCGCGAGCTCGACCGCCTTCTGGAACAGCTCGATCGCCTTGCGGAACCGGCCGGTCCGCTCGCAGACGCTGCCGAGCAGGTTGTAGGCGATGGCCGAGTCGGGCTGCTCCTCGAGGATGCGGAGGGCCAGCTTCTCCACTAGGGGGTACTCGCCCATCTTGAAGGCGTTGCGGGCCCGGGTGAGCACCTCGCCGGTCTTCATCGATTTCATGGATGGATCCTCGACGGGCGGGCCCCGACCTCGACGGAGAAGAGGCTTCGCTGCCGCGGCTCGGCGCCGTCGTACGCGGTGACCGAGAAGTAGTAGAGCGCGCCGTTCTCGAGACCGGTGATCTCCATCTGCGTCACGTTGCCCGCGTCCAGGGGGGAGGCGCCCTGGGCGGCACCCACCCCGAAGTAGCTTCCGGGGGCGCCGCCGTAGTAGACCTCGTAGCCCTTCACCTCGGGATCGTCGACCCGGCGCCAGCTTAAGCTGACCTTCCCGTTGCCCGGTGTCGCCGTGAGGCCGGCGGGCGCGAGCGGCGGCAGGTGCGGCTCGTAGACGATCCGGATGCTCGAGAGGCTCGGCGCCTCGGCACGCCTCCCGTCCGGGAAAAGCTCGGCCATCACCTGGAGGTAGCGGCCGCGCGCGGTGTCCGGCAGGCCGGCGCCGGGCGCGAAGGGAATCCACCCCGCCTCCGCGCCGGCGGACGCGGAGGCAGGCCGGCCGAGCTCGTCGGAGAGCCGGTAGTAGCAGAAGACGGCCGAGTCGGAGGGCGTGGACTGCACCGTCTCGATGCGGACGACCCGCGTGGCCGCGTGGCCGAGGTCGAGGAGGCGCGAGACCGCGGTGCCGCGCTGGCCGGGGAACCTCGCGAGCGAGGGCGCCTCGACGAACCGCCGGCTCACGCGCAGCTCGTCGAGGAACCCCGTGTACTTCGGGCCGACGGCGAGCGGCCCCGAGAGCGCCGAGCCGATCATCGGCACGGCCACCTCCCCCTTTTCACGGCCGGTGTCCGTGGTG
>JAPLSM010000297.1 GCA_026398635.1 Spirochaetota bacterium | reverse complement strand
GGATTCACGGACGGGCCGGCAGAAGTGGCAGAAGGACATCGTGCGCGACTACGGGGCGGTGGCACCGTTTTACCACTTCGGCGGCTCTCCGGTGGTGGTGGGCGACCTGGTCGTGATGACCGCGAACGCTGCGGGTATGGCTGTGGAGCGGAAGACCGGGAAGCTTGCATGGACGAGCGAAGCACCGCCCGAGGACTTCGGAAAGGGCCTCAGCAGCACCGGCACTGGTTACTGCACGCCGGTGCCCTACCGGGACGGCGGCAGGCAGCTCGCCCTCTTCGAAAGCTGGCAGGGCATCACTTCCGTCGACGTGAAGACCGGCAAGCCGGTCTGGCAATACGAGTGGGAGTATATTCCGAAGGAAGGGACCCCCGATCCCGTCATCTCAGGCAACAAGGTCTGTATCTCTCTAGCCAGCGGGATGCCTGGTGAGTATACCGGCTATGGATTCGTGCTGGGGATGGGTGGGGAGGGTGCCGAGCTTCTCTGGAAGACACACGACCTGTGTGACTATTTAACCCCGCCGGTCATAGTCGATGGCAGCATCTACACGATGTACGGGGGCCCCTCCAACAGCGTTTTTCCCTACCCTACAACCTTTCGGTGTCTCGACCTGGAGACGGGCAAGCTATTGTGGGACGTGCCGCTCGGGATGGAACACCCGAACAAGTGCTTCGCGGTCACCGCAGCGAACGGCGTCCTGATCGTGCTGGACGACGAAGGAACCCTCTACACCGCGAATGCTTCGCCCGATGGCTTCAAGGAGATAGCCCATTGCGACGTGCTGCAAGGTGCTTTCCTACGGATCGGGCGCATGTTTTGGACTCCGCCGGTTCTCTGCAACGCGAAGATCTACTGCCGGAATACCCGCGGCGACCTGGTCTGCCTCGACGTGAGCAGGTAGCGGTCGGCGGCGGTGGCAGGATCAGAGTGCAGAAGGAAGCAGCGTGGATCAACTTCGAATAGCACAGAAGGGCGCCATGCTGTTCGCAGACGTGGCCTGATAGCTTGTAGCCAAACTGTAGCGTTATTGTAGCGGCATTCAGGCAATGTCAGTAGCGCATATAGCCATAAATAGCCGAAACCACTTTATCATGCGCGCTCAGTAGCGGCGATGGCACCAATAGCGAAGGGCCGCATTTTTTACACCCAGCAGGTCCCGTGTTCGAACCACGGACCGCCCATATCACAAATGACATTCTAGCTGTAAATTCCAATCATGCTTATCCGGTTGACTCCGAACGGTACAGCTGGTAGTAGGTCGTGGGTCCCAGGTGGCTGCCAAGACCCAGCAACGTCTGGAAGGCCACCATCGGAGTGCGGCGGCGGTTATATCGGAATACGAATTCGCCCAGGTAGGCTTGCAGGTGCTTCGGATCGACTCCGTGGTGCGTCCCCCGGAGCCAAGTCTTAAGGTTGGAGAATACACGGTGGATGTGCGGCAACCAGATGGTAGTCCGCTCCCCGCTGCCTTGGATACGAGGCCTATGGCAATAGTGCTTTTTGTCCAGCGCCTCGTAACCATCAAGGCCATCGGTCTTGATGGTGGCTCCGTGCTCGACATTCGCCTCGACAAAGGCGGTCAGGATGGCTCTTGTAGAGTTGGAGATAAGCTGCAGACGAACGCGGCCCGCTGTTTCACCGCGATCCTCTACAGCTCCCACGACCAATGCCTTTCCCCCAGCGCCACGGCCGCGCTTTCCGTGCTCTGGACCCCCGATGTATGTCTCGTCGACCTCGATGATGCCCCTCAAGGGTTCCCGGTTAGGCGCGACCATCGCTCGTCGCAGTTTATGGAGCATCGTCCAAACCGTTTCGTAGCGGTTCAGGCCAAGCTGCCGCTGGAGCTGGAGGGCCGACATTCCAGGCGTTTGGGTCGCCATCAGGTACGCGGCCCAAAACCAGTAGGTCAGAGGAGTTCGGGTTCTGTGGAAAACCGTCCCTGCGGTCACGGAGGTCTGCAGACCGCAAGCTTTGCACTGCATCAAGTGACGACGAGGGAGATCGAATACTTCGGAGTGACCGTACCGTGGACAACAGTAGCCCTCTGGCCAGCGGGAGGCGACCAAGTACGCCCTGCACGCAGATTCGTCAGGGAAGCGGCGCTGGAACTCCGGCAGGGTCTTCGGAAAATCTGGGCGAGGCATGAGAAATATCCTACCCACAGGGAGGGTTCGGAGTCAACCGGATAAGCATGATTCCAATTGCCCTTTTTGCTGGGATAACTTGACTCTGGGGTATCCATTTAACCGGAGGAACCCAGGTAAGCAGTTCTCCACGGGCGGTTCGCGGGGGGCGCTCGAGACTCGGCGGGTGTCCGCGCGCTTGCAGCGGTTCGGGTGGCACTGCCCGGGGCTGCCCGGTGGCGATAAAGTCCTCGTAGCTCACCAGCGAGTGGGCGATGGCGAGCTCGAGGACCCGATAGAACACCATGCCGAGGTTGCCGAAGCGGCGGCGGTTGATGCGGAACAACTCATCCAGGTAGCTGGCCAGATACATGGCATCCACCGAGCCCTATGCTCCGGTTAAATGGATACCCCAGAAGTCGCTTATCAATTATTCGCCATGAAATCGCTGCCGAAGAAACCGCGGGTGGTCGCCAGCAGGATCTGGTCCAGAGCACGGCGGAACGGCTGGTATCCGGCGAACGTCAACCTGTTTTCGTTGAGCCGGTCGTACAGCCCGGGGTCGTTCTCCTCGAATGTGCCGCCCATCTCGAAGAATGTCAGCGCGGAGTGCCAGCGGCTGGCCCCCGGCTCATAGATGGGGATGATGCCGGCCCGCCTGATCCGCTCGCAGACCGCCATGAACTCCTCGGTAGTCCTCGGCTCCCGCAGCCCCAGCTTCGTGAAGATCTTGTCGTTGTAGGTGTAAACCCAGCCCAGGGTATCGTCCCATACGATCAGTCCGTAGACCCGACCCCTATACGAGACTGCCGGAAGCCATTCGGGCTTCAGGCGCCGGGTCCATTCCTCGTCCGTCAGGTCGACACAGGACTTCTGCGGATCGATTTCACTTCCGAGAGACCACCTCGTGGACTGCATGAGGAAGATGTCGGCTGCTTCCCCTGAAGCGAGCATGGTCTGGAGTGCGCGATAATAGACATGGGGGGCGTAGATCGTAAAAGAAACCTGGATGCCGGTCTCCTTCTCGAAGAGCTCGGCGTTCTCTCCCATGACGTCGTAGATCCAGCCATCTGACGACATCACGTGGATCTTACGGGGCAGGTTGGAAGCGGGGCTGGCACCTCTCGAGGGGCCACAGGCTCCGAGCCCAGCGTCCAGTGCTCCGGCCATGGCCAGCAAAACGAGCGTCTTGGCTGTTGCGGCAACAACGCGAGGGGTGAGTCTCACAGCACGACTATACCACGAGCGTGCGCGGCATTGCGATCCGAATCCACTGAGCCTTCCCTTTCTGCGCCCAGAAGCGGACGCTCCTGCTCGGCGATACCCGCTGTTGTACGAAGAAAAAAAAACATAGTATGCACATCAATGCGGCCCAAGGAACGCTTCCTTCGGATCGCCCATCGCATCGGTTCTTGGCGCGCCCCACTCGTCATCGGTGCGTTCGCGCTCTCGCTGCCGGCCTATGCGCTTGTCCTCACTGACGCACAGGCGGTTTCGCCCCTGCTCGCACAGACGGTGGCGCCGCTCGTGTACCGGCTGGTCGTCATCGGCCTTTCGGTATGCGCCACGTGCATGGTGATCGTACGCACTGAGAGCGTTTTCCGCTCCCTGCTGGGCGGTTCCTTTGTTGCGACGCTGTTCCTGATTCTATGCTACCGGCTGCGCGTGGAGACGGTGGCACTGCTCACGCTGCCCACTGCTCTCTGGGCCTCTCTCTACGAGGCGTATCCCGCGGGTCTCGTTCTCGGCTGCGCGGCCGCGGTCGTGCTTCCGGCGGCCAGCCTGATCGCGCACGTATACGGCGTTCTCACCGCCGCATCCGTCGTAGTGGTCTGCGCCGCTTCTGCGACGCTCGGTTCTCTCCTGATACGGTCCCGGGAGAAGGTCATCGCGCTGCAGAGCTACATCAACAGGCTGGAGGAGAACGTCGCCTCCCTCACCCGGGCCAACATCCTGTCCCAGGATTATGCGATGGACATCGAACTGGAGTCTCGCACCCGGGAGCGGGACAGACTGACGCGCGACATCCATGATACCATCGGGTACACACTGACCAATACGGTCATGATGATGGAGGCGATCAAGGTCATGGTGCGCACCGAGCCCGAGCGGGTCCCGAACCACATCAAGAGCATTCGCGGCCAGATCGAGGAGGGGCTCGAGCACATCAGGAAAATCCTGCGTGAGTTCCGCGTCCGAGAGCACGAGGAGGAGTCCGTCTACGTGGCGATCAAGAAGCTGGTGAAGGTCTTCACGATTTCAACCGGCGTGCAGGTGCGCTACGAGATGGGCAACGCCGATATCGGGAACCTGGAACGCTTCCCCGAAGCAGTCTACCATTTCATCCAGGAAGGGCTCATCAATGCATTCCGCCACGGCCACGCCTCCCGGGTCATCATCATGCTCTGGAACTACGGAGACTGCCTGAGGATCATGCTTGACGATGACGGGATCGGTTGCCCGAACGGCGTGACCCCCGGCATTGGCATCGCGGGGATGCGGGAGCGGGCCGCGCTCGCGGGCGGGAAAGTGTCCGTCGAACCTAAGGAAACCGGGTTCAGGATCTCGATGTACCTGCCTATGGAGAAAGGAAATGTCGACCAAGTTGAGGCTCCTGATCGCCGATGACCAGGTCCTCTTCGCTGAGAGCCTTCAGTACGTGCTGAAGGGGATCGCGGAGGGCATCGAGCTGGTCGGGATCGCCACCGACGGAGAGATGGCCATCGACATGGCGGAGTCGAAGCGGCCGGACGTCATCCTCATGGACGTTCGCATGCCGCGCATAGACGGCGTGGAGGCCACGAAGCTGATCCACCGCAACTTTCCGGAAATCAAGATCGTGATGCTCACGACATTCGACGACGACGAGTACGTGCATTTCGCCGTGAAATACGGCGCGGTGGGTTACCTATTAAAGAACATGACCCCCGAGGACCTCGTCCAGTCCCTGCAGGCGATCATGCGCGGGGCCACGCTCTTCACGAAGGCCATCACGGAAAAGATATTCCGCACCGAGGATGGAGAGCTGGGCGCGCAGGACGACATCATGGAAGGACTCACGCCGCGCGAGCGGGACGTGCTGAACCTCGTGATGCAGCTCATGAACAACCGGCAGATCGCTGACGCGCTCGGCATCTCGGAACGCAGCGTGAGGAATTATATCCATTCCCTCTATGCCACCTTCGACGTGCACGATAGGATGGAGCTCATCCAGAAGCTGAAGAGGACGTGGCCGCTAGCGCAGCCTTGATGGCGGAGCGCGCGGCCATGGGAGGGTACCGTCACGCCGGCGCAAGTGTGACAAAAGTACCGGATTTCTGCTCTTTCTGATGCCCTTTGTAACTTTACAGCTCCCCGCGCCCTCCCGCACAATGCTTCCGTGCAGGTTTCCATTACCACGCTGAAGCAGCCCAATCCCGCAACGGACCACAGCCGCAGGGTAAGACCCTCTCGCCCGTCTCTGAATGCCCCCTCCGTGTTGGCTACACTCGGACGACAGAAATACCTCCTGATGCTCGTGCTTCCTGCAGTGGTCTGGATGATCGTCTTCAACTACATCCCCATGCTGGGCCTGGTTATCTCCTTCAAGGAATACGACCTCTTCCTGGGACCGATCAAGGGATTCACGCAGAGTCCCTGGGTGGGCCTGAAGCAGTTCCAGGAGGCTTTCACGGACAGGTACTTCCTCCACGCCCTCCGGAACACGATCCTCTACAGCCTGCTGAAGATGCTCTTCGGATTCCCCGCGCCGATCATCTTCGCCATCCTCCTGAACGAGGTTCAAAACCTCAGGTTCAAGAAGTTCTTCCAGACGGTGAGCTACCTGCCGCACTTCATCTCGTGGGTCTTCGTGTCGGGCTTCCTGTACGTCGTGCTTGCGACGGACGAAGGGATCGTCAACAAGATCATTCTCCAACTCGGGATCGTGCAGAAGCCCCTCCTGTTTCTTGCGTCGGAGAAGTACGTCCCATCCCTCGTAGTCGTGAGCCACGTCTGGAAGTCCTTCGGGTGGGAGTCCATCATCTACATCGCCGCCATCACCGGCATCGATCCCACCCTGTACGAGGCTGCCGCGGTGGATGGGGCAAACCGCTGGACCCGGATCTGGCACATCACGCTTCCCTGCATCAAGTCGACCATCATCGTGCTCCTGATCTTCACCGTGGCGAGCCTCATCAGCGCAAACTTCGAGTTCTTCGAGCAGATGTACCTGCTCCGCAACTCCATCATCCAGGATGCTACCGAGATCATCGACACGTACACCTACCGGATGGGCATCCAGCTCACGCGTTACTCCTACGCCGCGGCCGTCGGAATGTTCCGCTCGGTGGCGGCAGTGATCCTCCTTGTCATTGCCAACTCGACATCGCGACGGCTCATGGGACAGAGCCTGTATTGAGGATGCTGATGAGAAGGAGACGGATTTCAGTCGGACAGGTGGCCTTCGTGACGCTGAACAGTCTCTTTCTGTCGCTTGCCGTCGCGATGTGCTTCTACCCATTCCTCTACATCATCGTCTCCTCTTTAAACGATCCCACAGACCTTCTGAGGGGTCCGGTCTACTTCTGGCCGCGGAAGTTCTCCGTCATCAACTTCAATTACGTGTTGAGGGATCCGGAGATCGTTCGTGCCATATGGGTCACGGTGGCGCGGACCGTGATCGGAACCGTGGCGGGGGTGCTTTTCACCGCCGCCTTTGCCTATGGGATCTCGAAGAAGAGACTGTGGGGACGCAAGGTCATTCTGGGCATGACCCTTGTGACCATCTACTTCAGCGGGGGGCTCATCCCTACGTACCTGCTCATTGCCCACGGACTACATCTGTGGGGAAACTTTCTCGTATTCATCATCCCCAACATGTTCAACGCGTTCTTCGCCTTCATCATGATGTCGTTCTTCCGGGAGATCTCGCCTGAGATAGAGGAATCCGCGCTCATGGACGGTGCCACGGAGATCCGGGTCTTCGTGCAGCTTATCCTTCCCCTCTCGACGGCCGTCCTGGCCACCATCGCGCTGTTCTTCGGGGTGTGGCACTGGAACTCGTGGTTCGACGCAATGCTCTATGGTGGGCGCAAGCTCATGACACTCCAGCAGTACCTCGTGAAGGCGATCCAGTCGGTCAACGTCAGCGTCAGGTCCGCGAACTTCCGCAGCGAAAGCGTTTCCAGCCAGTCGCTGCGCCTGGCCACAATGGTGCTCACGACGTTCCCCATCGTGGCCATCTATCCCTTTCTCCAGAGGTACTTCGTGAAGGGGGTCATGATCGGGTCTCTCAAGGGTTAGCACACAACGTAACGGGCCGTCGGCCCGGTTGTGTGGACACAGTCCGCAGAGGAGGTTTGTATGAAAAGGACAAAGTTTTCTCTCAGAACGGGGCTCGTACTCGTGCTCCTCGTGGTTTCTGCCTCGCTTTGCTTCGCAAAAGCGGGGCAGGAAACGGGAGCGACCGCTGTGCCCTCGGGAAAGGCAGGGGCGGCGCTGTCGTGGCAAAAGGACACCTCGCCGTTCCAGTTCGATCTCTACTTCTACGGGGCGTGGGGTACCTTCTATCCCTGGAAGGGCAGCTACGTCGAGAAAGTCATCGAGCAGAAGACAGGGGTGCACCCCAACATCATCGTCGCCACGGGTGACGAAAAGGAGTACCTGAGCGTTCTGGTGGCTTCAGGCAAGTTGCCCGATGCCATGGTGCTCGAGTATTACGGGGACATGACGAAGAGGATCATCCAGGCCGGCAAGATCTATCCGATCAAGGAACTCACGGACAAGTACGCTCCAGAGTTCTGGGACCAGATCCCACAAGACGTCAAGACTTATCACAGCGAGACCGACGGCAAGCTCTACTACCTGCCTTCGTTCATGTCGTCTAAAGAGGAGTTCCAGAAGTCGCCGGAGAAGCAGATCTTCCGACCCTTCTTCATCCAGAAGGGGATCTATGAAGCCCTGGGCAAGCCCTCCGTTGATACGCCCGAGAAGTTCATCGCCATGCTCAAGATGATCAAGCAGAGGTACCCTGACAAGAAGGTCATCACCATCGAGCCGCCGGTCGACGCGAACCAGTGGGGCCTCACGGGCTGCTTCACGCTTTCCTATCTCCTGGGCGCCTTCGCTCCCGAGACGTACGGGAACAACTACTATCTGGAGGGGAACGCCATCAAGTTCTGTTTCGAGTCCAAGGGCATGGTGAACAGCATCAAGTTCCTCAATACCCTGGTCCGCGAGGGTCTGATGAGCGTCGATAGGGTCATCGCGCGTCAGGAGACCTTTGGGGATGAAGTGAGTGCCGGCATCTTCGCTGTGACGACGCGCTACCCCATAGACATCTACAAACAGCACAACCCCAAGATCATGCAGGTGACGGGGAATGAAAAGGACACCTACATCCCGCTGGAGTACCTCCACGTCGGGGGCAAGGATCCCCAGTACGCAGGCGGACGGGGCACGGGATGGGTGGGATCGATGGTGACGAAGGACGCCAAGAACCCGGGCCGCATCATCCGCTACTTCGAGTACTCCTGGAGCGATGAGGGCCAGATGGACAACCTCTTCGGGAAGGAGGGAGAGACCTACACCATTGTGAACGGAATCCCCAGATACACGGCCGCTATCATTGACGAGCTGAACAAGACGGGCGACGCTTTCTGGGACAAGTACGGCTTCGAACGGCGCCTGCTCATGTGGCGCTCACTGCCGGCCGTCTACCAGAAGCTTGCTATCGCCCCCCAGGGATACACGGACTACCTCCTTGCCACCGGGAAGTACGCCAAGGACACCTACGAGCTCGGCATCGGCAGCCCAGACGCAGGAGGGGCGGCGATCGAGCCGAATCCCTCGTCCAAGGAAGGTGTCCAGTTCCAGAAGATCAAAGATGTATGGAGCAAGGCTATCGCGCAAATGATCATCGCGTCGGATGACGCCGCGTTCGAAGGGCTTTATACCAAGGCAATGGACGAGATCCGTGCCATCGGCCTGGAGGATGTGCGGAATGTCGTGTGGGCGAATCACCTTGACGACATGAACAAGAAGCTGGGGAAGAAGTAGTCACTTCCCGAGGGCGCCTTCCGGGTGGGCGCCGCGCGCGGAGCGCGGCGCCCACCGGACCGCGCCCGATGAAGGGGGGGAAGGAGACGCCGAGAGGACATGGCTGAAGTGCACACGGGTGCTGACTCGCTACTCTTGTGGGAATCTGCGCCGGCCGAGCGTCTCGTGGACGCGCACCTGCTGGGAAACGGCAGGCTCGGCGCGGCGGTCTTCGGCGCACTGCCGGACGAGCGGATCGTCATCAACGAGGACACCCTCTGGTCCGGCAGCGAATCCTTTCTCCTGAACCCTGATACCCGCGCGCTCCTTCCGGAGGCGCGCCGACTGGTGTTCGAGCGCAAATTCGCGGAGGCGCACCGCCTGGTTGCGGAGCGCATGCTCGGCGGCTGGGGCCAGGCGTACGAGCCGCTGGGAACGCTCCACGTCGTCGTGGGCCTCGAGCCCCGTGCAGGCAGCGAGTTCCTCCGGCGCATGCGCCGCGAGCCGCCGCAGGGGTACCGGCGCTCGCTCGACCTGGACTCCGCCGTGGCCACCGTGGAGTACCGCGAGGGCGGAAGGAATTTCCGGCGGGAATGCTTCGTGAGCGCGCCGGACCAAGTGGTGGCGCTCCGGCTCTCGGTGGATTCCGGGACTATGGACTTGGCTGTAATCCTGGAGAGCGAGCTTCGCCACGCGGTCAGCACCCAGGTTTCGACGCTCCTCCTGTCGGGCCGCGCGCCGGACTGGAGCGAGCCGGACTACTCGTCGGCACGTCCGTTCATCGTCTACCTTCCAGAGGAGGACTCCGCGAGCATCCGGTTTGCCGCCTCGGTACGCGTGGTGGAGACCGACGGTCGGTTGACCTCGACCCCCGACCGGCTGCTGATCACCGGCGCGCGCCATGCGCTCGTGCTCCTTGCTGCACACACGAACTACGAGGGCTACGGAAAGGAACGATCGCGCGACGTCGGTCGCGTGGTGTCGCGGTGCCTCCGGACGCTGGACGGTGCAGGCTCCCCTGCATGGGACCAGCTGCGCGAGCGGCACCTTGCGGACCATCGTGCGTTCTTTCGGCGCGTTGACATTTCCATCGGCCCGTCCACCACGTCCGTGCTGCCCACCAGCAGGCGCCTCGCCTTCCAGGCAGGAGCCTCCCTGGAGGATCCCTCCTTCGCGGCCCTCGCTCTCCAGTACACCCGCTACCTCCTGATCGCCAGCTCACGCCCGGGCACGCAGGCCGCCAACCTGCAGGGGATCTGGAACGACCGGGTGCGGCCCCCCTGGTCTAGCAACCTCACCACGAACATCAACGTGGAGATGAACTACTGGGGCGCCGAGGTGCTCGGCCTGCCGGAGTGCCATGAGCCGCTCTTCGACATGGTGGCCGAGGCAGCCGAGAGCGGCAAACACACTGCTCGCGAGTGGTACGGGCTGGACGGCTGGGTGGCGCACCACAACATCGACCTGTGGCGGAAGACCACTCCTTGCGCCGGGCTCCCGAGCTGGTCGTGGTGGCCCATGGCCGCCGGATGGCTGTGCCAGCACCTGTGGAGGCACGTCGAGTACACGGGAGATACCGAGTTCCTGGCCCGGCGGGCCTACCCGCTCATCGAGGAGGCGGCCCGTTTCTTCCTGGGTCTCCTGGTAGAGGACGAGGAGGGGTACCTTTCCACCGCTCCATCGACCTCTCCGGAGAACAACTTCTTCGTCGACCAGCAGGCGGCCCTGGAGGCGGATTTCCTCCTTGCCATGTCGCCGGAAAACCGGATGGCAGTCCACCAACGCACGAGCGCGGTGGCCAAGTCCTCGACCATGGACCTCAGCATCATCCGCGAGGTCTTCGAGCACTGCCTCCGGGGGGCCGACATGCTGGGACGCCGCGGCGAGCTCCACCAGAGGATCGAACGGTCCCTGGAGCGTCTCTATCCCTTCAAGGTGGGACGCCACGGCCAGCTCCAGGAGTGGTGTTTCGACTTCGCGGAATGCATGCCGGGCATGGGGCACGTCTCTCACATGTACGGCCTGTTTCCCGGAGAGCTGTTCACGCCCCAGCGCAACCCGGATCTCTACGAGGCATGCAGGAAGAGCATGTTCCGCCGCTTCGCCCACGGCGCGTTCAAGTGGGGGTGGCCCGCGGCGTGGTCGGTGTCGCTCTTTGCCCGGCTCAAGGAGCGCGCGCAGGCAGGCCAGATGGTCAGGGAGAGCTGTCGGAGCCTCGGTGCCAACCTCATGACGGAGCAGCACCTGCAGCTGGACTGCGCCTTCGGCCTTGGTGCAGGCATCGCCGAGATGCTCCTCCAGAGCCATGACGGCAGCATCGAGCTGCTCCCGGCCGTTCCCGGGTCCTGGGCCGAAGGGAGGGTCGGCGGATTGCGGGCGCGAGGAGGGTTCGAGGTGTCCTTCCAGTGGAGACTCGGCACGGTGACGCGGTGCGAGGTGCGCTCGACCCTCGGTGGTCCGTGCCGGATCCACGGACCTGGTCTCCGGTCCGTAGAGCTGAGCAGCGACCCGGGGAAGATCTACCAGGTTCCCGTGAGAGATGAGTGAATCACCATTCGAGGCGAACGAAGAAAAGCTCGGTTGCCGTGCTCTCTCGCACAGGAACAGGGGTTCTCGACATTCTGGAGGAGCCTCAGGACTCTCGTTCGTCCTATCACTCATCAAACCTGGGAGGGTCTTCGATGACCAAGATGAAAAAGCAGGCAGCGTCTCCTGGTTGTGAGCCGGCAGCGGAACTCTCCAGCGAGCAGATTGAGGCCAGGGCGCACGATCTGTTGGCGCAGCTTACGTTGGACGAGAAAATCGAGATGATGGACGGCGATGTCGCGTTCTGGCCCGGGCTGCTGGATATGATGAACGGGGGATACGCCGATCATCCGTGGGATGCCGGCGTCATCTCTCGTCTGGGTATCCCCGGCATCCGTTTTGTGGACGGCCCTCGCGGCGTGGTCATGAAGGGAGCTACCACGTTCCCGGTCTCCATGGCCCGAGGCGCGTCGTGGGACGTGGCGTTGGAAGAGCGCATCGGGGAAGTCATCGGGAGCGAGCTGCGGGCGCACGGTGGCACCCTGTTCGGCGGGGTCTGCATCAACCTGCTCCGACATCCCGCCTGGGGACGCGCCCAGGAAACGTATGGCGAGGACCCGTATCATCTGGGTGAGATGGGCGCTGCCCTCACCCGGGGAGTACAGAAACACGCCATGGCCTGTGCGAAGCACTTTGCGCTCAACTCGATAGAGAATGCTCGTTTCAAGGTCAATGTGCGGGTCAGCCCCAGGGCGCTCCACGAGGTCTACCTGGCCCATTTCAAGCGCGTGGTGGACGAAGGGGTGGCGGCGGTGATGAGCGCCTACAACAGCGTCAACGGTGAATGGTGCGGGCAGAACAAGGTCTTGCTGACCGACATCCTCAAGAAGCAGTGGGGCTTTTCCGGATTCGTATTGTCTGACTTCATGTTCAGCGTTCGCGATGCTCAGAAGGCGGCCCTGGCCGGGCAGGACGTGGAGATGCCTTTCCAAATGCATTTTCACCAGCACCTGAAACGCCTGGTCGAGAACGGCCACGTCCCGCTGGAGCGGGTGAACGATGCCGTGGTGCGTCTGTTGCGTCAACAACTGCGTTTGGTGCGGACGAGCAGCTACGAAGCATCGCAAATCGGTAGCGAGAGCCATCGCGCGCTGGCGCATGAAGCGGCGAACAAGTCCATTGTACTGCTGCAGAACAAAGGGAATCTGCTCCCGCTGCGGGGTTTGAAGAGCATAGCCGTAATTGGCCGGCTGGCTGATACGCCCAATACCGGCGACACTGGATCCAGCAGCACCCGCCCCGCCTACGTGGTGACACCGCTGGCCGGGATTCAGGCCGCGCTCAAGGGCCAGGCGGACGTGCTCCAGGACAACGGCAGTGACCTTGAGCGAGCCGTGGCCACGGCCCGGGCTGCTGATGCAGTCGTGCTGATTGTGGGCTACACCCACAACGACGAGGGCGAGTTCCTTGATCCGAGCACGATGCAGAAACTGGCTGCGCTGTTCCCCCCACCAACCCCAAAGGAGGCGCCTACTGCTCAGAGGTACATGCGGGACGTGGTCGGACAGCCCGCCGACGCCATTTTAACAGGCGGCGACCGTGACCGGCTCACCCTTCACACTGAGGATGAGCAATTGATCCGGGCGGTCGTCGCAGCGAATCCGCGGACCATTGTCACGATTGTGGGCGGCAGCAGTGTACTGATGGAAGCATGGCGCGAGCGTGTGCCGGCCATTCTGATGCTCTGGTACCCCGGCATGGAAGGCGGTCACGCCCTGGCCGATATTCTGCTGGGTCGAGTCAACCCAAGCGGCAAGCTGCCATTTGTCATCCCCCAACGGGCTGAAGACCTCCCCTTCTTCGACAAGAATGCAACCGAAATCGAATACGACCTATGGCATGGCTACCGCAAGCTGGAACGCGATGGCAACACACCGGCTTTCGCCTTTGGTTTCGGCCTCAGCTACACCCGTTATCGCTATGCCAACATGAGGCTCGCCCGGAACCGGCTCGGTCCATCAGACACCTTGAAGATGAGCCTGGATGTCTCAAACATTGGGACACACGCCGGTGAGGAAGTTGTGCAGCTCTACGTCTCGCCCATAGGGTCAGCTGTGGAGAGGGCACCCAAAGAACTCAAGGCGTTCACCCGAATTGCCCTGCTGCCCGGTGAAACCAAGACCGCCGAACTCAGTTTGCCAGTATCTCGGCTGGCCTACTATGATGAAACCCAGGCAGATTTCGTTGTGGAGCCGCTCGAATATGAGCTTTTTGTCGGAGCACATTCTTTAGATCAACAGGCTTTAAAAGCACGCTTCGTGGTTCGCAATGGGTAGCCATAGCAGGAAGTATATGGAGCATTGCCGTTGAACGCTTGGACGCACGGGGAATGAACCAACCGCAAGGAGCATGGCGGGTCACAGGTCGATGTGCGCTCCGAAGGGGGAAGAGCGAAAACCGCTGTAGGTCTGGTCGAAAACGATCTCGTCGATCCGCGAGAGGTTAATGGAGACCTGGGGAGAGCTGGAGCGCATGGTCGACGCGGGCCTGGTCCGCCACATCGGCACGTAGGGCGTGGCATCCGGGCTCCGGGAGCTCACGTCGCAGCCCGGGGGATGGAAGTTCCTGAGGGGCCAGTACACCAAGTACAGGTCCAGGTACTTCAGGCGCAGGTCCGCCAGGGTCTTCCGCACAGAGATCCTCGCGCGTTCCGGGGCGTGCATGTCGTTCCAGAGCTTGGAGGTGATCCAGAGATCCTGCCGGGCGACAGCCGCGTACCCGGCCGTGCCCGAGAACGCCGACGCGAGCACGCCTCCGATCCGGGCCTCGTTTCCGTACACGGCCGCGCAGTTGATGTGACGGTAGCCCAGGCCGATGGCCACGTGGACCGCCTCGGCGACTTCGGCGTGTCCGACCCTGTCCGAACCGAAGGTGCCCAGTCACAGAGGCGGGATCGCCGCGCCCGAGGCGGGGCGGAAGCGGGCGCGCAGCTCTCGAGCGGTCATGGCCCTCCCCCTCGACGACCAATGTGGCGATGCCGGCCCGGCGCTGCGGTAGGAGTCACCCCTCTGTGCCGACCTTACCGTGTGCGGTCCTTCCTTTCAAGTTTCCGGGCTCGGGCACGTTGGGGTGGAGCCCGGACACGATCGCCTCGGGATACTGCGCTCGTCCCGGCCGCCTCCGGCGGCAGGCGCCCGAGGCGCCGCCGGGCCTCAGTCCGCCTGTCGTCGCCTTCGCGATGGACGCGAAGCACGTGGCGATCCGCACCCTCGCGTGCGAGAGCTCCGAAGGGCGAGGCTTCCCACAAGGTCGAGGGAAGGGTTATCATCCGATCAGGCCATGCGGCCCGTCGCGGCGTTGGAGGCGTTGTAGTCATCCCACAGGAGAGAGCCCCTGCATGAACATCGGAATCCTTGGCGTTGGCGGTGTCGGCGGGTACTTCGGCGTGAAGATCGGCCGGACCGGGTGACGCCGGAGAAGCGGACTCTCCTCGCGGAAGAGCGAAAGAGGTCGGATGAGAGCGGAGAAGGACGCGCCACGGGAACCTCTCGGCAGTATGGCATGATTCACCTTCGTCTGGGTCGGGCGGCTCGTGTCCGTGCCGGCCTCGAACATGAGCAGCTTCGCCCTCACGATCTGGGCCTGCCAGGAGACGGGCAGCGCAACGGCCCTTGGCCCGATCACCGCCTGCTTCACGGTGCCGTGCATCCTCGTCTCGCCCATCGCGGCCGCCATGGTAGACCGGTACAACCGAAAGCTCATGATGATGGTGAGCGACCTGCGGGCCGTGCTCGCCACCACCGCCATCCTGCGTCCTCAAGGCCGCGGGACGGCTGGAGAGCTGATGGTGCCCAAGAAGCACCGAGGGCTCGCGGGCATCTTCGCCATCTGAGGGGTGGCGGGCGGCCCGATCATCAGCGCCTGGGGCGGGTTCGAGAAGCGTGTCCGAGGCATGTTCCTGGGATGGGGAGTCTCGGGTCTCCTCGGGTTGATCGGACTCAGCCTCGGCCGCGGCCCTGCGGCCTGGCTGCCCATCGCGGCCGTCTCGGCGATGGCGTTCCCCCTTTCGCAGAGCGCCAGCAACATGATCTGGCAGTCGAAGGTGGCGCCGGACATCCAAGGCCGGTTCTTCGCCGCCCGGCGCATGAACGCGGACACATGGCTGGCGAAGACGTTCGCCGGCATCACCGGAACCGGCCCCGGCTCGGGGAAGGCGATCCAGTTCCTCCTCGCGGGAATGCTGTTCCTCGTAATCGACGCAATCGCCCTGTCCATCCCCGCGGTGCACGACGTGGAGACGCTGCCGCCCGACCACGATCAGGCCCAGAAGACGCCCGCGGACGCACCGGCGACGTCCGACGGAGGCGCGGGATGAGCGGGCCAGCCCCATCGGAAGCTGCCGCTGCTGCGGCGACGACCACGGCTGGCGCCGCCCGGGCACCGCATTCGGGAGGGCGCCGAGCGAGAAGGAGGGAACATGACCCCGGGCATCAGCGCTGACGGAAACCGCCTGACCCTGCGCCTCAACGGCGAGATCCTCGAGGTCGAACCGTGGGGCCCTGACGGCGTGCGGGTTCGCGCCACGAAACTGCGCAGCCTTCCCGACATTCCGGGAGCGCTGGCCGAGACGTTCGATGCTCCGGGCGCGAGCGCGGTTGTGAGCGACGGGAAGGGGATCCTGACCAACGGGAAGGTGCGCGCCGAGCTGTGGCATGACGGCACGCTTCATTTCTTCCACGCGCGGACCGGGTCCCTCCTGCTCGAGGAGCCCGAGCCGATCTTCAACAAGCCTCCAGCGCGCTGGTACCGCTCACGCGGCAGCGAGCTATCGAGGATCGACGTCTGCTTCCGCGCCACCCCGGGCGAGCGCATCTTCGGCCTCGGGCAGCACCAGCACGGCCTGCTCGACAACAAGGGCTGCGTGATCGACCTCGAGCAGCGCAACACCGAAGTCTGCATCCCGTTCTACGTCTCCAGCACTGGCTACGGCTTCCTGTGGAACAACCCGGGGGTGGGGCGGGTGGAGCTGGCGACCAACATGACCCGCTGGGTCATGGATGCCACGCGAGGCATCGACTACTACCTCGTCGTCGGCGACACCCCGGCGGAGATCCACGAGAAGTACATCGATGCCACCGGTCACCCGCCGCTGCTTCCCGATTTCGCGCTCGGGTTCTGGCAGTGCAAGCTGCGCTATCGCACCCAGGACGAGCTGCTGGCGGTGGTGCGCGAGTACCGCCGGCGCGGCTTGCCCCTCGCGGTGATCGTGTCCGACTACTTCCACTGGCGCATGATGGGCGACTGGGCGATGGACCCGCGGGACTGGCCCGACCCGGAGGGGATGATGCGCGAGCTGCATGAGCTGGGAGTAGAGTTGATGGTGTCGATCTGGCCCACGGTCAACCCCAGCAACCCCGCTTACACGGAGATGGCACGACGCGGCCTGCTGGCCGAAACCGTTCACGGGGTGCACGCGCACATGGCGATATCCGACACCACCCCGGAGGGCGTGTCGATGGTGGCCTTTTACGACGCCACCAACCCCGAGGCGCGCGCCTTCCTGTGGGACCGAGTGAAGGCTAATTACCTCGACCACGGCGTGCGCGTCTTCTGGCTGGACGCCGACGAGCCGGAGCTGATGCCCATGCACGCCGAGAACATCCAGTACGCGCTCGGCGCCGGGCTGGAAGTCACGAACATTTACCCGCTGCTGCACCAGAAGGGATTCTTCGAGGGCATGCTGGCCGCCGGGCACACCGAGGTCGTCACCCTCTCGCGCTCGGCGTGGGCGGGGAGCCAGCGCTACGGAGCGGCCGTCTGGTCGGGCGACATCCGTTCACGGTTCGAGGTGCTGCGCGCGCAGGTGCCCGCCGGGCTGAACATCGCCATGAGCGGCATCCCCTGGTGGACGACCGACATCGGCGGTTTCATGGAAGGCGACGTCCGCACCGACGAGTTCAAGGAACTGATCGTGCGCTGGTTCCAGTACGGGGTGTTCTGCCCGCTGTTCCGCCTGCACGGCGTGCGCCAGCCGCAGAACGGGCTGTACGGGGCGCAGTCGAGCGGGGCTGACAACGAGGTCTGGTCGTTCGGCGACGCGGCGTACGGGATCATCAGCCGCCTGCTCTTCCTGCGCGAGAAGCTGAAGCCCTACCTGCGCGTGCTGAACCGCGCGGCCCACGAGCGCGGCACGCCGCCCATGCGCCCGCTGTACTTCGACTTCCCTTCCGACCCGGCGGCGACCGGCCTCGCCGACCAGTTCATGCTGGGGCCCGACCTGCTGGTGGCGCCGGTGGTCGAGCGAGGCGTGGTCGCCCGCGACGTGTACCTGCCGGTGGGTGCCGACTGGATCGAGGCATGGACCGGGCGCCAGTCCCCCGGCGGAGCACGCCTGCGTGCCGACGCGCCGATCGAGCGCATCCCGGTGTTCTGGCGTAAGGGCAGTCCGTTCGCGTTCGGGTTCTGATCGTCCGGGCGCAGGGGTGATGGGGTCGCGCGGGCCGGCCGGCGTCCGTGCGGCCGCGCCTCGTGTGCGACCGCCGCGGCCTGAGGGGGGAGCGCAAGAACGCTTCACTACCAGTCAATGCCCCTCACGCTCGTGGTATAGTGACGCTATGAGATCGATCCTCAGGAAGGTCTTTTGCGGAATCACCCGGACAATCTTTCTGGCGGCCATAGGAGCCTTGATCGCAGCCTGCGGCGCCGACAGAAGTCCCGCCCCCGGCTCCAGCCTGCCCCGCAAGATCCAGGTCATGTCGTCGGACGGCTGGATCTACGACGTCGCGGGAGAGAACGCGAGGCTCTTCGAAAAGGAGACCGGCATCAAGGTCTCCTTCACGATCTACGCTCCCCACGTCTACTACCGGGCGCTTCAAACCATGCTCGCCGCCGGGGAAGCGACCGATATCTTCCTCATGCAGTCCACGCGGTGGTACCTCGGCAATGAGATCGATCCGCAAAAATCCTGCATAGACCTGACGAACGAGGAGTGGACCAAGCGCCTGAAGCCCGAGTGGCTGCCTGCCGTCTCCTACAAGAGCCGGGTCTACGGCCTGATCGTGTGGGACGATATGGTCGGCTGGGTCTACACGTACAACGACAAAATTTTCAAGAGGCTGGGGATCGCCGCGCCCAGGACCGCGAAGGAGTTCATGGCGGTCTGTGAGCGCATCAAGCAGGCCGGCATCGTCCCGATCTACGAGCCGGGTGCCAGCCGCTGGCACACCGCCCTGACGTTCTTCGAGATGGGCGCCACGTTCGAGGAGAACGATCCCGGGCTGTATGACCGGCTCAACATGAACCGGCTGACATTCGCGGATTATAAGCCGTTCCGCCGCGCCCTTGACCAAATCCTCCTCGCGGCCAACCGCGGCTACTTCGGCAGCGACTTCATGGCCGATACCCTGGAGGGCTCGAAGACCGCGCTCATTTCGGGAGCTGCGGCGATGACGCTGAACAAGATCGGGTTCGCGAGAAGCGTCCTCAAGACGAACCCCGGCTCCGGCGCGCAGTCCTGGGGGATGTTCCCCATCCCGTGGCTCGACAACCGCACCGTAAGCATCGAACGCTCCGCGCCAACGTGGTTTGGAAACGCAAGAAGCAGGGACCCCGAGGCGGTTCTCGATCTCTTCCGCTTCTTGACCCGGGAGGACAATCTCTACCGGTACGCGGTGGACCAGCCCGAGGGAATCGGTCTATCATTTCCCACCCGGCCCGTGCCTCTGCTGCCGAACGAGCAGTCGTTTCTCGGCTCCGCACACTTCGGCGGAGAGCCGTTCCAGGGCGGGATCAAGTACATCATGGGACAGTGGATGGAGCTTGAAGCAGACTTCGAGAAGATGCTGATCGGCACGATGACTCCGCAGGCTGTCCTCTCCGGCGTAGACGCCCGCCGGGCCAACATGGCCGCCGCGGCCCTGGACCCCGCCTGGCAGCCTACTGCCGGCCCTTCGAATCCCTGAACGCGGAGGGGTTGAGCCCGGTCTCCTTCTTGAACATGCGGGAGAAATACAGCGCGTCCTCGTATCCCACTGCCGCGGCAACTTGTTTGATTTCGAGGTCGGGGTGACCCACGAGCAGGCGTTTTGCCTTCTCGATGCGAAGACGGATGAGGTCGTGCGTTGGCGTGTTCCCCTTGATTTTGCGGTAGAGCCGCAGGAGATACGCCGCCTTGCACCCGAACGAGGCGGCCAACCGCTCGAGGGAGTACGGCTGCCGGTAGTTCTCCTGAAGGTAGACCTCCACGGCGTTCGCCAGGTCCGCTTCCCGGGCGCCGATTCTGTCCAGTCCGAACTCGGCGTCCACGGATCCGGCCGAGGCTTCCAGCCGGATTCGGATCCGCCGGAGAACCTCCCGCAGCTTCCCGACGTCGATGGGCTTGAGAATGTAGTCGTCCACGCCGAGTTCGATCGCCCGGCGCGCATACTCGAACTCGCTGTACCCCGAGACGATGAGTATCCGCAGGTCGGGGTTCGTGCGGCGGATCCGCTCCACAAGCTCCAACCCGCCCAGCATGGGCATCTTGATGTCGGTTATGAGAAGGTCGGGGAGGTGGCGCTCCACCAGCTCCACGGCCTCCTCGCCGTCGGCCGCGGTCCCCACGCATTCGAAGTTGGGGTCGAGCTCAGCGGTCTTGGCGGCCAGGTAGTCCCGCATCCTCTCCTCGTCCTCCGCTATGACGAAGGTGAGCCGCCGTTCAGCCATTGAATTCCGCCCCCATGGCGATCCGCGCCCCCCCTTCGGGCCGGTTGGCGATCTCGAAAACGGTTCCCTCGCCGAAAGCGAGCCGGAGCCTCTCATAGCAATTGAGGATTCCCATCCCTGAGATCGACATGGGGAACAGGCCGTCCGCGGATCGCCTGCGGGCGGCAAGCCGCTCGCCCATGCGCTCGAGAGTCGCCGCGGAGAACCCGGGCCCGTTGTCAAGGATCTCTATCACCCACCGCCCGTCCGCACAGCTGCCTCTGAGTTCGATGCGCCAGGGGGGCCGTGTGGACGTCCCGTACTTGAAGCAGTTCTCGATGAAGGGTTGGAGAATCAGGCGGGGAACGACGACCTCCCTCACGGCGTCGGGCACGTCGACCACATACTCCAGGCTCCCTCCGAATCTCGCCTGCATCGCGGCAAGGTAGCTCTCCGCATACTCCATCTCGGTCCCGAGCGTTGCCGTGGTTCCCTCGGTGGATGACACGTAGCGGAGCACCTGGGTCAGGTTCCGGATAAGGTCCTGGATGGCCGCCGGGGATTCTTCCTCCGCCATGATGGCGATGGTCTGGAGCACGTTGTGGTAAAAATGCGGATTGAGCTGCGACTGCAGGGCGACGAGCTGCGCCTCCTTCTCATGCGCCCGCAGCAGGACCGCCTCCTGGATCGATTCGTTCAGCTTCAGCCTCATGTCGTGGAAGGCCATTCGCAGCTCGTCGATCTCGCCCAGATCGGACCTTTGTGTCCCCTCGTGGGCTGCCTCCAGATTCCCCAGGTCAAGCGCCTCGATCTCCTCGTGCAGGGCCTTGAGCGGGACCGTGACGCGGCGCGCGATGAAGTAGGACGCCGCCAGGGAGCAGGCGATCGCCGTCAGGGCCAGGAGCGAAATCCACATTGCGTACTGCAGGACGCTCGCTGCCAGCCCCGCCGCCTGCTCTCCGATCAAGAGGGTCCAGCCGGTATCCCGGGAGACGGCGGCCGCGAAAATCTGCTGCTCCCGTTTTCCCGGAAGGATGCCGGTAACGACGGGGCGACGCTCCGCCTGATCGGCGAGCCGCCGAAGCGCCGGTATGTCGGCGGGTGGTCCGCTGTAGGGATAGAGCTGGTTCCCGTCGCCGTCAAAAACGAATATGAGAGCGGAGGAGCCGGCAAGCAGATCAAGCTCGCCGAACAGTGCATCGCAATACTGTTCGACCTCGACGATCCCCTGCGTGGAGAGCAGGGCGTCCTGGAACGTCCTCAGCAGCGACACGTACCGTTTATCTTTGACGATGACCGAGGCCTCTTCCAGGAGCGGATCCATGTGGGGCGGGAGGATCACGCGCGTGCCGCCTGCCTTCATGACCGCGGAGTACCACGGCTCCGTCCTCACGTTCCGCTCGATGAGGCGGCTGTAGTACCCGGCTCCGATCCTCTCGCCCCGCAGGTCGTAGATGTACACCTGCGGCGCGGACTGGTTGGGTCCAAGAACCGTCTCGCTGATCTCGATCAGAGCCTCGGTGTTCTCCAGCTTGGCGATTCTCTGCGTAGCGGAGGGAGGCGAGCGCGACAGGGCAAGGTGGCGCGCGTACAAGCTCTGGAAAGGCTGGGAGTATATCAACGTCAGGCTCAGCCGGTTCATCTCGGCCACTTGTGCGTCCAGGTTCTTCAGGAGGGAGTTGGAGAGAGACGTCAGCGTATCCGCAAAGCGCTTCCGTGCGACGGTCGAGGCGTATTCATACACCACCAGCGAGAAGGCAATGAGCACGAACACCAGCAGGAGCGATACGGAAAGAAAGATGGATCCCCGCACGGTCCGGTTTCGCGACACGGGGGAAAGTATAATAATCGATGGAATTTTGTCCATGATCCCGCGCAATCCGCTCCATTTACAGCACTCCGGTGCAGCAGAATACTGAACGGAACCCACACCTTCGAAGGAGGTATGTGTATGATCAAGAGATCGATTCTGTGTCTCGTGCTGGCAGTCCTTTGCGCGGCGCCAGCTCTCTTTGCCAACGGTGGTCTCGAGGAGGGGACGCTCACCGTCTGGGACTTCAAGTTTGGCGAAGTCGACGGATCCCAGAAGCCCATGAAGCAGATTGACGCGCTGTTCCAGGAGAAGAATCCGGGCGTCACGGTCAACCATGTGGCGCAGCCCGGCGAGCCCCAGTACTATCAGATCATCCAGGCAGCGGCCAGCGCCAACCAGGGACCGGACGTCGCAATGTTCCACCCGGGCGCCCGTGAGTACGGATTCGGCGATATCCTCGTCAACCTGGATCCCTACATCAAGGACGTGAAGAGCCAGTTCACGGCTGCGAGCATCAAGATGGTCTCCATGGACGGCAAGGTCGGCAATCCGATAAAGCTCCTGCCCATGACCATGCAGGGGTTCGGCATCTACTACAACAAGGCGTACTTCAAGAAGGCGGGCCTGGATCCCGAGAAGGCTCCCAAGACCGCGGCTGAGTTCCTCGCGGCCTGTGAGAAGCTGAAGGCCGCCGGAATCGTTCCCATCACGGTCGGCCAGACCTACACCATCGACTTCTTCATCCGCTGTCTCGTGGCGAACGCCTTCGGACCGAATGTCCCCGGCCTCAAGGACGGCTCCGTGAAGTATACGGACCCGCTGTTCCGTGAAGGCATCGAGTTCATCAAAACGCTCGTCAGCAAGGGCTATCTGGAGAAGGAAGGATTCTCTCGCCCGTATTTCATGGACGGAATCGAGAAGTACGCCGCCGGCAACGGCGCCATGTTCGTGGGGCTTCTGTCGGACGTCGGCAACTGGAAAGCGTTCTCCGACAAGCTGGGAGCGGCCAATGTGGGCTATTTCCCCACGATCAACTTCCCCGACTACAAGTACAAGGACCAGCAGGTCGCCCAGGGCGCGGGGATCGGCTATGGAGTCATGGCGTGGTCGAAGAACCAGAAGGCGGCTGCGGAATACGTCAAGTTCTACGCCACCGGAGACGGGGCGCGCATCTACGCCACAGCAACCGGAGCGCTGTCGCCCAACACAGCCGTTACCGGCATCGAAGCGTCCTACCCCGCGTTGAAGGTCATCCAGCAGTACCTCAAGGGAGGCCTCGCCGAGGACTACCTCCCGATGTTCTACAATGGCTACGAGGATGACTGCAACCGGCTCTGCGACCGGCTGTTTGTTACCGGCGAACTCACCACTGACGCGTTCATCACCGAATACCAGAAACTCATTTCCAAGTAGACATTATCGAGTAGCGAATTTATACTGAGGACGGGGCCCAAAGCCCCGTCCTCTCCGTTCTGCGGAGTTGCGATCATGGGCCATCGGAGTCTGGAAAAGGACGGCATCTTCCCCTACCTGTTCCTTGCGCCATTGCTGGTGCTGCTTGCGGCGTTCATTCTCTATCCCGTCGTCATGAACCTGATTGCGAGCTTCACCGAGTGGAAAGGCTACGGAGCCAAGAAATGGATCGGCCTGGACAACTACCGCGCAATGTTCCAGGACCAGGCGTTCTGGACGTCGATTTGGAACACTTCGATCCTGGTCTGCTACATTCCGGTGAGCACGATCATCACCGTGTTCATTGCCGCGCTCCTGCGCGAAGGCCTCAAGGGTTGGAAGGTCTACCGCGCCCTCCTCTATATTCCGAACCTCCTGGGGCCTGTCATCATCGGGGTGATCTTCTCGATCTATCTCCGTGATGACGGGTCGCTGAATCTCGCGCTCAAGTGGGCCACGGGTTCGACGGTGCGGTTTCTGACCTCCCCCTCCCTTGCCATCAACTCAATTGGCATCATCCAGGTCGTCTGGGTCCATCTCGGATTCGGCCTGATCTACTTTCTGGCGGCCATGAACGGCGTCGATCAGGGAATCTTCGAGGCTGCGCTCATCGACGGCGCAAGCTTCTGGCAGACATTGGTGCGGGTCACCATACCGAGCATCCGCTTCTCCGTGGAGTTCTGGGTGGTATTCAACTTCATCGAAGTGTTTGCCCGCATGTTCAGCTTCATCTACACCCTCACCCGCGGCGGTCCCGGTTACGGCACCTTCACACTGGAGTATGGGATCTTCGTTCAGGGATTCGAGAAATTCCGGGCAGGGTACTCCAGCGCGTGGTCCGTGGTCCTGTTCGTCTTCTGTGCTATTATTTCGGTGCTGCAGATCCGCCTGATGCGGAGGAGAGAGTCTTGAAGAGGGCTTCGGCCATCGAGGGCGGCACCCGCGTGCTGGTCCAACTGGTCCTGATCGTACTGGTAGTCGCCTCCCTCATCCCCCTGTACAACGTGATCGCTGCCAGCTTCAAGTCAGGGGACGAGTTCGCGGTAAACCCCTTCTTTCTCCCGAAGGCCCCCACCATCGACAATTACACGTACGCCGCCGTCCACTCGCTTCTCCTGAGGCTCGCGGTCAACAGCCTCATTCTCGTTCCCTGCGGCATGGTGCTGTACCTGGCCGTATGCGTCAGTGCGGGCTATGCATTCGGCAAGATGCGATTCGGTCCGAAGCGGCCCCTGTTCCTCATCGTACTCTTCCTCATGATCTTTCCGCAGCTCCTCCTGGCCACCCAGGTTTTCAAGCTGATCTCCCTGCTGCACCTGACCAATAGCCGTCTGGGCGTCATCCTCACGTGGGTGGCATACTTTGCGCCGTTCGGAACCTACATCATGACGACGTATTTCACCGGCATGCCCTACGAACTGGTCGAGGCGGCGCGCATGGACGGCGCTTCTCATCTTCGTATCCTTGTGAGCGTCATGACGCCGCTGGCCGCTCCCATGATCGCGACCATCGCCATCATCGGCTTCCAGTCCATGTGGAACGAACTGCCGTTTTCCCTGCTCATCCTCCAGGACCAGACCTCGAGGACGCTCACGCTCGGTATCGCCATGATGAAAGGAGAGTATGGTCTCAGCGTGCCCGTGATGAGCGCGGGCCTGGTCGTTGCCATGGCGGTGCCCCTTGCGATATTCCTCATCTTCCAGCAACGCATCACGCTGGGGGTCACGGCGGGCGCCGTCAAGGGCTGACCGCGCAAACCCGCACAGGGGGGCCGATCCCGTGCGGAGAAGCGCGTGCCTGGTCTCGCTGCCGCGAAGCGCACGAGGGTCATCGTCACGCCTGCCGACTTCCGCCGCCGGGTACGTCAGCACCACCACTCGTTCGGCGGCATCGCGCCGGTGCCCGATCGGCCCAACCCGAGCTACCGGACCCCGATCCGGACACTGTCGTTCGCCGGATCCCATAGCGAGGGCGGCAGCGGAGTGCTGGGCGTGATGAAGGGCGCCCGAGCGGCAGTGAAGGCCATGAGGGAGCAGTAGGGTACCGGGGCGAGGTTGTCCCGCGCTCCGTCTGGCAGCCCGGGCTCCGACATCGTGTCGTCGATCTTCGCCGGGACGAGACGGTTGGACCGGGTCGCGGCGGGATTGCCCCGATCTCCCTGCAGCGCATCCGCTGGGACGAGCAGCAGGACACCGTGGCCTGGTCCTCATCCCCCTCGGGGTACTTCAAGGGCGGGCGGCGCAGGTACTCCTCGCTGGACTTCATCGCCCAGGTGACTCTCCACGTCCCACCCCGAGGCCGCCACCTCGTGCGCCGCTACGGGTTGTACTCCTCCGTAGGCCGGCGGCTGTTCATGATGCAAACGGCGAAAGGCAAGCGGACTCCAAACCTGGGAGGATTATCCGGCCTTCACTTCGCTCGTGCTCGTCGACCAGTACGGCAGGAAGGCAACCCATGACGCTGCGCTCCCTGATGCATCGTTGGATCAGCAGGTTGGCGCAATCGCGCGCAGGAAGGCCCGGGCTCAGCTGCTGGCCAAGGTCCACGAGCTGGACGTTATGGGCTGCCAACGCTGAGGCTCCCGTACATCGATCATCGCCTGCCTGGATCGCCACGGTAGGGGCCCGCCTCCTCTGGGATGAACAAGCACGGTTCTCACGTTTCCCTCTCACCCGGCGCACCTCCCATGGCAGCAGCATGTCCGCCCCGGCGTGTTTGCCGACATCTAGGAGCCTGTCGGGGTTAGCCGGCGCGTGTTCCGCGCCGGGGAGCGCCCGGAGTCGTGAACTCTGAGGCCGAGGGCGTGGGAAGCCCCACTTCCGGGCTCCCTGATTCCCATCCCCAGCTCCCTTCTATCCTTCGTCTGCCCTTTCATCCTTCGGCCAGCCTCCAAAGGCGCTTGAAGTCATATGCAAGACAGACCAGGCCCCACTCCAGCTTCACCCTCTCGACGCCCCGAAGCAGAAACTGTCGGAACCCCATCGCTCCCTTGATGATCCCGAAGGCGGGCTCCACCGTCGCGGCGCGCCGGGCATAGATCTCCTTGCCCTCCGCACTGGCCACCTTGTCACGCATCGCCACCAGCCGAGGGTCGGTGACCTTCTTCCGTGGCCGCTCCCGCACAGGACGGTAGTCGTACGTGCGCTTGTTCGGGTCTTCGCCG
>JAPLSM010000069.1 GCA_026398635.1 Spirochaetota bacterium | reverse complement strand
GAGCGACTCGCTGCGGCTCTCCCCGTAGTACAGCGGGGGGAACACGAGGCCGCCGCCCCGCGAGGCGCAGAGGATGGCGAGTCCTTCGGCCTGGAGCGTGTCCGCGCCGAGCGGGTTCTGGGGGCCGTGCCACTCGATCGTGCCGATCGGGAGGTAGGCCACGGGGCGCTGCTTCCGCCGCTCGACGACCTGGGCCGGGCGGAGCATCGCGTAACGCACCTCCTCGTCCTGCATGGGCATCATCCCCCTCCTTCGCGGTTCGGCGGCGCCGGCGCCCGTGGGCCAAGAACTTCCGCCCGGCGCCGGATGAGCACCTGCGCAGCAACGGCCGTCAAGGCGAGGCCTCCGGCGGTGACGAGGAACACCGGCGGGTAGCCGGCGCCCACCGCGATCGAGACGCCGATCATGGGGCCCAGCGCCCAGCCGGCGGAGTTGAACGACGAGCTGAGGCCGAAGACCGAGCCATGGTGGTCCCGGTCGGTGCGCAGGGCGATGAGGGCATTCATCGCCGGCATCGTGCCGCCGAGGAACAGCGCGCCTGCGGTCCGGTAGACGAGCAGCTGGACCGGCGTGCGCGAAAATGCCTGGGGCACCACGAGCAGGGCGGCACCCCAGAGGCACAGGTGCAGCGTCCTCTCCGTGCCGATCCGCCAGCCGATCCGGCCGACACCCGCAGCCGCGACCGCAGCGGCCACCGAGGTGATGCCGAGGATGAGACCGGTAGTCGAGGCCACCCCGGCGGCGGCGGGCGTCATCGACTGGACGAACAGGGGCAGGATCGGCCCGACCACCGAGGTGGCCGCTTGCACCACGCCGGAGACGATGAGCACGGTGGTGAGCTCGCGGTTCGCTGCGAGCGGGGTGAAGTCGGGGAGCACCTGTCTCCAGAACGCGCCCATGGGGGGCGCGACCGGCCGGTCGCGGGGGATGAAGCGAAGCACGATGATGCCTGCCGCGACCAGGAGCACCGCGCTGACCGCGAAGTTCACCCGGTGGCCGAACAGGTCGGAGAGCACGCCGCCGATGGCCGGGCCGACGGACTGCCCGGCGAACACCCCGGTCTGCAGCAGGCCCAGCGCCCAGCCGGCCTTCTCGCGCGGCGCGATGCTCGCCACGAGCACGGTGGCCGCCGCGACCGTGCCGGTCAGCACGCCCTGGAAGCCCCGCAGGGCGAACAACTGCCAGGGCCGGGTGACGATGCCCATGACGGCGAGGACGACCGCGCCGCCGAAGGTCGAGCGCACCAGCATCAGCCGCTTGCCCCGGGTGTCCGCGAGCCGACCCCAGATCGGTGCGAACACCATGAGGGTGACCGACACCACGGCCTGGCACAAACCGACCCAGAGCTTGAGCGCCACGGGGTCCGTCACCCCGAGGTCGTCCTCGAGGTAGAACGGCACGATCGGGATGGAGGTGTTGAAGCCGGCGAGCGCGAGGAACTCCGCGACCAGGATGGCCCAGAAGGTCCGTTTCCAGTCCGGTGCGGTCGTCAAGCCTTCACCGTGACCTGGACGTCGCCGCCGTCCTCCCGGAGGTCGGCCACCGCCGCGCCGCCGCCGGCGAGCCTCCCGAACAGGATCTCGTCTACGAAAAAGTCCTTGATCTTCGCGGCCACCAGCCGGTTCACCTCCCGGGCTCCGAAGGCCCTCGAGTACCCCTTGTCGGCGAGCCACGCTCGGCACCGGTCCGTGACCTCGAGGGTGACCTTCTTCCCGGCCAGATCGGCCTGGAACTCCCGGATCGCCTTGCCCACGATGTCGAGCACCACCGCGTGGTCGAGATCGTTGAACCGCACCACCCCATCGAGACGGTTGCGGAACTCGGGGGAGAACGTGCGCTCGACCGCGTCGAGCACCGCCTCGCCCTGAACCGTACGATCCCCGAAACCCACCATCGCCTTCCCCAGCTCGCGGGCGCCGGCGTTCGACGTCATGATCAGCACCACGTTGCGGAAGTCGGCGCGTTTACCGGCGTTGTCGGTGAGCGTCGCGTAGTCCATTACTTGTAGAAGCATGTTGAAGATGTCAGGGTGGGCCTTCTCGATCTCGTCGAGCAGGAGCACCGCGTGCGGCTGCTTACGGATCGCCTCCGTGAGCAGCCCCCCCTCGTCGTAGCCCACGTAACCCGGCGGTGCGCCGACGAGGCGCGACACCGTGTGGCGCTCCTGGTACTCGCTCATGTCGAAGCGCAGGAGCGGAACCGCGAGCGTGCGGGCCAACTGCCGGGCCAGCTCGGTCTTGCCCACGCCGGTCGGGCCGACGAACAGCAGCGACGCCACCGGCTTGTCCCGCTCCCCGAAGCCGGCCCGGGACTTGCGGATGGCCTTCACCACCGTGCCCACGGCCTGGTCCTGCCCGAACACCTGCGCTGTGATCTCCGCCTCGAGGTTCCGCAGGCGCTCGCGCTCGCCCGAGGAGACGCTCGCCTCGGGCACCCGGGCGATCCGGGCCACGACCTTCTCGATTTCCCCGACGTCGACGAGCGGCGGTTCAGCGGACGCATCGGCTGCAGGCGGCTCCGCCCCGGGCGCGCCATAGACCTTCACCCACGCGCCCGCCTCGTCGATCACGTCGATGGCCTTGTCGGGCAGGTGACGGTCGTTGATGAAGCGCGCCGACAGCTCGGCCGCCGCCTTCAGCGCCTCGTCGGTGAAGCGCACGCCGTGGTACCGCTCGTAGCGGTCCCGAAGGCCGAGCAGGATGCGGTGCGCCTCTTCAGGGGTGGGCTCGGGCACTTCGATCTTCTGGAACCTCCGCGAGAGGGCCCGGTCCTTGTCGAAGAACTTCCGGTAGTCCTCGTGGGTCGTCGAGCCGATGCAGCGCACCTCGCCCGAGGCCAGCACGGGCTTCAGGATGTTCGACGCGTCCATCGAGCCGCCCGTCACCGAACCGGCGCCCACCACGGTGTGGATCTCGTCGATGAACAGGATCGCCCGGCCCTGCCGCTCGAGGGCGCGGATGACCCGCTTCAGGCGCTCCTCGAAGTCGCCGCGGAACCGGGTGCCCGCGAGCAGGGCGCCCATGTCCAGCGCGTAGATCCGGTGATCGCGCAGCGCTTTCGGCACCTTCCCGTCCGCTATGAGCTGCGCGAGGCCCTCGGTGATCGCGGTCTTCCCCACGCCCGGCTCGCCCACGTGGATGGGGTTGTTCTTCAGTCGGCGGCAGAGCACCTGGATCGTGCGCTGGAGGATCTCTTCGCGGCCGACGAGCGGATCGAGCTTCCCGTCGCGCGCCTTGCGCGTGAGCTCCGCGGTGAACGCTGCCAGCACCTTTTCATCCGCCCGCCCCGCAACCGCGGCTCCGCCTTCCGCCTCCGCCGCGTCCTCCCCGGCTTCCGCGTCCTCCGTGCCGGCCGCCGCCTCCTCCCCGTCGAGGTCCCCGCGAGCAGCCCCCCCTGCCTCGTCCCCATCTTCCGCGCCGGGGAGCGCGGTCGTGCCATGCGACACGTAGGACAGGAGCGTGAGCCGGTCGATGCCCTCGCGGGCGAGGAAGTGGGCGGCGAACGATTCCTTCTCGTCGAAAATCGCGACCAGCACGTCGTCGATCTCGACGGTCTTCTTCTCCGCGGAGACGGTGTGCAGCAGCGCGCGCTCCATGACCGCCTGGAAACCGGCAGACTGCACGGGCTTCGCGCCCTCGACCACGGGGATTCGGTCCTTGAGGAAGCGCTCCAGCTCGCGGCCCAGCCGCCGGAGGTTGCCCCCGCAGCCGAGGACGATGCCCTTGCCCCGGTCGAAGGCGAGCGAGGCGTACAGCACGTGCTCAGGGGTGAGGTACTCGTGGCCGCGGGTCTCGGCCTCGTTCCACGCGGCCAGGAGGATGGCGTTCAGGTCTCGGGAGACGTCCATTCAGGCCTCTTCGGCGGTCGCGCGCAGGGGGTACTCGTTCTCGCGGGCCATCTCGTGCACCTGCGCGACCTTCGTCATGGCGATGTCGCGGGTGTAGGTGCCCACCACCCCCCGGCCCTTCCGGTGCACGTCGAGCATGATCCGTGTCGCCTCCGATGCGCTGCGGTGGAAGACGGCCACGATCACCCTCACCACGAAGTCCATCGTGGTGTAATCGTCGTTCAACAGCATCACCCGGTAAAGCCGAGGCTCCTGGAGGCGGGTCTTCTCGGCGAGATCGGTGCCTTCGCGCATGCCGGGATCACGGTGGTCTGCCATGCTTCCTTCCATAATAACGGCCGGACCCGTGGGGGGCAATGCGCCTGCGCCCCGGCGGCGAGTCGGGATTGGGGGGACGCAACTGGCCCGGGGGTGTGGGTCATCGCTGTCACCGCATCGGGATCTGGGTGACCGCGTAGAGCCGTCCCGTGCGCGGCTCGCGCACGAGCGCGAGGAAGCCGCCGCCGGCCACCAGCGCGATGGCTGCGCCGAGGAGGAACACAGCGAGGTAGCTCTGCGAAAGGTCCACGATCAGGCCCGCGAGGGGCGAGACGAGCACGAGGAACGGCAGCAGGATGGTGTTCCCCAGCGCCGCGAGGTCCGTCGCGCCCATCGCGGGGAACAGCTCCACGCTCATGTTCACGAGCACGAACAGGAGCGAGAACGTGACCATGGCCTGCAGCCCGTAGGCCACGCAGACCGCCGCGTACCCCCGGGCCACGGTCATGGTCAGGAACGAGGCGGCGAGCAGCAGCGACTGGGCCGCCCCCACCACCCGGTAGCCGAAACGGTCGGCGAGCCGGCCGATGACGGACGCGAAGACCGCGTTTACGCCCAGCAGCACGACGGTGAGCAGGGCGATGCGCGCGTCGTCCACGCCAAGCCGCTCCTTGGCGAAGGGCACGATGAAGGCGCCGAGCGAGTTGGCCATGGCGTTCAGGAGGTGGAAGAACAGGAACACCCGGTAGTTGGGGTCAGCCACGAGCGTGCGCGCCTTTACCTCCAGAGCCCGGGTGAAGCCTGGCTCCCGACGCCCCGACGGGCGCCAGCCCGCGTCCCGGATGAAGAGCAGGGTGAGGCACGAAACGAGGTAGATGCCGTCGCCGATCAGCAGCGCCACGCGGTAGTTGGCGGGGCTCGGGAGGGAGCCGAAGAGGCGCGCCGCGGCCACGGAGGTCGCAACTGCCCCAAGGCCGAGGCCGGCCGAGCGCAGGCC
>JAPLSM010000447.1 GCA_026398635.1 Spirochaetota bacterium | reverse complement strand
CCTTCGACAGCTCCTCGACCACGATGCACATCTCGAAGATGCCGCCGCCCAGGCCCTCGTACTCCGTGGGCACGAAGACACGGAACAGGTCGGACTTCCCGAGGGTCTTCACGACCTCCCAGGGGAACTCGCCGGTCTCGTCGAGCTCCGCGGCGATCGGCGCGATCTTCTCCTTCGCGATCTGCGCAGCCAGGTCCTTGATCATCTTCTGGTCGTCGGTCAGGAAGTAGTTCATGGGTCCCTCCTCGTCGCGCGCTGGCAGCTGCCTGCAGACCGGCGCACCCCGTGCCCAGCCGTCTGCCGTTCACCACGGGATCACCAGCACGTCAACCGCAAGCTGCACTAATAGCTGACAAGTTTTGTATGGTTTGTGATGGTGCCAGCGCCGCCTTGAAGCGTCAAGGGGTCGCGCTGAGCGAGGCAGAAACCCGCCGTCACACCGGTATCCGGTACACCCGGTAGCGCTTGTAGACTCGCCCGCCGAGTCGTATGGCCAACCCCGGGGTGTCAGGGTTCTCGGAACCGGTCAGAGACAGGTCGGCCCACGTGTAGCCCTTGGCCCGGGCCCGGCGCCGCAGTTCGTCGAACAGCAGGACGGCCACGCCGCTCCGCTGGTACTCGGGCAGCACGAGCACGCTCTTCACGGACAGGCACTTCGGGGTGCGGCGCATGTGAATTGCCAGCCGGAGCCAGTCCCACGGGTACCGCAGGCCGTTTGCATGGATGAGCGCCTCGTTGATGTTGGGGACACCGGGGAACCACCCCACGGTCTTGCCGTCCGCTTCGGCGAAGAGGATCAGCTCCGTGTCCGCAATGCGCAGGAACTGCCTCATCAGGGCCTCGACGGTCTCGGGCTGCCAGGGCGTGAAGCCCGGTAGGAACGCGAGCGCCTTGTTCAGCAACTCCTGCACCACGGGGATCTCGTTGCGCCACCGAGCCTTGTCGGGCGTGCGAAGCGTGATCCAGCCCCGCTTGCGGATCCGGTCCGCCATGCGGCCGACCTTCTCCCACTCCTTCGAATCATGGTCGAGCCGGACCTCGAAGGCGAGGCTCTCCGTCGGGTCGGAAACAGCCCCGTACCGCTCGAGGAACGTCTGGTAGTACGGAGGGGTGTGGCCGCACAGCAGGACGGGCGGACGGTCTCTTCCCTCCACGAGGATGCCATAGCAGTCCTCGGGCTCGAGGAAGTACGGCCCAGCCATCCGGGCCAGCCCGCGCTCGCGGCCCCACTGCCGGGCCCGGTCGAGCAGCGACGCGGCCACGTCGTAGTTCTCGAAGCACTCGAAGAAACCGAACACTCCATCCTTGTGCGCCGCGGGCTGTACCGACGTGACCGCGGTATCCTCGCCCGCGGCGATCGTCCCGACCGGCCGGCCTCCGCGCCAGGCGATGAGGAAGTCCGCCGTGCCGTGCTTGAAGAACGAGCCGCGCCGGGGATCGATCATGGCCCGGTGCTCCCCGATGAGGGGCGGCACCCACAACGGATCGTTCCGGTAGATGCGCCAGGGGAAGGAAAGGAACAGGCGCCGCTCGCGCGCCGTGCGGACGGGCCTGATCTCCACGGGAGCGTTCGCGGACGTCGGCGTGCTGCTCATGGCTGCTTCTTTGTCCTTGCCGTGCGCTTTGCCCTTGCCCTCCGGGCAACCAGCTCAGCCGTGATCTTCGCGAACTCCTCCCTGCCGATCGGGTAGAGCGCGGCGCACGCGATGCCCAAGGAGAGCAGTACGAGCGGGATCGGTCCCGTGATGATCCTGATGGTCCGAACCGCGGAGGCCGGCTGCGTCTCGACCGTGCCGACGTAGCCGGTCACCTGGAGCAGCAGCAGGGCGAGGGGCACCGCGGCGGACGAGGCCACCTTCTGGGCCAGGGTGACGAGGCTGTAGAAGGTGCCCTCGTGACGGGTCCCGGTCTTCCACTCGTCGTACTCCACCGCGTCGGGCAGGATGGACCACGGCAGCACGTGCGCCGCGCCGACGCCGACTCCCGCCAGGGCGCACACCACGATGATGAGGGCGAGCGGTGTGGCCGGGCCGAAAGTCATGATGACCATCTGCATGGCAGCCCAGAAGCCGACCCCGACCACGTAGGCGATGCGCTTGTTGTACCGCCGGGCCACGTAGTTCCAGAGGGGCAGCGACAGGATGGCCACGCCGAAGATGGTGCCCATCAGGAGGTCGCTCTGGTTCTCGCGCCCCATCGCGTGCTTCACGAAGTACAGGATGATCATCTGCATAAGGTCCATGGTCATCCACGTGAAGAGGTAGATGAGCAGGCTCAGGCGGAACGGACGGTTCTTCACCGCGGCCAGCAGGGAGGCGATCACCTTCGGCTGTTCCTGCGTGGCGTACTCCGCCTTCTCCCGAGTGCCCGCGAACACGCCCAGCAGCGGCAGCGCGCTGGCCAGGCCGAAGATGCCGCCCATCAGCAGCACCCGCGTGGCGTTCTCGGGGTGGAATGCACCCACGATCGCGATCGGCACGGTGAAAGCCACGAGGCTGCCGGCGATGGAGAAGAACATCCGGTAGGTCGTGAGGGAGGTGCGCTCGTCGTAGTCCGGGGTGAGTTCGGGGGTGAGCGCGAAGTAGGGCATGTACACGAAGGTCGCGCCGGTGTCGTACACGAGGTACGCGATCGCGTAGTACACGGCGAGCGCAACGGGGCTCGAGAACGGCGGTCGCCACCAGAGCAGGGTGAACACCACGGCGAAGGGCAGCGCGCCGAACAGCAGGAACGGTCTGCGCCGGCCCCACCGGGTGCGCGTGCGGTCGGACAGGTAGCCGATGAACGGGTCATTGAAGTAGTCCCAGGTGCGACCGATGAAGATCGCGGCCGAGGCCACGCCCGGGGCGAGGCCCACCACGTCTGTGAGGAACACCGCGAAGTACACGCCGATGATCGTGCTCGTCAGGCTGAAGCCGGTGTCGCCCGAGCCGTACAGCAGCTTCGCCCGCCAGGAAAGCTTTTCGCGCATGCGCCATTCTACCGCAGCCGACCGACGCGCGCCACGGGCCTCTTCACCCCCCGGCAGGCCCCGGGCGGCCCACCCCAGCCCCCCTCTCCTGCGATTGCCTCGCTCACGCAACGCGTGCTATCGTCACGGAATGCTGATCGGCAGGAAGAAGATCACCGACTGGAAGCAGCGGATCGTGCCCTTCGCGCTGACCCCGGTCGTCATGCTGGCGGACCAGCTCGTGAAGCTCGCGGTGCTGCGCTGGCTGCCGCCCAGGCGGGTGGTGCCCGTCATCGGCGACCTTGTGCGCTTTGTGCTCTTCCAGAACCCCGCCATCGGGTTCAGCATCGGCCGCAACCTGCCCGCAGCGCTCCAGCGGCCGCTGTTCATCACGCTGAACTTCGCCGTGGTCGCCCTGGTGGTGCTCTACAGCCTGTTCACCCGGGACACGCTCACCACGTTCCAGCGCTGGTGCCTCACCGCGGTCGTTGGCGGGGGGCTCGGCAACAACATCGACCGGATTTTCCGTCCGACGGGCGTCGTCGACTTCGTGCAGATGAAAGTGTTCGGCCTTTTCGGCATGGAATACTGGCCCGTGTACAACCTCGCGGACGCCACCCTGGTGGTCTCGGGCATCCTGCTCGTCATCTCGTTCCTGCTGCCCCAGAAGAAAGCCGGTGTAGCGGCTCCCGGAGGAACCCCATGAACAAGAACCTCAAACTGGCGCTGTTCCTGCTCGGCGCGACGGTGTTCAACATCGTGCTGATGTTCGTCTTCATCATCGCCATCTTCCTCGTGGCGAGCCGGCTGATGGGGGACAACCCGAACCCTGTGGTGTTCCAGGTCGTGCTCTTCGTCGGCTTCATCGCCTCGATCGTGGTCACCTTCCTCATCTACGGGAAGGTCATGAAGTGGCTGCAGGCGAAGTACAACCTGGAGCAGCATTTCCCGCAGCTTTTCAAGAAGAAAAAGTAGCGGGGAACAGCATGGATTTCGCGGAGGTCGTGCGGACCCGCTCGAGCGTCCGCGACTACGATCCCTCCCGCCCCGTGCCCCGCCCGGTGCTGGAACGCATCCTCGAGGCGGGAAGGCTCGCCCCGTCGGCCGCCAACCGTGGTTCCACGACGCGCCGCACGTGCTCGCGGTCACGGGCAGCGCGAAGAATACGTGGACCCGGCAGGCCGACGGCTGGAACTCGCTCGAGACCGATCTTGCCATAGCCATGGATCACCTCGTGCTCGCCGCGGTAAACGAGGGCGTGGGGACGTGCTGCGCACGGCCCTCGGACTCGAACCCGACCACCGTGTGTTCGCGATCACGCCTCTCGGGTACCCCCGCGGAGGTCTCGAGATCGGCAGGCTGAAGGAACGGAAAACGCTGGATCAGGTAGTGGAGTTCCGGTAGCGCTGCGCGCCGGCCGGCGCGGTCGTGCGGCGGACGGAGCCCCGAAGGGGCAGGCTGCTAATACCCGTCGGACATTGCGATGTTCTGGTCCTTCTTGTACAGCTCGCTGTAGAAGAAGCCGCGGTTCTTCAGCGCATCCTTGGTCTCCTGCGGGAACGGCATCAGGCGCCAGAAGATGCCCCGGATGTCCCGGTCGAGCTTCTGCATGCCCTGGCTCTCCATGGTGATCCACAGGATGTAGTCGCGGATGAAGTACTCGCGCACATCGCCGCGCAGCTTCTTCTCGTCGAACCACTGGTAGTATTTGCCCGTGATCCCCTCTTCCATCCAGTAGTACTGCGCCCGCTCCTTGGCCACCTGCCAGCGCAGGTCGGCCAGCGCGGCGATGACCGCGAGGCGCAGGCTCTTCGCGGGGTAGAGGGGGATGGCGATGCGTCCCCGGCTGGTGGACCGGTTGAACTTCTCGAACGGTTCCCAGCAGATGCCCGTCTCGCCGTAGCTGGGCACGAGGATCACGTTGGGCACGATCCGCGTGGTCTGCTGCTTGAAGGTGCGGAGGAACAGGCCTGGGTCGAGCGCCTCGACCGCGGACATCTCGGCGATCACGTTTTCGCGCGTGCCGACCTCGCGGATGTTCGGCCGCACGTACTGGGCGAGCAGGATCGGGAAGTGGTTGCCCTTGCGGCCCACGCACAGCTTGGCCATCTGTCGTATATTGGGGAACTCGCCGGCCGCGGCATGCGGATCCGCGGTGGAGGAGGGCGTGATGCCCTCGGACTTGCGCACAAGCGACTCGAGATCCTCGTCCATGTCCCGCAGCGCGGCATAGGAAGAGGCGATCTGGCTGTCGAGGCTGTTGAGGCTGCGCAGGATGTCGAGGATGGCCGAGCAGGCGGTCTTCTGCGACGGGCTGAAGCACGCCTTCAGGCCGCCGAAGTCCTCGCGCGTCTCGTGGCGCAGGAGCAGATCCACCTGCTCGCGCAGGTCCTTCTCCCGGTCCTCGAGCTGCGCCACCTTGCCGCGGAGGATCGTGACCTCGCTCTCGCGCTGACCGCGCCGCTTCTCCAGCGCGTCCATCATCTTCTGCGAGGTGTCGCGCAGCGACACCTTGACCTCGTCGGTCGACGACGGCCGCACCTGGCCCCTGGCGATCTTCTCGAGCCACTCGTCGACGTAGTGGACGGGTTCGCCGGTGTGGTTCTCCCACACGATCCGGCAGAGCATGTCGCGCAGCTCCGCGGAGAGGAAGCTCGGCGACAGCACGCCGTAGCGCAGCAGGAGGCGCTTCGGCATCGGGATCTCCCGGCCGATCCTGCCCGCGGCGCTGGCGGCCAGTTCCCAGAACGCCGCGATCAGCCGGCCTCGGTAGCCCGACTTCTCCTCGGGGTCCGTAGCCTTCATGAACTTGGTCACCTGCTCGTGGACGCGCTGCCCCGCCTCGCCCTCGCCCGAGAGCACCGCACGGTAGTGGTTCTTGTCGACGAAGAGCGGCTTGGCCGCCTCCTCGAATTTCCTGACGGGCTCGAATTTCTTCCGCGTGGTGTCGATGCCCTCGGCTGCGGACGGCGCGCCTGCCTGCTCGTCGGCGAACAGGGTACCGAAGTCGGGTTCTCCTTCGCCGCCCTCCCCGCCGAAATCCTCGTCGCGCGGCTCGGCAGGGCGGCGAGCGCCCGGTGCGGGTCGCGCGGGAGGCTCCTCTTCGAGGGACAGGAGCTCCACCAGGTCGGGATCAAGGCTGTTGGAGTTGTCGGGTTTTGTATCCATCGAGAGCTACTGGAGGCGACGGGAATTGAACCCACGACCTCTTGAATGCCATTCAAGCGCTCTAGCCAACTGAGCTACGCCCCCAGACATCCCCGGGCGTTCCACCCCGCAGGACACCATTCATCATAGGGAAAGGCTCCGGGCATGTCAAGCCGGACACGTCGTTTACGACGTGTCCGAGGCGGCAGCCACGCGCGAAGCGCGTGGCGAAAGCCCAGGGCGATGCCAACAGCGTCAGCGGCCCTTCGATCGCGCGGCCTGCACGCCCCTGCGGAAGATCGCGAGCCCGTCACCGCTGTCCCGGATGCACCGGGGGAGCGCTCCGCTCCCACGCGCAGGTCCCGCGCGCGTCCACTCGGGATGGTTTTCGCGGAAAAGGAACGCCTCCGGGTGCGGCATCAGACCGAAGACCCTGCCCGTGCGGTCCGTGATGCCCGCGATGCCGTCCGCTGAGCCGTTGGGGTTGTCGGGATACGCGGCGGGGCCCGGGCCGCCGTCACGCGGGGCGTAGCGCACCGCCGCGAGGTGCGCCGCGCTGAGCTCGGCGAGCACCCGGTCGTCGGCGACCACGAACCTTCCCTCGCCGTGCCGGACCGGCACGTCCATCGCGGGAAGCCCCCGGGTCCAGACGCACGGGCTCGCGGGGTCGAAGACGACACGCACCCAGCGGTCCTCGAACACGCCGCTCTCGTTGTGCACGAGCGAGACCTCCGGTTCCCACCGGGAGGAGAGGTTCGGCAGCAGGCCCATCTTGACCAGCACCTGGAACCCGTTGCAGATACCGATGACCAGGCCGCCGGAAGCGACGAAACCCTCGAGGGCGGGACGCAGGCTGCGCCGGAAGAGGTGGGCGAGCACCTTGCCCGAGCCGAGGTGGTCGCCGAAGGAGAACCCGCCGGGCAGGGCGAGGATGTCGAACCGGCCGAGCAGCCGGGGATCGGTCACGAGGTCGCCGGCGTGCACGCGGCAAGCGTCGGCGCCCGCCATCCGGAAAGCGAGCGCCAGCTCTTCGTCCGCGTTGATGCCGTAGCCGGTGACGACGCAAGCGAGCGTGCGGCTCACGGGCAAGGCTCCCCGGGCACCTCTTCACGGGCGGCCCCGACGTTCTTCCACGCCGCGCGGATGCCGTCGACCGTCATCGAGCCGACCTCTGCGCCTCCTCGCGTCATGCGCACCTTTTCGCCGGCGGCGACGACACCGATCCGGGCTACCGCGAGGCCGCGCATCATCCGGCGGAACCGGCGCTCCGAGCGCGGACCGACGGTGACGAGAAGTCTCCCCGGCGTCTCGCCGAACAGAAGCTGCTCCGCCGAGAGCGGCCGGCCCGCCGGCACCGAGTCCAGCGACACCTCGGCCCCGAGTCCTCCGCCGAGCGCGCTCTCCGCGAGCGCGGCCCACAGCCCGCCGTCCGACAGGTCGTGGCAGGAGGCGACGAGGCCGCGCCTCGCGGCCCGGTGGACCCTCCGGTAGAGGCGCAGGGATTCGGTGGCATCGAGCGACGGGCACGCGCCGAGCCGCTGCCCCGAAATACGCTCGTAGACGGTGCCGCCCAGCTCGCCCCGCGACGTGCCGACCAGCCAGACCTGGTCGCCCGGCCGCTTGAAGTCGGTGGTGAGCGACCGCCTCACGTCGGGAACCACCCCGAGCAGCGACACGAGCAGCGTGGGCCGCACGGAGATGCGCCGGCCGCCGACCCGGGCGTCGTTCTTCATCGAGTCCTTGCCCGAGATGAGCGGCAGCCCGTACGCCGTGCACGCGTCGGCCAGGCCCCGGCAGGCGCGCACGAGCTGGGCGAGCTTGTAGGCACCGTCCGGATTCTCGGGTCCTTCCACCGGATCGGGCCAGCAGAAGTTGTCCAGGCCTGCCATGCGGTCCGGGTCGCCCCCGAGGGCCACGTGGCCGCGCACCGCCTCGTCGACGGCGCACCGGGCCATGTCGTACGCGTCCCAGTCGCCGTAGCGGGGCGCGATGCCGTGGGTCACCGTGATGCCGATCCGGGCGTCCGGGCGCAGGCGCAGCACCGCGCCGTCGCTCGGCGCATCGCGCCGCACCCCGACGAAGGGCTTCACCACGGACCGGGCCTGCACCTCGTGGTCGTACTGCCTTACCCACTCCTCGCGCGAGCGGATGTTGGGGTCGGACAGCACCGCCCGCAGCATGGCCGCGAGATCGGGGGGCGACGCGGCCTCGCCGGCCGCCCCCGCCGCAGAACGCCCGGCCTCCCGTCGCTCCGGCTCGATCCACTCCGACCGCAGCTCCATGGTCGGCAGGCCCTCGTGGAGGAACGCGAGGTCGACGCGCGCCACACGTCGTCCGCCAGAGGTTACCTCCACGAACCCGTCCGTGGTGAACTCGCCGACAGCTGTTGCCTCGACGTCGCGCCGCTTCGCAAGAGCGAGGAACGCCTCGAGCCGGTCCTTCGGCACGGCGAGGCTCATGCGTTCCTGCGACTCGGACAGCAACACCTCCCAGGGCGCGAGCCCCGCGTACTTCAGGGGGCACCGGTCCAGGTCGATGCGCACTCCGCCGCTCAGGGTCGCCATCTCGCCGAGCGACGAGGACAGCCCGCCCGCTCCGTTGTCCGTCAGGCCCCGGTACAGGCCGAGATCGCGCGCCTCGAGCAGCAGGTCGCAGGCCTTCTTCTGCGTGATCGGGTCGCCGATCTGCACCGCGGAGGTCGGCGACGAGGAGCTGAGCGCCTCGGAGGAGAAGGTCGCGCCGTGGATGCCGTCCTTGCCGATGCGGCCTCCCACCATCACCGCGAGGTCCCCGGGCTCGACCGCTCGTTCCCAGGAGGGCCTGCCGCGTACCCGGGCGGGGAGGATGCCGCCGGTGCCGCAGAACACGAGCGGCTTGCCGAGATAGCTCTCGTCGAACACGAAGCCGCCCGCCACCACCGGGATGCCGGATTGGTTGCCCCCGTCCACGATGCCCCGGTGCACGCCTTCCATCACGCGCCGCGGATGCAGCAGCCCGGCGGGCACTTCGGTCTCGGGGGTGTCGGGCCAACCGAAGCACAGTACGTTGGTGTTGAAGATCGGCCGGGCGCCCTTTCCCGTGCCCATGATGTCCCGGTTGACCCCCACGATGCCCGTGATGGCCCCGCCGTACGGGTCGAGCGCCGAGGGCGAGTTGTGGGTCTCCACCTTGAAGCACACGAGCGCCCGCCGGTCGAACGCCACGACCCCCGAGTTGTCGTGGAAGACCGAGCGCAGGAATCGCCGCCGGCCGGCCAGCCGCTCGGTGGTCGAACGGATATAGGTCTTGAAGAGCGACCGGATCGTCTCCTCCCGGCCGGCCTCCCGGTGATGAATCGTGGCGTTGAAGATCTTGTGCTTGCAATGCTCGGACCACGTCTGGGCGATCATCTCCAGCTCGACGTCGGTCACCGGTCCGCCCCGACCCGCGGCCCAGGCTTGAACGGTCTTCATCTCGTCGAGTGAAAGCGCCAGCAGCCGGCCCCGGGAAAGTTCCACGAGCCGGGCATCGTCCATCACGGCCAGGTCGAAGGTTTCGACGTCCAGCCGGCTCTCGGGCACTCGGTGGGGATAGAGCGCTGCCGGGCGCTTCCCCGCGCCCCACTCGGCCCGGGTGATGACCCCGGCTGCCTGGACCAGCGGGTTGTGGAAGAACCCCGCGAGCCGGGAGGCATCGGGCGAACCCCAGCCGGCGATCAGGAACTGGACCGCGGTCTGCACGACCGCTCCGTGCTGCAGCGGGGCGCCGAGGGAGTGGCCGAGTGCCTCGCGCGCGGTGAGCGCCACGGGATCGGTCACCCCGGGGCGCGCGGTCACCTCGACCAGGAGGTCCCAACCCGGTGCAGCCACGGAGCGGGAGACGGCCGCCGGTTCGTCGAAGAACGCATCCTGGGCGACGGGGTCGGAGAAGATGGCCGAGAGCTCCGCGCGCGGTAGGTCGGGCACACCATCGAGCAGATACACGTCGACGATGGCGATCGCCTGGACGCCCGGCGGGAAGGCACGCGCAAGGGAGCGGGCCAGGCGGAGGGCCCGGCCGTCGGGACAAGACGGCCTGGCGATGACCTCGATGCGCACGCCCGGCTCCTACATCACCGGGGGCAGGGACGACTGGATGTCGAGCAGGAGGAAACACATATCGTCACGGGGCGGCTGGCCGCGGAGGTACGCCGAGACCGAGCCGGCGAGCGCCGGCAGGTCCAGGCCTCCCGGCGCGCCGGCCAGGCGCAGGACCTCCGCCTTCAGGCGAGCGGTGCCGAAGGCTTCGCCGTCGTGATCGGCTTCCACCACCCCGTCGCTCACGAAGAGGAAGGAGTCGCCCGGGCCGAGGTGCCGCTGGTGCGTCTCGTACTCGTGGCTCTCGACGTGGCCTATGGGGAAGTCCGACACGGTGAAGAGCTCCTCGAGCCGGCCGCCCGAGAGCACGAGGGGCACCCGGTGGATGCCCGCGGACGCGTAGGCGAGCTCGAGGTTGCGCAGATCGAGGATGCCGAGGAAGAGCGTCAGGTAGATCTCGGCATCGCCCAGGCTGATCTCCGCCATGAAGGCCTGGTTGATCGAGGTGAGCACCGCGCCGGGCGGCTTCACCACGTACTGGCCCTTCAGGAGGATGCGCTTGACCGAGCTCTCCACGAGCTTCTTCACGTAGCTCATCACCATGGCCGCGTAGATGCCGTGGCCGCTCACGTCCCCGCCGTACAGCGCGATGCGTGTCTCGTCGACCTGGAAGGCGCCGACGATGTCGCCGCCGAGCTCGTCGCAGGGCAGGTACTCGGCGCTGGCGGTCACGCCGGGGAACTCCCGCCGCCGCTCGGGCAGGAGGTTCCGCTGGATGCGCTGCGCGATCTCCAGCTCCCGCCGCACGCGCCGGTTCATGCG
>JAPLSM010000228.1 GCA_026398635.1 Spirochaetota bacterium | reverse complement strand
CACCTCTGCGGTCTTCACGTCCGCGACCTTCACGCTGCCGCTCACCTTCGCCACGAACATGCCGCTGTCCGCCTCGGTGCCTTCCACCCGGGCGGTTCCGTAGACGATCCGGCGCGTCGTCGCGCCCGCCTTCTTCGACGCGGCGGCGATGACCTCCGCGTCCGCCGATCCCGACACGACGGCCGGGTCCAGGACGAGCGCTTTCACCCGGAACTTCGCCGCGTTCAGAGCCTTGAGGACGCCTCCCGGGAAATCCTGACCCCCGAGCGGCGAGCCTGCGGCGTCGAGCGCGGTCACGGCGATGGCGGTCTCGATCTCACGGGCGAGAGAGTACGACTCGAGGCTGAACGTGACCCGCTTGCGGGCCGCGACGTCCTCCAGACCGTCCACCATGCCCTGCTGGTCCTTCGTCAGCTTCCCGAATCCCTCCAGATACGGGGCGATGTCGATGCCCATGGTCACCGTCTCGGCGCCCACGAACTCAGGCGCGGGATGGACGAACGCTGCAACGCCGTCCGCCGCGGTCTTGACGCGCGCGGAGGCGACCTGCCGCTTCCCCGTGCGCCAGTCGGCCCAGCTCACCGCGAGCGCCACCTCGGGCACGCCCGGGTCCGCGGGCTTCGCGCCGCCCGCCGCCTTCACGCGGAACGGCTCCGCGAACGCAGCGCCCGCCGGGGTGCGCAGGTTGTCGTTCAGCTTCAGGAGACTGATGCGCTCGAGGGCCGTCCTCGCTTCGTTTATCGCTCGCTCGAACTTGATGGCCGCATTGTCGATGTCCGACTTCGAGGCCGCCGTCGCCGCTTCGAGGTACTTCAGCGCCGCTTCGTACAGCCGGCCGGCCTGTTCGAGCTCCGCGCCCTCGCGCTCGGGACCCGCTACCGCCTCCTGCTGCTCGCGGAAGACCTCTTCGAGCCGGCGCTTCTCCCGCTCGAGGTCCGCAGTGACGTACCGTGCGAGCAGGTACACGGTGACCCCCGCCTTCCCCTTCTCCACGTACCGGTCCTTCACCGTGAGCCCCGCGATTCGGCCCGCGCCCTCCTGGGTCAGCTGCTGCCGCACCTCGGTCCGGTAGTCGTCCACGGACGCCTTCGCCACGGCGGTCGTCTCGGTCGTCACCTTCACCCCGAGGTAGCGCATGATGCCGTCGAGGAGATCGGCCCGGGCGATCTCCTCGGCCTCCGCCCGGTCGCCGCCCCTGCTCGTGCCGACGCCCGTGAAGAAGGTGTTCGCGGCATCCGGCCCGGGCGGGTTCCCGACCCAGTCCGGCGGGGCGGCGAGGCCGGGGACGCCGGCGCAGCCGGTCAGCACGGCCAGCAGGATGAGCGTGACGAGGGATTTCATGGGATCCTCCCGGATGAGAAGAGCCGGCCGGGCGCGGTGAGCCCGGCCGGCCTCGCGCTCAGCTGCCGAGACCCTCGGATTCCATGACCTTCTTCACCCGGTCACGGGCGGTCTGCTCATCCTCGGTCTTGGGCTTGGCCTTCTTGTCGTTCTCTTCGAGAGACCGCTTGATGGCAGCGTCGATCTGCTTCTTGTCCACGGTGTACAGCACGTAGTACTCGATGACATCTTCGATGCCGCCGTCGGCCTTCGACTTGCGGACCTGCCACCAGTACTGCTTCACGATCCGGGCGCCCGAGTACTGGGCCTCGCTCACGGTCTTCACCACGTTCTCCATGTAGGTCTCGAGCTTGTCCGTGTCGCCCGCGGCCGCGCCCACGAACTTGTCCTGCACGCGCACGCTGACGAACCTCGCCAGGTCCGAGGACACGATGAAGCCCTTCACCCAGAGCTGGAGGCCGTTGATATCCTTGCCCGTGGACACGCCCTTGAACACGTACAGGTCCTTGTACTCGGAGGTCTTCTCGATCTCGGCCGGCTCGAGGAAGATCCAGTCCGGGGTTTCGCGAGACAGGTGGTAGACGTCGTCGATCACCTGGACCTTGCCCTCCTTCGTCACCACGGGCTTCTCGACCTTCGGCTGCGAGGCGCACGAAACCACGAGCGCCGCTGCGCCGAGCAGGACAATGGCTTTCTTCAGCATGGCTGCACTCCTTCTCATCGCGTGATCGCCTTCGGGGCAACGCCCCTGTTCACATCCCCGTGTTGAACGTAATGCTCTTGCCACGCAGCAACACCTGCCGCAGTCCCTCGAGCCCCGGCACCCGGCCCGCGACGGAGACCACGAGGTCGGCGAGGTCCTCGATCGACCCGACCATCCACACCTCGAAGTTCGTCTCGTCGTCGGTCTGGCTGACCACCCTCAGTGTCTTCACGCGCTCCTTCAGCCGGGTGCGGAACGCGGTCACCACCTTCGCGTCGGAGGTCCGCTGCAGCACCAGGCCGTACTTGATGCCGTTCTTGAGCTCCGCGGCGAACTTGGTCTTCGCCTGGCCCACCGCGATGGGCATGGCCTTGAACACAGAGACCTGCAGCACGTTGTTGACCGCCGCGACCTCCGTCTGCTGCCACGCGCTGGCCGGGCTGGTCCAGGGAACCGAGCCGAGCAGGCGCGCCGTGGATGCCTCGTAGATCTTGAGCATGATCGACGCGGTGGCGGAATATCGGGCCTGCGACTTCGTCACCGCCGTGGCGCCGTCGATCTCCAGGTACACGTCGGCGTTCAGCTTCTGCGCAATCCACTGCACGATCCCGATCGACTCGCCGGTTTCCGCCTCCCAGGCCTTCTGCTGGTCCTTCTTCAGCTTCTCGATCTGGGCGAGGTCCACGACCTCCATTGCGTTCGACGCGAGGTACTCGTTGGCGATGCCCACCGCGGCCTTCATGGCGAAAGGGTCTACGCCCTGCCGCTCGGCGAAGTAGACCATCCAGGTCATGTGTTCGACGTAGTCCCGGATGATCCGCTCCTCGTCCGCGGTCGGCGCCGGCTTGTCGGCCCCTGCGGTTCCGACAGGTGCCCCGGCCCCTCCCGCGCCTCCCGTGCCCGTCGCGGCGGCAGCCGTCGTGCCGCCGGTCCCCGCCGCCTTCGCGTTCCCGGTCAGGCCCAGCGAATCGAGCGTGGCGGCCACGGCCTCCATGCGCACGAGCACCGTGCCTTCCACGAGGTAGTCCTCGCCGACCTTGTCCTTGCGGGTCGTCTCGAAGCTTTCGTTGACCACATAGGCGTTGGGATTGCGGGTTTCGTAGAGCTTCCCGGACAGCGTCCCGCGGTTCGCCTGCTCGGCCGCGGCCCCGATCAGGTCGACCACGGCCTTGCGCACCGCGTCCATCTTCACCTTGTTTATCGCGCCGAGCAGCGAGGGATCCTGGCCGGTACCCGCGTTCTCCTTCTAGGGGGGCATCGACGCTGCGCCGGCAGTGCCGTTTGCGGCGGTGGCGCTCCCGGCGAGGGCGAACGTGAGTCCGGCGGAGAGGAGAACTTGCAGCATCCTGCCCATGACACGCTCCTGCATCAGTACTTTAGCACAATACCTGCTCCGGCGAAAACGCCAAAGTAATTCAGGTAGGGTCGCGTATTGTTCCGCCATCCGGCCGCGCCGACCTCTGCGGTCAGACGGAGATCGCGGGTGAGGAGCCAGCTCGCCTGCGCGCCCACGGCGCCGCCGAAGAGCGTC
>JAPLSM010000292.1 GCA_026398635.1 Spirochaetota bacterium | reverse complement strand
ACGGTCGGGATCTTTCCCTGCAGCACGATCTTGCCATCGATCACCAGCGCCGGTGTCCACATGACGCCCCGGGCGAGCATGTCATTGATTTCCGTCACCTTGACGACCTCCGCCTGAACCTGCAGCTCAGCCAGGGCTTTGCGCACGTTCTGCTCCATGCTCTGGCACTTGGGACACCCGGTCCCGAGGACCTCAATCTTCATCATCCACTCCTTTCCGCGCACTCATTACGCGGGGAACAGCGCGCCGTAGGCCATGCCCGTGACGGTCGCCATGCCCACCACGAGCAGGATGTAGGTGAGTGCTTTTTTCCAGCCTAGAATTCGCATCAGAACGATCATGCTTGGCAGCGATAGCGCGGGGCCTGCCAACAATAACGCGAGGGCCGGTCCTTTCCCCATGCCGTTGGCAAGCAGCCCCTGGAGGATCGGCACCTCGGTGAGCGTGGCGAAGTACATCAGCGCACCTGCCACCGATGCGAACAGGTTGGCACCGAACGAGTTCCCGCCCACGAGGCTGGCGACCCATGACGACGGGATGAGGCCTTCCCTTCCCGGCTGTCCGAGGAAGAGACCCGAGAAGAACACCCCGATGAACAGCAACGGGAAGATCTGTTTCGCGAAATCCCACGAGGTCGTGAACCACGTGCCTCCCTCACTCTTGTCCGTGGCGAGGACGATCGAGAGCCCGAGGGCAGCCACTCCAAAAGCGAGCTGCGGCATCGCTGGGAACAGCAGCGCGAGGACGGCGGTCGGCACAGCCACGGCCACGACCTTCCACCAAACGATGCCGAACCACGCCACGAGCACGGCGCCGAGCCCCGCCGCGGCTGCGGCCGTGATCGCCCACTTCATCGACCAGATCGTGTGCCAGACGCCCGTTATGGCATCCGGCTTGCCCCAGTTCGCGAACACGAGAATGGCGACCATCGCGAAGAAAAATACGGCGTTCTGCCACAGCGGGCGTTTCACCTCGGGCTCCGGCATGTCAGCCCACGCCGCGACCTTTGCCTGCTCCTCCTTGCGGAAGATGAGGTGCATCAAGAGGCCGATCACCACGCTGAAGCCGACCGCACCGACGGTGCGAGCGATGCCCATCTCGAGGCCGAGGATTCTGGCGGTGAAAGCGATGGCCAGCACATTGATGGCGGGGCCCGAGTACAGGAATGCCGTTGCCGGGCCGATGCCAGCCCCCATGCGGTAAATGCCCGAGAACAGCGGCAGAACAGTGCACGAGCAGACTGCGAGGATGGTGCCGGACACCGATGCCACGCCGTAGGCGAGGACCTTGTTCGCCTTCGGTCCCAGGTACTTCATCACCGAGGCCTGGCTCACGAACACTCCGATGGCTCCCGCGATGAAGAATGCCGGAACCAGGCACAGCAGCACGTGCTCCCGGGCGTACCACTTCACGAGCTCGAACGCTTCTCGGAGCGCGTTGTCGAACCGCGGCACCCCGAGGGGCAGCCAATAGGCCGCGGCGAACAGGGCGAGGATCCCGAGGAGCGGTTTCCACTCCTTCTTCAGTTCCATGTTGATTCCTCGTGACTCAGGCCCGGCAAGACGGCGCGGGTTCGAACGGAACGCCCGCCGCCTCGTCCGCCCGGCGGGTGATGACCGATTCGACGCACTCGATGAACGTCAGGACGCACGTACACTGCAGCCGATAGTAGACACACGCGCCGCGCTTCTCGTCGGAAACGAGACCGGCGTTGCGGAGAATGGCGAGGTGCCGGGAGGTGGTGGAGGCGTCGACGCCGAGGAGGTCGGTCAGCTCGTTCACGCAGTGCTCCCGTTCGACCAGCGCCTCGACGATGCTGAGCCGGCTGGGGTGAGCGAGGGCCTTGAAAACGAGCGCTCGCGATTTCTGCCGGGCTGCTATCTGTTTATCCATGATGATTTGGCAATATAGCCAAATGGGCATTAATGTCAAGGCCACAGCCAGATAAACCATCACATCGAAATGATGCTACGCTGTCGTTATAGGAACCTTCACCATCGTCCCTGCCTGGATCATCCAGGACGTCCTCGTGCTCGGTGTCGCCGTCGCCACCGCGCTCTACATCGTGAAGCGGGAGGAGCACCCGGCCTCCGTGCTCCTCGAGATGGTCTGCTTCGTCTTTCTCTACGCGGCCGTCTACGAGAACTTCGCCACGCTGGTGGGGTGGTACGGGTACGGCAGGTCCCTCGTCATGGTGTTCAACGTGCCGCTCTCCGTGCCGGTCGTGGAGTATCTCGTGGTCTGGGCGACCCTGCGGCTCGCCTCGCGCATGGAGATGCCGGACTGGAGCAAGCCCTTCGTGGCGGGACTCTCCGGCGTGCTCTTCGACTTCACCCTGGATCCCCTGGCCATCCGCCAGGTCTTCTCCACGGCCGAGGGAACCATCGGGCGGTGGTCGTGGTTCCCGGGTCCGGGCGACGTCACCCTCTACGCCGAGCCGGTCTACAACTTCTCGGGCTGGGTGCTGCTGTGCGGCTACGCCGCCGCGTACCTCCTGCTCGGCCGGTGGTGGCACCGGAGGTCCGGCTACCGGCCGCTCGTCGGGTACCTGTACCCCGTCCTGGCGATGCTGCTCGCGCTCGGTACGATGGTGAGTCCGCTGTCGAGGTTCCTGCTGTGGCTCGAACCGCTCCTGGGCAGGGGGAGCGTCGGGGAATGGATCATGCTGGCGATCCACGTCGCGGTGCCGGCGCTGCTCCTGGCGTTGGTCTGGCGCGGCCGGATGAAGGACCGCCTGTCCTGGCGCGACGACTGGCCACTGCTCGTCATCCTCGTCGGCGCGCCGCTCGTGCACCTCGCCTTCACGCTGGCCGGCGGCTACTGGGACGTCCTCTGGCTGGTCGCCGCATCCACCGCGCTGATAGGAGGCATGGTGATCGCGCTGTTCGCCTGGAGCACCCACGCACCCCTGCCCGCGCGACATCGTGCGGCGTCGCGCCCGGGACACCGCGATCCCGGCATTGTAGAATGACAGCATCGCTGACCGCAGGGAGGGCGCGGGAGTGAAGAATACGATTGTGAAGAAACTGCAAGGACCGTACATGAAGTTCTGTGAGACACATCCACGTTTCAGGAAGTTCATCAGACGGCTCATGTACCAGGGGTTCGGCATACTCCACCATGATTCAACGTGGACCTTCATGAACTTCGGGTACGCGCCCGTCTACGAGGCCGACCGCGAGGC
>JAPLSM010000459.1 GCA_026398635.1 Spirochaetota bacterium | reverse complement strand
TGGAGAAGATCAAGATGCCGTGGCAGCGCCGGCGGCACTTCCATCGCTTCCCCTGGATCCTGATCGGCGGCATCCCCTGGATCGTCTCGTACCTCGTGATCTTCCTCGTGCCGCTTCGCTGGCATCCACCCGATGACACGTGGAAGATCTTCGCCTGGTACGTCGGATCGCTCCTGCTGTTCGACACCTTCTTCACCGTCTACGATATCAACGCGACGTCCCTCTTCCCGGTGAAGTTCCGCAAGCCTGAGGAGCGGCGCGCGGTGCAGGGCTGGGGAACGCTCCTGGGCATCCTCGGGCTCGTCCTCGCCTTCGTGATCACCGGGATGATCGTCAACCAGAACCACCCTGAGAGCTACCGCCAGGGCGCACTCGTGTCGTTCGGCGGCGGCTTCCTGCTCTTCGCGCTGCTTCTTCCGGGTGTGTACGAGACCAAACGCCTGCGCGCCGAGTATGCGCGGAACCAGGCTCGCGCCGGCGACGCCGCCCAGCCGTTCTTTGCGGTCGCGCGCAAGGTGCTCTCGAACCGCCTCGTACGGGTGAAGTACCTCTTCTTCTTCGGCTACCAGGCGGCCGTGGCCATGGTCAACGCGTCGGCGATGTACGTGATCAGCTACATCCTGGACGACCCGGAGAACAAGAGCCTCCCCCTGATCATGGGCTCGATGCTCGTGGGCGCGCTCGTCTCTACGCCGCTATGGGTCACGGTCTCGCAGAAGGTGAACGACAACCGGAAGATGAGCATCGTCGCCGGTCTCCTGATGACCGCGTCGTTCGTGCCGATGGTCTTCGCGGTCACGCGGTGGCAATGGATGGCCACCCTCGCGCTCTTCGGCGTGAGCCTGGGCGGGCAGTGGTTCATGGACCCGCCCACCATGGGCGACGTCCTCGACGACGCGGCGGTGAGGACCGGCAAGCGCGAGCAGTCGATCTACTACGGGTTCCAGACCTTCATCACTCGCTTCGGCGAAGCCCTCAAGGCGGCCGTGATCGCGGTGGCGCACATCGCGACCGGTTTCGTGGAGGGCAAGCCCACGCTGGCCGGCCAGCAGGCCGCGAACCCCGAGGGGTGGAGGCTCATGATCTTCGGTATTCGGGTGCACACCGCGATCGTCCCGGCCCTCCTGGTGCTGGTGATGACGATCATCTTCTGGCGCCGGTACGACCTGTCGCCCCAGAAGGCGGCGGAGAACCGGAAGAAGCTGGAAGAGCTCGGGATCTAGGCCCATGGGAACCGAGGCGAAACGAGTTGCGGTGATCGGGTCCGGGATGGCGGGCCTCACGGCCGGCGCCATCCTGGCACGGGATGGTCACCGGGTTACCGTGTACGAGCAGTACACCGAGCCGGGCGGCGTGACGGCGACGATCACGAGGGACGGGTTCTCGTGGGACCTGGGCCCGCTGCTCCTCGAAGGCTTCGGCCCCGGGGAGGCGGGGGCGCGGATCCTCACGGAGATCGGCGTGCCGGCAGACCGCGTCCGGAACCTCGTCACCGAGCCGTGCGACCGCGGCATCGTCTTTCCCGACTTCGCGCTGTGGCGACCCGCCGTGTACCAGGGAGAGCTGTGGCGGAAGGATCACCTCGAGCGCCTCTTCCCCGAGGAGGCACGGGGTCTCGATCGCTACTACCGGTTCTACCGGCGGATGGAGCGGCTGGTATCCCTCAATCGTCGCTCGGAGGCCACAGACGGCCGCGCGCCTGCGCTGGATCGACTCCGGATGGCCCTGAACTACCTGCCCGTCAAGCGATTCGGTTCACTCTCCGCCGCAGAGCTCATGGGGCGCTTCTTCGCATCCGAGAAGCTGCGCGCGGTCTACACCGGCATCCTCGCCGACCTCATGGTCACGCCGGGCGAGTTCCCTGCCCTCGGGGTTCCCCTGCTCAACTTCGAGTCGGCATTCGAC
>JAPLSM010000022.1 GCA_026398635.1 Spirochaetota bacterium | reverse complement strand
TCGGCAGGGCACCGCCGGGACTCGATCCGAGCGCGCTGAACTGAACCTCTCTTCAACCCCCTTGTCATGCGCATCGATACCTTTCTGCGCTCTGCGAGACAGGTTTCCCGTATTCCTCGCTCAAGGTCGAGCTTGCGTCTTGCTCGATGGACGGCGGTGTCTTTCTGGAGCAGGCAACTGGTAGAGGCAGCTCGCCGGAGATGCTCACGACAGCCCGAGGCCGTAGCAGCCTCCGCAAAACCTTCGCCAAAAAAATCGATGGTTCTATCACTCGTCCCCGCTCTCCCCTGAGGTGAGCGAGGAGCAGCGCATAGCCTGCCGAGCCCGGCGTCGCCTTCGCCCTGGAGCGCATCTTCCACTTGACGCCCGAGAGATGTCCGGACTTCACCCAGCTCGCAAGGAGGTTCTGGGAGCTCGAGGTCAGCGTCACGGGGCTGAACCGGGCACCGAATCGCCGCTCCAGGAGAGCCTCCATCTGTGGGCGGGCGATCGGCGCGCCTTCGCGGGCTCCAAGGACGAGCGGGGCGCTCGCGCGCAGAAGCGGATCGCGGGCGTATGCGCACAACAGGGCGAGGAGCGGTTGCGCCGCAGCATCCCTCGACCAGAAGCAGCGCAGCGCGCGGAAGAGCAGAATGTCGGGATCCAGGGCGTAGAGCTGAGCCAGGTGCTTGAACGTGAGGGACCTGGTCATGCGAGACCGTTTGCCCAGGCAGTTGTCGTCTTCAACGGCCCGTCGGTACGACCGCTGCGGCGCATCGAGGTCCGTCACGCTCGCCAAGAGGTCGGTGAGCTCGGCGAGCATGATGGTGCGGCTGGTATGAGCGCCGCCGCCTTCGAGGTGGAATCCGAGCCGGTCCGCTCTGCTGTCCCGCATCCACTTCATGGTACGTGCAACGCCGGTTTTTTTCTACCGCGGGAGTACCGCGTCGGGACCTGAGGGGGGGGGCGCCCAAGCACCCTGCTCATTCCGCCATTGATATGGTATGCATGGACACGGGATCCGATGGAATCGATCTTCACCCGACTGCCCCAGGCGTTCTTCATCCCCCTCGCGTCGCCCAACCGGCGCCACTACGCCGCGCTCCTGCTGCTGTACTACCGCCTCTTCATGGACTACCGGTCCGGCGTCGAGCGGGAGCTGGTTGTGGCCCGGTTCGCCGAGTACTTCGCGGGACTCGACGCGGCCGACGAGGTGGAGAAGGAGGAAGACCCCGAGGCTGAAGCCGCCGGACCCGAGCCGCGCATCCTGGCGACCCTGTTCCTCCGCAAGCTCGTCTCTTACGGATGGGTCTCGGAGGAGGAGCAGCTCGACTTCACCCGGGTGGTGAACCTCTGCGCCCACGCGCGGCCCTTCCTGGAGGCGCTGGACGCCATCGAGCGCGGCGCCTCGGTTGAATACGAGAGCCACATCGTGGCCGTCTACTCCTCCCTGTGCGGCGACGCGGCGAGGGACAACGGGGAACACACCGTGCTCAACGCGCATTGGCACACACGCCTTCTCGTGGAGTCCCTGAAGGTGCTCGAGCAGAACATCAAGAGCCACGTCCAGGAGATGTTCCGCCTCGACGCCCCCATCCCCGAGATCCTCCGCGTACACTACGACGTGTACATGCACGAGGTCGTCGACCGTGCCTATACCCGCCTGAAGACTTCGGACAACCTCTCCCGCTACCGGCCGCGCATCGCGCGCGCCATCGGGGGGTTCCTGAAGAACGAGGCCTGGTTGGCGAGGACCGCCGAGAAGCTCGCGACCATCCAGCGCACCACGGTGGCCTCCAGCAGGGAGCGGGTCAGGGAGATGCTCGTGGAGATCCGCGACGAGCTGAAGGGCATCGATCCCATTCTCGAGAGCATCGACGATAAAAACCGTCGCTATTCGCGCATCTCGACCGAGCGGATCCGCACGCAGCTCCACGCGGATTCCTCGCTCCAGGGGAAGATCGCGCGGATCGTGCGCGCCCTCTCGCGGGAAGAACTCGAGGGCGGCGCCGAACTCGCGCACGGGGTCTTCCGGCTGCGGCACCTGGCGCGGGAGTCGCTCTACACCCGCCGGCTCCGCGAGGTCGCGGAACCGGGCCTGGTCCTGCCCGCGCCCGAGGACGCCGAGGCGGAGGTCGCCGCCGCGGAGCTGCGCCTGCGGATCGCCCACCAGCTCACCCCGGGGAAGATCGCGGAGTTCCTCTCCCGATTCTGTGCGGCGCCCGGGTCCTCCTGCGATGCGCGCGCCATGGTGGACGACGTGGACAGCTACGTGCGGCTGATCTACGCGGCGGACTACGCGGAGGCCCGCGACGGTCCGTTCCCGTACGCGGTGGAGTGGGAGGACGGACAGGTGACGGTCGGTCGGTTCCGGTTCCGATCGCACCGGTTCACGCGGAGGCGCGCCGTTGTCTGACTTCGGGAGACTCTCCGACACTGAGCTGGAGCGCCTCCGAGTGGCGCTGAACCTCCTCTTCACCGAGAGCTTCCTCGTTCGGGGCATCGAGCACCATGCCCCCTCCTACCGCTTCGTCACGTCGAACTTCGAGCTTGTGGAGAAGTACCTCGCCATCGCCGGCTGGGGTCTGCGCCGGGACGAGATGCTCGGCGTTGTCGCCTTCCAGGGCCCGCCGTCGGCCCGCCACAGCCTCTCCAAGGACGAGAGCCTCCTGCTCCTCGTCCTGCGCCTGCTCTTCGAGGAGAAGGCGGGAGAGATCTCCCTCCATGGGGAGCGCACCGTGCGGCAGCAGGACATCATAGAGAAGTACCGGGTGCTGGCGGACGCCACGTGGAAGAAGACGCGCTACCTGGCCATGCTGCGGCGCTTCCAGGTCCTGCGGCTCATCCGGGTTGTGGGAAGCGAATCGGACCCCGAGGCCACGGTGATCCTCTACCCCAGCATTCCGTTCGCCCTCGACGGGATGGCGGTGGACGAGGCCGCTGCCCGCCTCCGTGAGACGGCGCACGCCGCTCAGGTCGAGGAGCCGGAGCAGGCGGAGGAGTGATGCTCATCCTGAGGCGGGTCCGGCTGGTGAACTGGCACTATTTCACGGACGCGGTGATCGAGATGGGGCCCGCGACCCTCCTCGGCGGCGACAACGGCAGCGGCAAGTCCACCATCATCGACGCCATACAGTACGCCCTGGTGGCCCAGGTGGGTAAGATCCACTTCAACGCGGCGGCCAGTGACCGCAGGACGGCCCGCAGCCTGGAGAGCTACTGCCGCTGCAAGGTCGGAGCGGACTCCCTGGACTACCTGCGGGGGGACTGTATCAGCCACGTCATCCTCGAGTTCGGCGAAGGGGAGCGCGGCTTCTGCGCCGGCATCATGGTGGAGGCATTCACCGAGGGGGACGCCCGGGAGCACGAGTGGCTGCTGGAGGGCGGAACGCTCGGCGACGTGAAGGTGGACGACGGTCGGCGGCTGCTGGAGCCCCGGGTCTTCCGGGACGCGGTGAAGCAGATGGGCGGATGCCTGTGCGCCACCAAGCGGGAATACAACAGCCGCCTCACCCACCTCCTCGGCGTGCACCGCCGCGGCGTGGAGTTCAATCCTTACCTGGAGGCGGTGGTCCGGTCGGTGAGCTTCACGCCCTTCACCTCCGTGCACGACTTCGTGTGCAACTATATCCTCGAAGAGCACAACGTGGACGTGGGCGCCATGAAGGAAAACCTCCAGAACTACCGCGCCGCGGAGCGCGAAGCTCTGACGGTCGAGCAGAGGATCCAGCGGCTCGGCGAGATCGCGGCCCTGACGACGGCGGTGGCCCAGGCAGCCCGCCAGATCCTGCGGCAGGAGTACCTGCGGATCCGGCTCCAGGTCGACGAGCAGGTGGCCCAGGTGGCCGCGACCCGTCGCGAGCAGGAGAGGACCCAGACCGGGCTGACGAACGCCGATGACGCTCTCTCCATGGAGCAGCAACGCAAGGACCGGTTGGACGCGCTGCGGCAGGAGCTGCAGTTCGCCCTGGCGCAGGACGAGCAGCACCGGCTCTACGAGCGCCTGCGCCGCGATCGCGCCGACCTCGAGCGGCGCATCGCGGAGGAGGCGGCGCGGGTGCAGCGCCGCGCATTGCTCATCGACCAGTGCCGGGCCCTGCTGGGCCGCGCGCTGCAGGACGACCCGGCCGCTGAGTCCGAGGCGCTCGCTCGCGAGCAGGAGTCGGCCACTCGCACCGTAGTGCAGGCCTCCCTGGACATCGAGGGAGCGAAGGAGGAGCTTGCCGCGCTGTACGCCGAGGAGAAGGAGCTCGCCGCGGGCGTGCTGCGCCATCCCGAGCCGGCCATGGAGCTGAAGGAGGCGGTGGAGAAGGCGGGTATCCCCGCGGCGATCTTCGCCGACCTGCTGCAGGTGACGGACGCATCGTGGCACGACGCCGTGGAGGGCTGGCTCAACACTCAGCGCTTCAACGTCCTCGTGCCCGAAGCCGACTTCCAGCGGGCCCTCGAGATCTACCATGGCCTGCCGGCCCGGACGGCCGGGGTGGGACTGCCGAACCTCGCCGCCATCCGCGACGAGGAGGTCCACCCCGGGTCCCTGGCCGAGGTGGTGGAGGCGAGCACCCCCGCCGCGCGCCGCTACGCCGCGTTCCTCATGGGCGACGTGATCCGCGCGGACATCGCCACGCTGAAGCAGCACGAGCGTTCGATCACCGTGGACTGCATGCGCTACTCCTCCCACACCGCGACGCGCATCCGCGAGGAGGTATACCGGCGCTGGTACATCGGCCGGGAGGCACGCGAGCGGAGGCTGCAGGAGGTGCGGGAGGGGATCGACCAGCGCGGACGCAGGATCGAGACCCTCCTTGCCGCAACGCGCGAGGCACAGGCGCGGATCGAGATCATCTCCCGGGTCCTGCGTCAGCTCCCGGTGATCGAGGAGCTGGCCTCCGCCGACGAACGCCTGCGAACCGCCCGGCTGCAGGCCGAGGAGCTCGACCGGCAGATTGCCTCCGTTGACACCAGCTCCTTCGAGGTGGTGCGGACCCAGATCGCCACCCTGGCGGACAGCATTCGAGCCGCGGAGAAGACCGTCGGAGACCTACGGGAGCGCATCGGATCGCTTCGGAGCATGGTGGAGATGCTCGGCGTCCGTCTCCAGGGAGAAGACGCGGACCGGGAGCGTCGGGGATCGGCGCTGGGCGGATTCCTGGCTGCCCACCAGGCCGATGAAGCAGACCTCGTCGGGTACTACGATGAGCGGATGCGCGGCGAGCGCCGGCAGGCCGATGGCCGCATAGACATCGGGGACATGATCCGGCGCTACGAATCCTCCCACGCGGGCCTCCGTACCCGGTTGGACAAGGCCCGCACGGACCTGCGGGCAGCCAAGCAGCGGTACAACCACGACGAGAACGAGATCCTCGGGCTCGAGGACGACGAATCCCGAGACTACCTCCAGCGGCTTTCCCGTTACCGCGAGACAGAGCTGCCCGAGTACCGCGACCGGATCAGCCGGGCGCGCGCGGAGGCCGAGAAGCAGTTCCGCGAGCATTTCGTCTCGCGCCTGAACGAGTACCTGGTGGAGGCGGAGGAGAGCTTCAAGGAGATCAACCACATCCTCGAGACCATCCGGTTCGGGAAGGACCAGTACCGCTTCTCGATCGCCCGCAACCCCGAGAAGCAGAGGCTCCTCTCGGCCATCTCGTCGGCGGCCGAGATCCGAGACCTCGAGGGGACGCTGTTCTCCACGCTGAAGAGCGACGAGGAACGGGAGAGCATCGAGCGGTTGTTCACCGACGTCCTCACCCACGAGCTGGACGACCCCGCCGTGCGCGAGCTGTGCGACTATCGTCAGTACTTCGTCTACGACATCCGCATCCGCCACACCGACGCGCTGGACGAGAAGACCGGCAAGGCGCTGGAGTCCCTGCTCTCGCGCGTGCTGCGGGAGAAGTCGGGGGGAGAGACGCAGACCCCCTACTACGTGGCCATCGCGGCCAGTTTCTTCCGTTTCTACAAGGACGCACCCGGCGCCATACGGCTGGTGCTCTTCGACGAGGCCTTCAGCAAGATGGACGACGAGCGCATCGGCACCATGATCGCCTTCTTCCGCAAGCTGGCGATTCAGGTCGTAACCGCCGTCCCGACGGAGAAGATCGAATCCATCGCCCCCCACATGGACAGGACGAACCTGGTGGTGCGGCGCAACACCAAAGCCTTCGTCCGCGACTACGCCATCATGGAGCACGAGGCTGCTCCATGACCGAGCTCGCCCGGCGGATACTCGCGATATTCGCCGAGTCCTACCCCACCAGCGCCCATTACCAGGGAGGCAGGAAGCTGCGCAAGGCCGGTTGGGACGAGGCCTTTCCGCGCATCAACTCCGACGTCTCGGCCAAGAACGACTTCCTCGACGCGGTCGATGAGCTGGTGACGGCCGGGATCCTCTCAGCTCGATGGAAGCGGTTCCGCGAGGGAGACGATCTCGATGCACTCTACCTGGAAGACCCGACCGCACTCTTCGCCGCCCTGGGGATCCCGTCACCGCAGACCGTTGCCCGCGCGATGATCGCGGTCCTCGACCGACCGCCGTGGTCGAGCCCGGCCCTGGCGGCCCTTGCCGCCTACCTGAGGCCGCGCCTTGAGGCGGGCCACCCCGTCGCCGTGCGTGACACACGGGAGCTGGAGGACCTTGCCTGCCTGTTCTCCCTGACGCCGGGTGAGGCCACGGCGAGCCCCCTCCGTGCGCTGAGCGCCCGTCTTTACGGAGACACCAAGCGGTTGGAGCACCTGCTGCCCGTCGCCGACCGCCTGGCGCGCGCCATGGGCGACGCCGTGGTGTCCGCACGGCTCGGCCTCGCGCGATCGTATCCCGAGGCGGGCCTCGCCCTCTGGGGCAGGATCCTGTTCGATGGCAACGACACACCGTGGGAGTGCCGGGGACAGATCCTCTCGCTGCCGATCTCCAGCGTAGTACGGATCAGGTCGATCGAGTTCGCAGTGTCGACGGAGGCGCAGATCCGGCCCTCGCGGGGCCCGGTGGTCCTCTCGGTAGAAAACAAGGAAACATTCCACGTGCTGGCAGGCGAAGCCGGTCAGGGCCACCGTCGAGCGCTTCCGCCCGGCACGGCGGCGATCGTGTATACGGCGGGCCACCCCAACGAGGCCGTCACCGCCTTGTTGCGCCGGTGCGTCGAAGCCGGCGCCCGGCTGTACCACTACGGCGACCTGGATCCTGACGGGATCCTCATCCTTCTGGAAATCCAGGAGGCGGTGGGTACGACCGTCACCCCGTGGCTCATGTCGGCAGCCCTGCACCGACGTTTCGCCCGGTACGGTTATACGCTGGACCGCACCCAGAAGGCGAGGCTGTCCCACGTGCGGGAGCATGCGTCGGGTGACCTTCGAGACCTTGCCACGGCGATTGCCGAGACCGGCATCGGAGTGGAGCAGGAGGTCATCGATCACGAAGACACCCCGTACAATCGCTCGCCCGCCCCTGCGCCCCGAGCGGAAACCTCACGGTGAAGGTGATGCGACCGACCTCTTTGACCCGGCGGATCATGAGTGGTACACTGACTGCATGGACAGATTTTCCATCCTTTTCGAGGAAATCCGCGAGCCGGGTTTTCCGGCCGGATGGTATTACGCGATCGTTCCAACGCTGAATCTGACGACGCACGGGGAGGGTCTGGAAGGAGCTCGGAAAGCGGTGACCGAGCTGCTCCAGGCGTGGCTTGCCGAGAAGCGGGCCAACGGCGAAGAAATACGGCAGGAGCCCGCCGTCTTCTTCACCCAGATCGAAATCCCCGATGCCGTACAAGTCTGACGAGGTGCTCCGCAAACTGAAACGCGCGGGTTTCGTGGAGAAGCGCAGGGCTGGTTCCCACATCGTTCTGCGGCACCCCGATGGACGCCAGACCTACGTCGCGATGCACCCCGGCGATGTCCCCTCCGGAACCTTCAGATCTATCCTGAAACAGGCAGGTCTCGACGAAGAGACGTTCAAGCTTCTCTGACGGGATGGACGTCTCCGCGGCGTGGGGATGCCCCCCGCTCCCCTAAAACCCTCCACCGGCAGGCGCACCGTGAAGGTGCTGCCCTTCCCCGGCTCGGAATCGACGGCGATGAATCCCTGATGCTGCTCGACGAGCCGCTTCACCAGGGAGAGGCCGAGGCCGGTGTCCGTGATGCCGTGGGTCTGCTCGCTGCGGACTCGGTAGAACTCCTCGAACACCCGGTCACGGTCCTCGGCCGAAAGCCCGAGGCCCGTATCGCGGACGGCGATCGTCGCGTACATCCCGTCTCGGCCCGTGCTCACGGCTACCGAGCCGCCCTCGGGCGTGTACTTCGAGCACGGCCGGAGAGCCTGCCGCGGCCGCTCCCGTACCGCCTTCCACCATCAGCGTCACTCGCTTCTCCGCCGCCTTTTCCCGGAGCACCGCAACGACCTCGGCTGCCACCGCGGCAGGGTCCTGCGGCGTACGGTGGAACTGGAACCGGCCGGTCTCGATGGTCGTGAGGCTCAGCAGCTCGTTCACCATGGCCCGCTCGAGCATGCGGCGCTCCTCGTCCCGGTCGACCTTCGCCGCGCCCGTCAGCACCAGGTTCAGCCACCCCTCGGCCGTGGCGAGGGGATCCTTCACCTCGTGCGCGACCATCGACACAAACATGCTCTTGGATATCGGCCTGAACCTGCACAAACGCCGGCAGATGCGGTCATACTCCTACACGGCACGCAGCGCTGAGGCCAACCAAC